>NZ_CP199753.1:2717500-3052500 GCF_052655985.1 Alishewanella sp. HL-SH05
GCTGTAAAAAGCGGGCTTGGTCACGTAGTTCTGCAATTAAGCTGGTTAACACTTGCTCGCGATCGTCGTTACTACCAAACAAGTACAACGTATCACGGGCTTGTAATGCTAAATTGGCAGCAGAATTGGGTTGGGTAATTGCCATACCAGGGTTAAAGGCCAGCACTTCTATTTCACGCGTGGGAAAGCTTTCGCGGCGAATAATACCGTAGTTAAGATCGGGATTGGGCAACAGCTCACGGATATCGGGTAATACATCACTGATGCGCATACCTTCGCGCCAGCCAAAGCCGCCAGGGCGATGCACATGGCCGGTTAATTTAACGATGTTATCAATTTGGTCTAGTACCGAATACACTTCAATAATATCGCCTTGCCACAGCGCGGCGTTTTTGCCACTGGCTTGGGTTAAATCGATATCTTTTAAAATTTTAGCGCCATTGTTATCGATGCGCTCTAACCGCGAAGCAGCGGGGAAAGCCGTTGGTAAAAAGCCACCGGCTAAGCGCACAATGTCATCGGCAGTTTTTTCGTTTTTCACTTCATAGATGGCTGGGCGCAGTACTTCACCACCAATACCCACGGTGCGCTGAACAGTAGGAATAAACACCACATCACCCGGTTGTAGGGTAACATCACCCGAGGTGTCTCCGCGTAGCAGCAAGTCATATAAATCGAGTTTGGCCACCACTTTGCCACTGCGTTTAATTTCGATATTGCGCAATGAGCCAATTTTTTTCACGCCACCGGCGGCTAATACGGCATGGGTAGCAGTTGATAACGAGCTGATAGTGTAAGCACCGGGTTGAAAGGCCTCGCCTAATACAAACACCCGAATAGAGCGTAATGAGCCCATGGTAACGTTAATTTGGTTACCAATCATTTGTTGTTCTACTACTGAGTTAAGGTTTTGCTTTAATTCGGTAAAGGTTAAACCGCTCACCATTAAGGGGCCAATGTTGGGGAAGAAAATTTGGCCGTTACGATCCACGGTAAGCTCTTGTTGCACGTTTTCTTTACCGTACAACTGCACACGAATGCTGTCGCCTGGGCCAACTACGTAATCGACAGGCACGGGTGCATCAGAAGTGGGTGCGAAAGTACTGGGCGAGCCGGCGAACAAATCGTAACCAAACTGCTTTAAAGATTGGCGTAAGTTACGCGGTTTTTGTTGCTCGGAATAGGGCGTGCCGGTTTTGTCGTCTTCAAGCATTTCATCGTTTGCCATCTTTGGCATGTCGGTAGCATTTTGCATAGCGTTGCTATCTTGCTGGCCATTGACTTGTCGCATTGGCGTAAGCTGTTGCAAGCTGGGCGACGGCGTAACGCTGGCCGAATTACCCTGCCCGCTAAGCTGTGATAAGTCGACGCCGTATTGCGCGGCTAAGGCTTCCTGTTGGGCGCGAGGAAGTTGTTTAAACTGTTCAATCTGTGCCGCAGTGATTTGTGCCGTTGCGCTTGCAGTAAAAAATACTGCAGCAGCACTTAACGCCAAGGTGCGGAAAAAACTCTTAGACAACCCCATGAAAATGCTTCCGTATTGTTAGTTATCAAAATGATGTTTTGCTGCTGTTCAGGCACGCTACCGCCACTGAGTTATGCGCCCCAGAACTGCAAATCTATTTTATCAAGCGCGGGATTATAGCTTAAAACCGCCCCGCTTTACTGCATGTATTGGTGTAACTTTTATAAAATTAGTTGTTATTAATGTTTGCTTTGCCAACTAAGTTACTGTTATCCATTGCCAATTTAACTTGCTGGCCTAAAAAATTTAATAAAATAATACTGCGACTGTCACCATCGGCTTGTTGAAATACCGCATTTAGGCTAGCAAACGGGCCTGATAGCACTTCTAGTGGTTGCCCTGGCTGAAAAACTGGCGCTGGTGCTTGTTGTTGTAAGGCAATTTGTTGATTCAGCAAGCTATGGATAAGCTGTTCTGGCACCGCTGCGAGGGTTTGGCCAAATTTAACAAAGCCGGCTACACCACGGGTACTGCGAATACTGGATAAATTAACATCACAGGCTGCTTTTAAAAAAATGTAACGCGGAAATAAGGGCTCAGTTTTAGTGATATGTTTGCCAGCCCGAATTTTGGTGATATGGATATGAGGTACAAAGCTTTCAAAGCCTTGGTTTGCCAAGTGTTCTTGCGCCCGGCTTTCTTGTTTGGGTTTGCTGTAAAGCAAGTACCAGTTATCCATAACTTACTGCGTCCATTGTTTTGCGAGCGCAATGGTACGGATGCGTACACGTTGCGTCAAACACTTTAACCACCATGTAAGGCTAAGTGCTGAATTTTCGATCATTACCAACGCCATTCCCAACGGGCACCAATAGCATGGTTAAAATCGGTATTGTCGCTCAGGTTATCAGTTTTTTGCAGTTGATAATCGAGCTTCAATAAACTATTCCACAATGGCTGCTGGTAACCCAGATGTAAGGCCACAGCACGCTTTAGTTGTGCAAGGTTGTTGTCGTTTAGCTGATAGTTGCTTTGGCTAAGCTTTAGATAACCGGCTTTACCCGACGGAGTAGTAAGCTGTAAACCCATCACCCACTCGTTATCAATGAGTGCGGCTTCGGCGCCAGGTTCAATAAATAGCCATTGGTTATAGTGCTCGGGCAGCTGTTGGTATTCTGCGAAAAAGCGGATCAGTACACTGTCGTTACCTAAGTGATAATGGCTGCCAACTAGCCAGCCGGTGGCGCTTTTGTCAGCTTGTTGATGCGAAACTTCGGCGTAAAGTGCAGATACCGCAGTAAGGTTATAGCGCATATCTGCGCCTATGGTGCTGATATCGTTTTGCGGTAATAAATTACTGTAGTTTTGATTGAGCGGCAGTTCGTCAAAACGAGGTTCTATTTTACGTGCACTGAAGCCCAGCTCTAGCTGCGACAGCGGTTTTAAACCAAGACGACTGGCGTAATAGTTGGCATGGCGCAAAGGTGCTGTGCCGGCGTAGCTGCCAAATTGAATATTAAAACTAACCGGGCCTAACCACTGCATGCTTTCTAGCAATGGCGTATTAGGGTTTAAGCGCGTTAACTGCACACTGCGCGCCGGGCGCTGCTGGTTATTGAAATTAAAGCTGCTATGAATAGCCGGCCCCCACCATTGCGATTGTAAGGCGGCAATTAATACCCAGTTGCCGGCAGTATAAGCAGCGTAACTGTTATCCCAATGCTGTTTGTTTTCTGAAAAGGCGTTGGCGTCGTAGCTGTCGCTTCTAACTTGCTGAAAAACACCCGCCGCCCAATTACCGCCTTTTAGCTCTGCACCAATACTCAGCAAGCCTTCTTGTTGGTGCTGCACGCCGAAACCTTGTTGGCCGATAGGATCGGTACTGCCCTGCAAGGCTAAGCTTTTAATTTGTGCTTGCTGCGAAAAACTTGCAGCCGATTGGATGCGGTAAAACGCTTGTTGCTGTGCCGCACTTAGCTGATTAACGTCGATATTGGCCAAGTCTTGCAAGATGGGTTGCCACATTACTGGCCAAGTGTTTACCGGTGTGGTAATTAACCCTGCGTTCGCTAATTGCTGAATGCTTTGCTGTAAATAAGGATCATCAGTTTTCACCCACGGCGTTGCGTGCAGTTGATGAGCGAAAAGCGCGGCGATGAGCGCCATTGAAACAGTTGTTGTAAGCCGCATTGATTCTTTTAACGTCCTGTAAATTGGTTTAACGGCGCAATGCTACCAAAGCCACCTAGTGCAAGCAACCACATTACACCGCTCGACCCCGCCAACTGGCCCAACCGCACTCTGAGACTGGTTAGACCACACTCAGGTACTGGTAGGATCTGACTCTGAGTGTGGTCGTACCTGTACCGGAGTGTGGTTAGACCAGTAAACTTTTCATTAAACCGATTTTATGTATACTCAAACTAAATTCTTCGCGATAATATGTATTCTTCGTTGAGAACATCAATAAAAAGCAAATAAGGACATGGCAATGTTAAATAAAAACGCAATAACAAGCGTCATAATCAGCCTTTTACTGACCGGCTGCGGCGGCGGGTCTAGCAATGATGCTCCCCCAGGAGTTGGTACTGGCAACAATAACACCACCTTAACGCTGCAAGCCAATGTTATTCAAGAAACGCAATGCGGTACGACAACAAGTTCACCTAACGCCGAAATACTGGTGCATGATCAAAACTGGCAAGTTCTCAGCCGGCATAAAGCGAATTCGGCAGGTCAAATTTCTGCTGCCATTACCGGTGCCAATACGGTGAACTTAAGTGTTATCACGTTTAGCACCGGCGCGGGTGCCGAGTTTGTTGTTAACTCCTACGCACAGCACCCTGTGGTTGATATGGGTACCATTGTCGTTCCTGGTAAAACGCAACAAGGCTGCGAATGTCGCAATACTAATGTGCGAGTCAATTCGCCTAACGGAGCGCTTAGCGCTAGCGACGTTCAGTTAACTGGTTTTAGTAGCCCTGAACTTCGCAAATCCTCCCCCGCTTTTAATGAAGTGCTTTTTGAGCAAGTAGGATTATGCCGTGTCGCTAACGGCAGTTGGCCGCTGTTAACGGCGTTTGCCAACCATGGCTCTGCTAATGCTATCGCCGGTAGTATTCGACAATACAATGGGAACAACGAAGTGAGCTTAACACTGGATCAAAATGTGTCGACCATACCCGTTAGCGTAAATAGCAACAGTGCATCACTGCTAGAGGGGCACTTTACTGAAACAGGCACGATTAATTTAAGAAGCCGCATGAATAGCAATGAGGCTTATGTTTTTAATGAATTAGATGGTGTTAACTATATTATGGTACGAGCTTCTGATACTCAATTTGATGTGACAGATGAAGGCACGGTATTACGTTCTGCATCGCAACGCATAAACTTTTTACCCCCGATAAATGACGCTGTTGTATTGAACATTCCAACGAATGATGCCATGAGTGCATTAGAGAATTTTTTAGTGCGTGATTTACCCTCAGACAATTTTAACTACAACTTAGGGGCAATACCGGGATTCAACACGTTTTATCTGTATGTTCAAACCACGTTGACTGACGGCACCCGCTATTTCCAAAGTTTCGTGGGGCCGTTACAAGGTCAATATCCTGATGATGTGGCGCCGGCCGACTACGGTATTGACGACAAATTTGATGAAAATATTCGCGCTACGGTGGCCGTGTCGGTTATTCGCTATGATGAAAATGACAGCTATCAGCAGTATTTACTTAATCAAATTGATCGCAGCAAACTAACCGCCTCAGCTCGCGCTACCGGTAAATGGGCTAAGTACAGTACTGTCAGTATTCAAGTTACTGCACCTAATTAATCATTTCATACTCAGTGGCTAGAATTCAGTGTTATTTTTTAGCCACTTTGCGAGTTTTTCGCTATTCAAACAACTATTGATGGGGCGTATTGCAATACCTGGCTTACTAAGGGCATAGTCGGCTGTCGATATCGGAGCCAACGGGGTGTTACTTTGCTGTTCGGTAAAAATGTCTTTAGCAAACTGATACCAACTTTTAAACTCATCACTACAATAATGGTAAGTACCATAGAGTAATGCTTGTTGAGTTGTGTGTTTTTCTAAAACGCAGGTTATCACCGCGGCTAACGCTTTTACCGTTGTTGGCGCACCTATTTGATCGTTAACTACTTTTACTGCCTGTGGCTGTTGTGCAAGCTTACACATGGTGGTGTAAAAATTTTTGCCCGTATCACCGTATAACCAACTGGTTCTGATAATGTAGTGTCGACACGCTACGTGCTGAATGGCTAACTCCCCCGCTAGCTTACTTTTACCATATTGATTTAACGGCTTCGGCTTATCCTGCTCTTCGTAAGGTTTGCTGCTGGTACCATCAAACACATAATCGGTTGAAAAGTGTATAAGTACACTTTCTGTTTGGTCGCAGTATTCAGCTAACGCTTTAACGGCAAGCTCGTTTACCGCAAAGCAGGTTTCGCTGTCTGTTTCGGCTTGATCTACTGCAGTGTAGGCCGCGCAGTTAATAATAATAGTGGGTTTTAGCTGGTGTAAAAAAGCGGATAATGCGGCTTGGTTAGTAATGTCCAACTCTTCACGGCTTGTAGCCACAAAAGCCATATTGGCAGCCAGTAGTTCTGCGGCAATCGCTTTACCTAACTGGCCGTTAGCGCCGGTGAGTAAAATGTTTGGCATAATTACCATTATATAGCGGCTATCAGTTGCTGTTTAACAACCTCAAAAGCCGGTGCTGTGCGATCTTTGTCTGACATCACAGTTACTGGCTGCGGCCATGTAATAGCAAGCTTTGGATCCAGCGCGTTAAACGCGCCTTCATCGGTTGGGTCGTAATACGCTGTAGTTTTATATGAAACTAAAGCAAAAGTGCTTAATGCCTGAAAACCATGGGCGAATCCAGGCGGGATCCACAGCTGTTGTGCTTGCTGTGCATCTAAGTAAATACCTTGCCATTGGCCAAAGCTTGCTGATGCGGGGCGTAAATCTAACATCACGTCATAAATTTCACCGTGCAAAACAGATATCAGTTTACCTTGCGGCTTAAAGCGCTGAAAATGCATGCCGCGCACTACACCTTGTTGAGAGCTTGATAAGTTATCTTGCACAAAGGCTTGGGGTAAACCCGCAGCTTGGTATTTAGCCGCGACGTAAAGTTCACGAAAATGACCTCTGTTATCATGATACACCGGCGGTTGGATCAGCAGGCAGTCTGGTAAGTGTGTTTTAGTGATCTGCATCAGTAAGCTAAGTTAGGCGCTAATGGATGTATTATACATAAAGCTCTGTCGCTTTATTGGCACCTTTTAACGGCTTTGTAAGAGAAAAGAATGAATAAGTGTGTGTTTGTTACCGGTGGTTCAGGTTTTATTGGCTCTACTGTGGTGCGTTTGCTGTTAGCAACAACTGACTTTACTATCGTGAATATTGATAAACTGTCTTATGCCGCAAACCCGTTGGCATTAAAAGCAGTGGAAGGTGATTGCCGATATCGCTTTAAACAGCAAGATATTGTTGATGAGTTAGAACTTCATTCACTGTTTACACAGTATCAACCGCAGTATGTGATGCATTTAGCAGCAGAGAGCCATGTCGATCGTTCTATCAATAGTGCCGCACCTTTTATACAAAGTAATATTGTTGGCACCTTTAGCTTACTTGAAGCCTGCCGAAAATATTGGGCACAGTTGTCAATTCAACAGCAGCAGATGTTTAGGTTACTGCATGTGTCAACAGATGAAGTTTATGGCGATATTCCCCTAGCCGCGAATGCCGCAACGGAGCAAACGGCCTATCATCCCAGTAGCCCTTACTCTGCCAGTAAAGCTGCCAGTGATCATTTAGTTCAAGCTTGGCAACGTACTTATGGTTTGCCGGTGTTAATTACCCATTGCACCAATAATTATGGCCCATTTCAGCATCAAGAAAAGCTGATACCGTTAGTGATAAACCGCGCGCTTGAAGGCCAACCGCTGCCCATTTACGGGGATGGCCAGCAAATTCGCGATTGGTTGTTTGTAGAAGATCACGCCAAGGCGTTATTAACGGTATTGCAAAAGGGTACTGTTGGTGAAAGCTATAACATTAGCGCGAATAACCAACTGACTAACTTAGAGGTGGTAAGCATTATTTGTCATGAGCTCGATAAGCTTATACCGGCTAGCAAAATGGGTATTAACCATTACAACGAGCTGATCACATTTGTGGTAGACCGCCCCGGGCATGATCGTCGCTATGCTTTAGATGCCACAAAAATCACCCAGCAACTTGGTTGGCAACCCAGCACCAACTTTGCTGAGGGAATTGTAAAAACCATTTCAGCTTACCTCCCCTAGCAACTGGTCATACCGCACTCCGGTACAGGTCGGGCCACACTCAGACACTGGTCTGACCGCACTCCGAGACAGGTTAAACCACACTCAGACACTGGTCTGACCGCACTCCGAGACAGGTTAGACCACACTCAGACACTGGTCTGACCGCACTCTGAGACAGGTCGGGCCACACTCAGAGATCCGTAATAGCCCAAAAGGAAAATTCATGCTGATATTTAAATAATTATTTTGCAGATAAATTGTATATTCATATTCAGCACCTTAAGATGAGCCTATTCATACTCATTGTATAAGCGTTGCAAGGAATCATTAATGCTATCTCAATTTTCTAAAGTGTCTGTTATTGGCTTGGGTTACATCGGTTTACCTACAGCAGCGGTAATTGCTTCGCGTGGTGTTGAAGTCGTCGGGATTGATGTGTCGGAGCATGCGGTTAATACCATCAACCAGGGTAAGATCCACATCGTGGAACCTGACTTGGATATGTTGGTGCAGGCTGCAGTTACAACCGGTAAATTGCGCGCTTCGCTGGTACCTGAGAAGGCAGAAGTGTTTATGATTGCGGTGCCCACCCCGTTTAAAGATAACAAGGCGCCGGATCTGAGTTACATTCGAACTGCGTTAGAGAATATTGCGCCAGTTATTGAGAAAGGTAACTTGATTGTTCTAGAGTCGACCTCGCCGGTTGGTACCACAGAGCAAATTGCCGAATGGTTAAAAGAGTTACGCCCTGACTTAAAAGTGCCGTTAGATCATTCAGACGTTGCCGATGTGTATATTGCGCATTGCCCTGAGCGCGTTTTACCCGGCCGTGTATTGCAAGAGCTGGTAAGTAACGACCGTATTATTGGTGGTATTACCGAGCGCTGCGCTGAAAAGGCCATGTCGCTGTATCAGCTGTTTGTACGTGGTGAGTGTTTACGCACCACCGCCCGTACTGCCGAAATGGCCAAACTGACTGAAAACGCCTTTCGTGACGTGAACATTGCCTTTGCCAATGAATTATCACTGATCTGCGATAAGTTAAAAATTAACGTTTGGGAATTAATTAAACTGTCGAATCGTCATCCACGGGTGAATATTTTAAGCCCTGGCCCGGGTGTTGGCGGCCACTGTATTGCCGTTGACCCTTGGTTTATTGTGGATTCAGCTCCAGATTTAGCCAACCTTATCCGCATTGCACGTGAAATTAATGACGGCAAACCACATTATGTTATTAATAAAGTGAAAGAAGCGGCTGATCAATTCAAACGCCCTGTTATCGCTTGTTTAGGTTTGGCGTTTAAAGCCGATATTGATGACTTGCGCGAAAGCCCGGCTTTAGATATTGCCGAGCATCTTATCAATGACAACGTCGGTGAAATTCTGTTAGTTGAACCAAACATCAAAGAATTGCCAAAACGTATGAGCCAATACAACGATAAACTCACTACCCTCGCTAAAGCATTAGAGCGCGCCAATGTGTTAGTAGTGCTAGTAGATCACCGTCAATTCAAAGCGCTGCATGTTAACGAAGTGGCAGCAAAAGTGGTGATTGATACACGCGGGATTTTTGGCTAGTAGTACTACTTAATAAAAACACTCCGCTACCAAGTAAATTT
The DNA here is from genome assembly GCF_052655985.1 of Alishewanella sp. HL-SH05. The sequence goes on from NZ_CP199753.1 coordinate 2,726,915, forward strand.
GGGCGGAGTTTTTTTATTTGCGCCTTTGAAAATCGTCTTAGAATGTGGTCATACCTGTACCGGAGTGCGGTCTAACCAGTTGCTGAGTTGCTGTTGAAAAATTAAAGCCAATTCATCAGCCGCGTGTTGCGATGCTGCTTCGGCATAAACTCTGAGCTCTGGCGCATTTCCTGAAGGGCGGAAATGGATAATATCGCCATCTGCCAAGGTTAAGCGAACACCATCAGTAAGATCACACTGACTGACAACTTTATTTGACTGGCCAAGCTCAGCGAGTAAATCATCTGGTGCCACGGTTGCTTTTGCTAATAGTGTTTCAGCAACAACTCTTGGCACACTTTGTAGGCGTTGGCTGGCGGTAAAACGTTGTGGCAAAGCTGCTGTTAAGCTTGATATGGTGCTATCAGTTGCCATCTGCATAATAGCAATAAAAGGTAACAAAGCATCGCGGGTGGGTAAGGCGGCTAAAGTATCCTTGTTTATTGTTAAATCGGTAGACAATAGAAAGCCACCATTAGCTTCAAAGCCTGCTACGCTTTGATAGTTGACAACTAATTGCTGTAGCTTAGCTATTACATAGGGCGAGCCAATCTGAGTTCTAGCCACTTTTTTAAATGCGCCGCACAGGTCTATGGCACTGTTACAATTAACCGGTACCGCTAACGCCTCAACGCGCAACGCCATGGCTGTTAATAGCCCTACCGTATCGCCTCTAAGCCAATTACCGTTTTCATCCGCAATGAGCGGTCTATCACCATCGCCGTCAGTCGAAAAAATAGCGTCAAACTGGTATGCTTTTGACCAATTCTGAGCTTTTAACTTGTCTTCTTCACTTACCGCTTCGGTATCAATCGGTACAAAGTAGTCTGTCGCTTCCAATCGAGTTACTTTGGCGCCAAGCTGGGTAAAAAGCTGATGGTATAGCGCTTTACCCGCGCTTGAATGTTCATAAACACCAATATGTTTACCTTGTAAAAGATTAGGCTGACAAAGATTAAGGTAGCGCTTAACATAGTTTTCTGCTGCAAGGGTAAGTGGCGTTTTTTCAGTCGACGTAAAGCTAAGTAGCGTGTTTGTCGAACCTAAAATAAGCGCTTCATCTGCTTTACTAATTTCTCCGTCTGGACGATAAAACTTTATACCGTTGCGATCAAAAGGGATATGACTGCCGGTAATCATAATAGCGGGCACATTATCTTTCAATGCTTGCAGTGCTAAAGCGGGTGTGGGTAAAACACCATAAAACTGCGCGTCTAAGCCCAACGCCTCAACCATACCGATGCAATGCGTAACCATTTCAACACTGCTAGGCCGGTTATCTATGGCTAAGGCTACATGCTTAAAACTGAAACGCTGCTGCATACCTTGCAAAAAACTTTGGCTAAAGGCTGCACACACTTCTGGCGTGAAATCAGTAACTAAACCACGCGCGCCGCTGGTGCCAAACTGGATATTACTGCTGCCAAGAATGTCGCTTATGGCTGTTGACATTGTCGCCCCCACTAAGAACGACCATAACGATCAGAGAAACGAACAATATCATCTTCACCTAGATAAGGGCCTGACTGCACTTCAATCAACTCAAGTGGAATTTTCCCAGGGTTTTCCAGTGAGTGTACAGCACCAATCGGTATGTAAACTGACTGATTCTCTGTCAGTAATTGTTTGTTTTCATTCACTGTGACATTGGCAGTACCTTGCACAACAATCCAGTGCTCAGCGCGGTGATGGTGCATTTGAATTGACAATTTTTCACCGGGTTTTACCGTGATGCGTTTAACCTGATAGCGCCCGCCTGTATCAATACTGTCGTACTTACCCCATGGCCGATACACTTCACGGTGAATATGATGCTCTGTACGCCCTTCATTTTTCAATTGCTGCACGATGTTTTTCACATCTTGCACCTGATCTTTTGCTGCCACCAAAATGGCATCTTTCGTTTGAATAATAACGGTATCCTTTAATCCTACCGTGGCAATGATACCCGTCTCGGAAAACACATAATTGCCTTCACAGTTATGCTGAAAAACCTCACCATGCAGAACATTTTGCTGATTATCTTTCTTACTGATATCCCATAAAGATGACCAGGAGCCAACATCGCTCCATCCCGCATCTAACGGCACAACTACCGCATCGGCTGTTTTCTCCATTACCGCATAATCAATAGAGTCTGCCGGGCAATTCATAAAAGGTTCAGCCGCTAAACGGATAAAGTCTAAGTCAGTATCAATGTGTGCAATAGCTTGTTCGCAAGCCGCAAGAATGTCAGGGCGGTACTTTTTAAGCTCGGCTAAATACACACTGGCTTTGAACATAAACATTCCGCTATTCCAGTAGTATTCGCCGCTTTGTAGATATTGCTCGGCAATGTCGCGCGACGGTTTTTCGACAAACTGGGCCACATCAAACGTAGCGCTAGAAATGGTAGACGCCTTACCACGGCGAATATAGCCATAACCGGTTTCGGCTGAGTTTGGCACTATGCCAAAGGTCACCAATTTATTCTGACTCGCCAGCTCGCTAGCTATACCAATGGCATCATGAAAAGCCCCAGTGTCAGAAATAATGTGATCGGCAGCTAAGATTAACAAGGTTGGATCAAGGTTTTGCTTAACAGCATACAGTGCAGCAAGCGCCACTGCAGGTGCGGTATTTCGACCTGCAGGCTCTAGTAATATATTGCTTTTTAACTGATTAATTTGTCTTAATTGCTCAGCGGCAATAAAGCGATGCTCTTCATTACAAATAACCAATGGCGCTTCAATTTGTAACCCCTGTAAGCGTTCAACAGTGGCTTGCAACATGGTTTTGTCACCGCTCAATGTCAAAAATTGCTTTGGCATTAACTCTCTGGATAGTGGCCATAAACGACTGCCTGTGCCACCAGCCATGATGATGGGTAATAACATACTCGATCCTTGATCAATAATTATATTACCCTATGTTAAATCATCATCAGAAATAAGCAACATAGCTAATCAAGCCTGCTTAAATTCAAACCGAGATTGACATAGCCTCAGGCTGAACTTGTTTGCTATTTGCAATTAAAGACTGACACGGCAAGTTTTTACTAAGCGACTGACGGATAGCCTGCAACTCTGCTTTGTCGATGTCGGCGTTAAACAGTTCACGATAAGCACGTAGCCGGGTAAATTTGTTATCGCCTAATGCCTCATAGCTAGGATGTGGCACAATGATTTGCGAGTTTAAACCGCCGGCATTGCTATGATAGCTTGACCAATGATACTGATCCGGCGTTCTAACAATGCCTGCCCTAACCGGGTTAAGTTCGATATAGCGATAACATGCCAAAACGTAGTAATCGTTTTCGACCAAACTCGCAAAGTATTTACCATCCCATACCGTGCCGGTTCTGTCGTTTAGTGCATTGTAGTAACCCGCAAAATGCCGACCCAAGCATTGCATAAAGTGCGGTACTTCTTTACCACTTTGCGGTGTAACAAGAAGATGATAATGATTCGACATCAACACAAAAGCGTGCAGTTTAATGCCACACTCATCTAACTTATTGCATAACATAGAAAAGAACATGCCTTTTACCGCTTCAAACTTAAAGCAATTCGTCCGATTATGTCCCCTATGCACAATATGATAGGGCATGTTATCGATAAACATACGCAGCCTCCTAGACATTTCTATCAACCTTTTGTTAAACAAATTTTAAAATAGTAAACAAAATTAAAAGCTGCAAATAAAAATTTCACCGATCAGACCTCGTACCAGTGCCAGAGTGTGGTAGGACCTGCCTCAGAGTGCGGTCTTACCAGTACCGGAGTATGGTAAGACCTGTCTCAGAGTGCGGTCGGACCAGTACCGGAGTGTGGTAGGACCTGTCTCAGAGTGCGGTCAGACCAGTACCGGAGTATGGTCTGATCAGTGTTGGTGCTGGAAGGTTGGGTTAAAAGGGAAAAACGCGGGGGATCAGTAGTAAACTAACCACGATGTAAGTAAAAGCAACGGGCGCTCCCATCAGGAAAAAATGTTTGAGGCGGTAATTGCTTGCATTAAATACCATCAAGTTGGTTTGATAACCATAAGGCGTGATAAAGCTGGCTGACGCGGCAAATGCCACCCCCATCACCATGGGTATAGGATCAACGCCCATCCCCTGTGCCAAGCTGTAGGCGATAGGAAACATTAATGCCGCGGCGGCATTGTTGGTAATCATTTCTGTTAACAAATAAGTTAATAAGAAAATGCCCATTAAGGTAAAAAACGGCGCTTGGCCACTTAAACCTGTGCTTGCAAATTGACTTATCACGTTCGATAAGCCGGTGGTATTCATTGCCGTGGCAATACAAAGCGCACTGGTTACCACTAACCAAATTTCTATTGGGAAGCGACGTTTGATTTCGTTAACGGTTAAACACTTAGCAAACAATAACACGGCCAGAAAGAACATCGCTGCTTGTAATAAGCTAATACTGGTGAATACACTCACGCCAATCATCAGCGCAAAGCCCCACCACGTCAGTTTTTCACGGTGGCCACTGAGCATATCTTCGGTATCAATATCCGACAAAATATAGAAGTTTTTACTCAGGTTATGCCTGCTGCTAAAATCTGGCCCAGTTGCCAATAACATTACATCACCGGCTTTTAATGCTATATCGCCCAACTTACCGCTGACTTGTTCACCCTCACGGCGCACAGCCACGACTGCAGCATCGAACCGGGCACGAAACCCTGTACTTTTTAATGTTTTACCGATTAATACCGACTCTTCCTTGATCATCACCTCGGTTAATACTTGTGTCGTTAAACCGTTATCATCAGCAAATAACCGTAAACCCACAAATTGCTTAAGCACGTTGACTTTATGTACGTTGCCACTAAAGAGTAATTTATCGCCGGCACACAATACGTCATAACGCGCTACGGGCCGGATTAATTGCTTACCTCTAACGATTTCAGTTAAAAATAACGCATCAAGATGGCGCAAACCGGCTTCTTCCACCGTAAGCCCTACCAATGGCGAGTCGGCCATCAATTCAGCTTCTAACAGGTAAGCGCTATGGTTTTCAGCTGCAATGGTGTCATTCGGTAAAAATCGACTCATAAAAATAACGACCCCACCGCAGGCTAGCGTGACGCCTAAACCTATTAGGGTAAAGTCAAAAAAACCAAAACCCGGATGGCCTTTTTCAGTTAACATTGAATGCACGATTAAGTTGGTCGAAGTACCTATTAAGGTTAAAGTTCCGCCGAAGATCGCGGCATAAGAAAGCGGGATCAACAACTTTGCTGGCGACACCGTTTTATTGCTACGCACGGTGTTAAGCATCGCTGCCACAACGGCGGTATTATTTAATACTGAGGAGGCTAAAGCGGCAAAACTGACGGTGCGAAACACCGAACCCGACACAGAGCGGGTAAATAGAAAGCGCGATATACGTCGTAAGATACTGGTTTTCTCTAACGAGTAAGAAATTAAAACCAGCAACACTAACGTGGCTAAACCCGAGTTGGCCGCATTTTTTAATACATCGGCCGTCTCAATAAAACCCAAAGCTAACAAGCCAAGTAACATGGCACCAAATACTGCGGCTGCATGCTGCTGAAAGCGTAATAACGCCATCAGCAACATCACCAACAACCCTATCAGCACATTCGCTTCAAGGTTCATTTATTACTGCCGAGACATTAAATGGGGAAAATGTTTGCGTACAAGCATAATCAATTCATATTCAAAATCGCTGAGGCCTTTAATTTCTTCCTCTTCAGCAACAGTCGCAACTAGGGGCGCATCAATCATACCCGCTCCTACCGTTAAATTTGTGAAACGGTCAATAATAATAAAAGCGCCGGTAAGCTTGTTTTTACGATAGACATCAAACGCCATAGTTTCAGTTAAATTAACATCAACCAAGCCAATTTCATTCATCGCTAACACTTCAGCTGATTTCTCTGCCAAGGTATTCACATCGATGCGATGATGCAGTTTACTGATCTCACCTGTCGTGGTTTTACAGCTGAATTTAAAGTAATACTGCCTGTCGGTTTTTAGTGGCGTGTCATGCAACCAAATTAACTTGGCTCGCATCCGCGATGAGACATGCGGCAGCGCGTCTTTTTTTACCAACATACTGCCGCGGCTAACATCAATTTCATCATTCAAAGTAAGCGTTACGGCTTGCCCTGCGTTGGCACTTTGCAAGTCACCATCAAAGGTCACGATGCTTTTGATGGTAGACACAGTACCCGCCGGTAAAACCCGCACGGTATCGCCTACAGCAATACTGCCTGAAGCAATCGTGCCTTGAAAACCACGGAAATCAGCATTAGGGCGGCTGACTAACTGCACAGGGAATCGGAAATCGTCATTTTCAGCAAGCGTTAATTCAATGTTTTCAAGATACTGCATCAAGGTTGAGCCACGAAACCAGCTCAGTTTTTCACTGGGATGCACCACATTATCGCCCTCTAAGGCCGAAATAGGCACGAAGCGGATATCAGGAATGTCCAAAGCCCCTGCCAAAGCCAGATACTCTTCTTGAATGGCCTTGTAACGGGCTTGAGAGTAATCGACTAAGTCCATTTTATTAATCGCGACAATCACGTGCTTGATACCCAGCAAAGAACATATGTAGCTGTGTCGCCGCGTTTGGGTTTGCACACCTTTACGCGCATCCACCAGGATTATCGCTAAATCACAGGTCGACGCACCAGTGGCCATATTACGCGTGTATTGCTCGTGGCCTGGCGTATCGGCAATGATAAATTTCCGTTTCTCGGTTGAGAAATAACGGTAAGCTACATCAATGGTAATGCCCTGCTCCCGTTCAGATTGTAATCCATCGACCAGTAAGGCTAAATCGACACGCTCACCTTGAGTACCCACTTTTTTGCTGTCTTCAGTAATAGCCGCAAGCTGATCTTCAAAGATCATTTTGCTGTCATGCAACAAGCGGCCAATCAGGGTACTTTTACCATCATCCACACTGCCACACGTAATAAAGCGCAGTAATTGCTTGTTTTCGTGCTGCTTTAAGTAGGCCAGAATATCCTGCTCTATCAATTCTGAGATATGGCTCATTAGAAGTACCCTTCCATTTTTTTCTTTTCCATCGAACCGGTGCTGTCGTGGTCAATCACCCGACCTTGCCGCTCTGAGGTTTTGGTTAACAACATTTCTTGAATGATTTCAGGTAAGGTTGCCGCTGAGGATTCAACAGCACCCGTTAACGGATAACAGCCCAAGGTGCGAAACCGTACACTTTTCATGCTAGGTGTTTCGCCGGGTTGTAATGGCATGCGCTCATCATCAACCATAATTAGGGTGCCATCGCGTTCCACCACAGGGCGCGGTTTAGAGAAATACAAATCTGGGATTTGGATATTCTCAAGATAGATGTATTGCCAAATATCTAGCTCGGTCCAGTTTGATAATGGGAAGACGCGAATGCTTTCGCCTTTATCGACTCGGCCATTAAAAATATTCCACAGCTCTGGCCGCTGATTTTTAGGGTCCCAGCGATGATGCTTGTCGCGAAACGAGTAAACACGTTCTTTCGCACGAGATTTTTCTTCATCACGCCTTGCACCACCAAAGGCAGCATCAAATTTGTATTTATCTAAGGCTTGCTTTAAACCTTGGGTTTTCATGATATCGGTATGCTTGCTGCTGCCATGCTCAAAAGGGCTGATATTCATGGCCAAGCCGTCTGGGTTTTGATGTACCAATAAATTTAAGCCCAGATCGACAGCAATTTGATCACGAAACGCAATCATCTCTTTAAATTTCCACGTGGTATCCACATGTAACAGTGGAAAAGGGATTTTGCCGGGGTAAAACGCTTTACGTGCCAGATGCAATAACACCGACGAGTCTTTACCTACCGAATAAAGCATCACCGGATTATCAAACTCGGCTACCACTTCACGGAAAATTTGAATCGATTCGTTTTCGAGGGCTTTTAAATGGCTTTGGCTACTTGCTGCCATGATAACTCCGCCTGCGTCTAAGTAAGTGTTTATAGCTTACCAGAACAAATCAAAACCGAATTATCTTGTTTTGGAATATCTTATTTCCAACAACTGGTCCGACCGCACTCAGACACCGGTAAGAGCTCCAACCAGTACCGGAGTGTGGTCGGAGGTCAGAGTGGTGTCTGAGTGTGGTCTGAGGAATATCTAGCGGAAGGTTTTTAGGGTGGCGATAATCCGTGCACAGGCTTTGCCATCACCATAAGGGTTATGGGCGAAGCTCATGCTGTCGTAGTAAGGTTTGTCACTGAGTAAGCGAGTGACTTCAGCCACAATTTTCGCTCTATCTGTACCTACTAATTTCACCGTACCCGCATCAACCGCCTCTGGCCGCTCGGTCGTGTCACGCATCACTAAAACCGGTTTGCCAAGTGACGGCGCTTCTTCTTGAATACCACCGGAATCAGTCAGTACTAAGTAACTTCTGCTCATCAGATACACAAATGGCAGATAATCTTGTGGCGCAATTAAATGCACGTTCGATACATCACTCAGTAAACGATAAACCGGCTCGCGCACATTGGGGTTTAAATGTACTGGGTAGACAATATCGCAATCCGGGTATTGCTTAGCAATATCCGCTAGCGCAGCACAAATTTGCTCAAAACCACCGCCAAAACTTTCACGGCGATGGCCTGTTACCAATATCATTCGGCGATCGTCTTTTACAAAAGGAAACTGCTCAGCAAAACTGGCGCTTAATTCTGGGCTTTTATCAATTTTGTCGACAACTTGCAGTAGCGCGTCAATCACCGTATTCCCCGTAATAACGATGTTAGCGGCAGCCAGGTTTTCCGCTAATAAGTTATCCGCAGAGGTTTGCGTCGGCGCAAAGTGCAAGCGGGTTAAAGCGCCCGTTAACTTACGATTGGCTTCTTCAGGCCAAGGGCTATAAATATTGCCGGTACGAAGGCCGGCTTCGACATGACCTACCGCAATTTTTTCATAATAGCAGGCTAAGGCCGCAGCAAAAGTAGTGCTGGTATCACCGTGTACTAACACGATATCGGGTTGAAACTCGCGCAGTACCGGTTTGATGTTAAGCAAAATACTGGTAGTAACGTCATAGAGATCCTGCCCGGCTTTCATGATGGCTAAGTCGTATTCAGGTTCGATACTGAATAGCTGTAGTACCTGATCCAGCATTTCACGGTGCTGTCCGGTAACACAAACGCGGCTATCAAAGGCCGCATCTTGTTTTAATTGATTGACCAATGGTGCCATTTTGATGGCTTCAGGGCGTGTGCCAAACACACTTAATACTTTAATCATGTCGCTTTCCTTTTCATTTCGCACGCCGTCATTAGGCCTTTTGCACCCATAACTGGACAAACCAGTACCGGAGTGCGGTCAGAGGTGTGACCTGTACCGGAGTGCGGTCAGAGGTGTGACCTGTACCGGAGTGTGGTATGACCTCAGTGCTTTGGCGTATTATTCGATTTCTTCAAGAAAATCTAACATATCATCGTCTAGCGTTTCTTCAGGCTGTGGTGGATTACCATCGTAAATTTTAAAGATCTGACGCTGATAATAACTTTCTTTTACAAACGAGTAGGGATCCAGTGAGTCGTTTAACATATTTTCGACTTGCATTAACTGCTCGCGACCGTCTAATGCACCAATTACGGCACGTGAAATGGTTAACGGCGTATTTAATAAGCTTAAAGGGAAGTACAAATTATCAACCAATGAGCCAGCAGTATCTCTTACCGTGGTAGGCCCACGCGCAGGGATCATTAAAAACGGACCATCGCCAATCCCCCATACCGCCATGGTTTGGCTGAAATCTTCTTCAGCATTGGTCAAACCAATACTGGTTGCTACATCAAATAAGCCAAAAAAACCGGTGGTGCTGTTTAACACAAAACGGCCAACGCTTACGGCTGCTTTCTTCGGTTTGGCTTGCAATACGCTGTTGACGAAGCTAGCTGGCTCACCTAAGTTATTGACTACATTACTTAACCCTTTACGTGCCGGTTTTGGCACTACCGTGATGTAGCCTACGGTTAGCGGTCTAAGTAAATAGGCGTCTAACACATCGTAATTAAAATCCCAAAGCGGGCGGTTAATACGCTCTAGGGGATCTCGTACATCAACATAGGCGGGCTGAGTGTTATTCGCTGTTGCAGCTTGCTGCTCGCTTGGTGCGCTAGCACAGGCCGTTAAGCTGAGCACACCGCCTATCATTAGGGCTCGAAAAAAGAATAAAGACATATTACTGTTCCAAAGTTAATTGTACGGATACTACCGGTTGCTCAAAACTTAGCACCGCTGACACCACTTCTACATCTTGCGCAGAGCGCTCAACTGTTCCTGAAACAGCCATACGGGCAACAATTTGAATAAGATTAGTTTGCTCGATATTCCAGCCTGCTTGCATCGCATCGGCTGCCGATAAGCTGATCTCGGTTACACCGGCAACTAATGGCAAACGCTTCGCAGCTAATGGAATAGCCGGGCCTTCTGCCGCACGAGCAAACACGAACAATGAAGCACCAGGATGAGCGGCGGCTAACTCTGCGCCAACACTAACCTGAACCTTTACTTCACGAACAAAGGCTGCGTTTTGCTCGGCAGTGCCGACCGTTGCAGGGGCATTTAATTCGGCTAAACGTGCATTCACTACCTCTAAACGTGGATCATCAGGTGCTAAGCGCGATGCCAATAATTGCCAAGCGGCTATCGCTTCGGCATTATCGCCACGCTCATAAGCAATTAACGCCATTAATGAAATCGCATCAATATTTTCAGGCTCTTGCATTAACACTCGCGCAACACTTTGGCCGGCTTTGGCTAAGTTCATATCACCGCCCAGCATAATCAAGGCTTGGCTGTAGCTAATTAACAACGGGGTGCGCTCTGGCATTAGCTTTAAAGCGCGCTCAAAAGACTCAATCGCTTCTTCTAGCATCCCCAAGGTCATCCAAACCCGACCTAATAACATCCAAGCTACCGCATCATCACCTTCGTTGGCCAGTTTGGTGCGTAGTGCCAAAGAAAACAGCTGCATATCTTGCTCGTTTAAGGGCTCACCCTCGCCTAGTAATGCGCGTTGACCATAGCTGGCTAAGTTTTGCTGGGCATGCTCCCAATCGGATAATTGCCGGTAATGGCCATTTTGACTATACACCACCGCCACAATTAACGCCGTCACCAGTACTAAACTGAGGTGTAATACTCGCTGCTGTTTGGGTTGCTTATAACGAATGGCTTGCTGTTCTTGTTCTAAAAACTGCTGCTTTAACTCATTGGCGGCGGTATCAAAATCTTGCTCAGCCAATTCACCGGCATCGCGTGCTAACGCCAATAATTGCAGGCGCTCTTCAAATAGTTGCGCCGGAGTTTGATTATTCTTTGCATCGGCTTTGCGCGGCCAAATAATAAAAAGGGTACTTAACACCAACATGGCGAGTGCACCGGCGGCAAGTTGCCACATCATGATTTTTTACTCCGATAACTGTCGATAATTTGCTCAAGCTGCTGGTTTAACTTTGCTTTTTCGGCAGAGTCGGTAGCAGCGTTATCTGACAACTGCTCTGACCTGTACCGGAGTGCGGTCTGACCAGCTTGGCGTTTAAGTTGAAACAGCAACAATGATAACAACACCAGCACCGGGGCTAGCCACAACCAAATGGTGTAGCGATTGACCGGCGGCTGATAGTGCACAAAGTCACCGTAACGATCGATCATAAAATCTAACACTTGCTGCCGGCTTAAGCCTTGTTGCACCAACTCGTAGGTTTTATCACGCATATCTACGGCCACCACGGCATTCGAGTCGGCGATATTTTGATTTTGGCATTGCGGACAACGCAGTTCAGCCGTCAGCTTTAAATAAAGTTGCCGTTGCTGCTCACTTTCAAAAGACAATAACTCTTGGCTCTCTGCTGCACTGGCAGCACTGCTTAAGCCTAAGGTCAGAAGGATGCTGCAAAGAAAGGTAAAAAATGGCTTCATGGTTTGGCCGCCCATTGCTGGTAAATCGGCGCGAGTTTGCTGCGCCAAACTTGCGGATTAATATCACCAATATGATGCGCCCTTACAATGCCGTTGGCATCCACGATAAAGTGCTCAGGCGCGCCACTGACCCCAAGATCCAGCGATAAACGCCGCTGTTGATCAAGAATGTTAAATTGGTAGGGATCGCCATTTTGTTGCAGCTTAGTGGCAACCTCTTGCTGTAAGGTTGGCAAATCGAAGACTTGGCCAAACATCGGATCTTCAGGTAACACGTAGTAAAGGCCGATGATCCGAATGCCCTGCTCATTGCGCAGCTGCGTCATGTAACTGAGCTCGGCATTACAGGTTGGGCACCAAACTCCCCACACATTCAGTAAAAAAGTTTCGCCTTTTAGTGCGTCCGGTGTCCAAGTTTTATTCGGATCCTGTAAATCAGGTAACGAGAAACTCGGCAGCGGCCGGTCGATAATAGCCGAGTCACGCTCACGCGGATCAGAAAACAATCCACTGAGTAAAAACAGCGACAAGCCTAAAAATAACGCTAAAGGAATATAAAATAACGCCTTACGCATCCGCCGTCTCCCGCACTGGCACTTGTCGACGATAGCGCTTATCAAGCAAAGCGATTAACGCACCTAACGACATTAACAAGCCGCCTAGCCAAATCCATCTGACAAAAGGTTTTACATACACACGGATAGCCCACGCATCGCCCGGTAAGGCTTCACCTAATGACACATACAGATCACGGCTTAAGCGCGCATGCACCGCGGCTTCGGTCATCATCATCCGTTGAATATTGTATTCGCGCTTTTCAGCATGCAGATGGGTAACATAGCTGCCGTCTATTCTTCTTACGTCGATTTCTGCCGCTTCCCCACCGTAATTAGGGCCGTTTAGTTTATAAACGTCTTGTAGCTCAAATTCATAATCGGCTAACACCACCTTATCACCGATGGCCATGCGCACATCACGTTCGACACTGTAGGTTTTGGTCATCGCCACACCAATTACCAGCACGGCAAAACCGATATGCGCCATCGTCATACCATAATGCGACGCCTGCAATTTACTTAAACCGGCTTTTACTGAACCGAACTGATCTAATCGCTGATAAATTTCGCTAAGCGCCGATAAGCCTACCCAAGCACCTAACAATAAGCCTAACAACGCCAAGTTTGCGACGACACTTTGCAGTAAACTTAAGGTACCCAAAGCGACAATCAGCGTAGCGATGGCCAGTAACGACATGGGCTTGAGCAGTGGCGCGGCTTTTTGTTGCTTCCAGCGTACCCAAGGCCCTAAGCCTAGTAACAGGGCAAAAGGGATGGTCAGGTAATAAAACATCTGATTAAAGAACGGCTCACCTATCGAAATAGAGCCTAAGCCTAACTCTTTGTGTACCAATGGAAATAAGGTACCTAACAATACTACTAAGGTAGCGGTTAGTAAGAACACGTTGTTGCTCCACAGCATCACTTCGCGCGAAAAAAGCTGATAACGCGCCTGACTGCGCACCGAGTTCATGCGGCTGGCGTAAAGTAACAATGAGCCACCGATAACGATTAGCAGGAAAATCAATAAGAAAATACCGCGATCAGGATCCGATGCAAACGAGTGAACCGATACCAACACACCAGAGCGCACTAAAAAGGCACCTAATAAACTCAGAGAAAAGGCACCGAGCGCCAATAATACCGTCCAGGATTTAAAGGTGCCGCGCTTCTCGGTGACCGCTAAGCTATGGATTAAAGCCGTACCCACCAACCAAGGCATTAACGACGCATTTTCTACCGGATCCCAAAACCACCAGCCGCCCCAACCTAGCTCGTTATAGGCCCACCAACTACCCAGCATAATGCCCAAGGTCAGGAACATCCAGGCCGCTAAAGTCCAAGGTCTGGCCCAGCGCGCCCAAGTACTGTCAAATTTACCGCCAATTAAAGCGGCTATCGCAAAGGCAAACGACACCGCAAAACCGACATAACCCAGATACAACAACGGCGGATGGATAATCATGCCGAAGTCTTGCAGTAATGGGTTTAAGTCACTGCCTTGCACGGGGTAAAACGGTAAGCTGCGTTCAAACGGATTTGACATAAATAAAGAAAAAGCAATAAAACCGATGTTAATCAGCCCCATAATGCCTAAAATTCGCCCTTGCATTAGTAAGGGCAATGCTTTGGAATATTGCGCCACTAAGGCAGTCCAGCCGGCTAACATCATAACCCATAACAACATCGAGCCTTCGTGTGAGCCCCATACTGCGGTGAGTTTGTAGTACCACGGTAAAATAGAACTGGAGTTGGTGGCCACATTAATTACGGTAAAATCATCGTGATAAAAAGACCAGGCTAGCGCCATAAACGCTAGTAAAGTAAATACAAACATACCCACTGATAAGGGTTTGGCTAATAATAAGGCACGTTCATTGGCGGTAAAGCTGCCCGCTAAAGGCACTAAAGCCAATAATAATGACAGCGCAAAGGCAAAGGTCAGCGCCAGCTGACCGTATTCTGCAATCATCGATTAGCCTCCGTAATTCGCGTTGCTAGCCGCGGGCTGTTGGCTGGGAGGCACATGGCGAATGCCTTTTAGCGCTTCGGCCACCTCTGGAGGCATATATTCTTCATCGTGTTTGGCTAGCACTTCGGTAGCGGCTAACACAGTGGCACTGCGCAACTCACCTTGCGCAACGATACCTTGGCCTTCACGAAATAAGTCCGGCAAAATGCCTTCAAACTCAACCGTGGCGATTTCACCTGAATCGTCGGTTAAATCAAAACGCACTTTTAAACTTTCAGCGTCACGTTGCACTGTGCCGGGCACCACCATGCCACCTAAACGCAGCCGTTGGCCAACATCGGGTTTAATTTTCCCTTCACCAAGGCCCTGAATAAGCTGACCTGGGGTATAGAACAAGTTAATGTTTTGCTGTAAGGCAAATAGCATCGCCCCCACGGCACCAGCAATCAAACTGATTACCAACAACATGGATAACAGGCGTTTCTTTCGTCTTGGTTGCATTAGCTTTGCTGCTCCTGATACTGCTTGATTCGTTGCTCTCTGGCCATTTTTGCGGCGAGGTGCTGCTTAAATTGACGTTGCTGGAAATAACTCCACCACAGCAAGCCCATCAACAACAAATACGTTAAGCCGAAAGATAACCAAACAAAAAAACTGTAACTAATGCCGTTACTGGCCATCGCTAAAAAATCACTGAAACTAGCAAAGTAGAACGGAAAAACACCAAAAAGTTGCACCGGCAATTCGCTACTCAGTTGCCAAAACGTGTTCAATAAACTGCTCAATAACATGCTATCTCCTCGCTTATGCTTTGCTAACTAACTGTTTAACCCAAGGCCGATGCTGCTCATTTTCGAGGATCGCTGTACGTAAACGCACGCAGGTTAACGCCGCTAATAACAAACTAAACGCCAATAAACTGATTAACAAAGGCCAGAGCATGCTGGGATCGATGGACGGTTTAGCAAACTTAGTGATGGTCGCACCTTGATGCAGGGTGTTCCACCACTCTACCGAGAAATGGATGATGGGTAAGTTAATCACACCAACAACCGCCAATAAACTGGCCACTTTAGCGCCGGTTTGCCGCTCAGAAAAAGCCCCATGTAACGCCATCACGCCAAAATATAAAAATAAGAGGATGAGCTCAGACGTTAAGCGTGCATCCCACACCCACCACGCACCCCACATGGGTTTACCCCAGGCCATACCGGTTAGCAAGGCAATGGCCGTATAAACCGCACCAATCGGCGCGATGGCTAATACTGCCCACTGCGCCGTTTTAATTTGCCACACCAAGGCAGTAAAGGCTGCGATGGCCATCGCCATATAAGCGCCCATCGACATAATGGCCGACGGCACATGAATATGAATAATGCGGTAACTGTCTCCTTGCTGATAATCAGTGGGGGTAAAGCCTAAGCCCCAAATATTACCCAACAACAAAGTAAACAAAGCACTACTCATTAACCACGGCGTTAACTTGCCACAAAAATGATATAGCGTTTCTGGTTTTGCTAACGGATCTAACCACTTAAACATATCAGCTCACATTTATCTTTAAAGCGCTGCACACGGCCATAGGCACCAACGCCAGCGAGAACAAAAACATTGCCAATAAAATGGCAATCTGCCCAGTAAAACCTAAACCAATGCTGGCCGCTTCAATGGCGGCACTCGCAAAAATTAATAGCGGAATATATAAAGGCAGAATAACCAATGCCAGTAAGATCCCACCTTTATCCGCAGAGACCGTAATACCCGCCCCTAACACGCTGAGTAAGCTCAGCACTGGAGTACCCAGTAATAACGTTAGCGCCATCGCTTCTAGGGCGGCCCCTTGCATATTCAGCAGCAAAGCCACTAGCGGTGATAACAGCAATAACGGCAAACCGGTACTTAACCAATTCGCGGTAATTTTCGCCAGCACAAACGGCATTAATGCCTGCTGCGCCGCCACTAATTGCTCTATCACCCCATTGCGATAGTCGTCTTTAAACAGTCGCTCGGCCGCTAATAACACGCTTAATAGCGCGGCAATCCAAACTATACCTGGTGCCATTATACGCAGCATATTCGGCTCTGGGCCAACCCCTAATGGAAACAGGGTTAGCACGATAATAAAAAACAACACAGGATTCAGCCAATCCGCTTTTTGCCGAGCCAGTAAACGTAATTCGCGCTGTAAAAAAATGCTAAATTTTACCATCGATAATGGATCTCTAACGCGCGCAAGGCATGATATTCAATACTGAGTGGTTGGTGGGTCGTTAAAATTATCGCGCCGCCGCGCTTTAAATGCGCGATAAAGTGTTGCTGTAAACTGACAATCGCGGATTGATCTAATGCCGTAAAAGGTTCGTCGAGGATCCAAATTTGCGCAGAGGTAGCCCAAAGCCGGGCTAAGGATACCCGCCGCTGTTGGCCGGCCGACAACATGCGACAAGGAATATCTTCTAAACCGGCTAAACCTAATTCTGCCAGTAACATAAATTCGTCTTGAATATGCAGATCGCTAGCCGCTTGCCAAAATTGTAAATTTTCAATCGCCGTTAATTGCTCATGAATACCGCTTTGATGGCCGATAAAACATAAGTTGGCGGCGTAATCGCTTAACGCGGCAGGTAAGGGTTGAGCTAAATACTGCAATTGGCCTTCATCGGGTTGCGCCAAGCCAGCTAGAATTCGCAGCAATGAGCTTTTACCGGCGCCATTTTTGCCTTTGATCTGCAAAAGTTCGCCCGGTTTTAAGTGTAACGACAGCTGCTCAAACAGCACGCGATCTTGCTTTACGCAGCTTAAATCAGCAGCATCGAGCAAAATGGGGGCAGTAACAGCAAAGGTGGGTTGTGCTATATTCACAGTCCTCTAACTATCGACGACCAACAAAATTGCGCGCATAGTAGCATAATGCCGCCAGAATACGAATCAGAACCGCTTCGTAAGCTTGATTCAAATCAGCTATTTGCACAACTTGTCGGCAAGTGCCGCTTACAGTTCAATAATCACTGTTAACAAAAGCGGCTTTAACCAACAGAACCTTGAGAGCGTGATGTTACCCTTTAATTTTGGCCAGCTAACCACAAACACCAGCTTAAACCCACAAACGACAGTGAACAGTGGTGTGATTAAACTTGGCAGCGCCGTGCCGTATCCGGCAATGGTGGTCTCAAGCCATACCAATAACATCCCCAATGTGACGCAGCAATTATTACTGCAAAGCCAACAAGGCTTACAACGGCTTGCTTTATCTGCCCTACCACCGTTACCGCTGAATGTGCCGCTGCAACTGAGTTTTAATGCGACAACGCCCGACAACTTGAACGTACGCGTGATGCAGTGGCAAGGTAACCCGCAAGCACAACAATTAACGGCCGCACAAACCACTTTGTTACTGCAACCTGAGCAGCTAAACCAAGTGAGTGCACAATTAGCCAGTGGCAAACCGCTTAATCATTTGGCTGGCCAAGCGGTTACCCCGCCCCTCGCCGCGCAATTAGCCACATTACAATTGGTCAAGTTACCCAGTGTCAGTGCCGCTTCATCGGCGCAAAGCGCTTTGCAAAACAGCAGTAGCACTAACCTTTCGACAAATAACAACAACCAAGCGGCTAACACACTAACAGCCAATATGCCAAGCCAGAGAGCGCCGATGGCTAACCTGCAAAACGCAGCGGTATTTCAAACGCTAAGCCCCCAGCTACAGCTCGCTTTGCAGCAACCTGCCGTGCAGATTTCGGTGTTTCAACAATTACAAACGGCAAGCCCGTTGCTGCAACTGAATAACCAAGTACTCAACCTTACCCCACCTGAGCGCCAGCAGTTAAAGCTGTTGCTACAACCTTTGGTTACTCAAGCCACCCCCAACCATGCCACTGAGCGAGCGAGTTGGGTGTTACTCATACAACCGTTAAAAGACTTAGGCCAATTTCAACTGCCAGGCAGTGCACTGAACCGGCCACTGCAACTTAGCTTGTCTGATGGTAGCCAATTAACCTTGGGCAGCACGCAAACCCATAACAAACCTGATGATGCATCACAAAAAAGTTCGGCAACACACTCGGCAGCAACGGCAACAGCTCAAACGCAATTAAGCCAGCCCAGCGCGAGGAGCTCCGCCGGCGTAATGCCCAACACCCCGTTACAAGAGGAACCGATGAAAACCGCGATTGTTGATAAGATCCTCAGCCAGTTTGGCCAAAACAGCGAAAGCACGCCGAAACTGCAAGCCGGGCAACCCTATTTTGCTAAATTACAGTTAACAGGCCAAAGCGCGCAATTTATTGTGCAAACAGCGCAAGGCTTGCTGCAATTGCCACTGACGCTGGCAGCCAAACAACTCTCTGCCATTCCAAGCGATTTGCCCTTACAGTTAAGTTTTAAAGAAACCAAACCCGGCACAATAGAAATTCATATCAAGGTATTAAGCGGCTTACCAGAGAACATTCAGCTAACAGCGAAACAAGCACAATTACTGCAAAATCCCAAACAATTAGCCGCCTTGCAACAAAGCGTGTTGCGCGGTGAAACCATCACCCAGTTAGCGGGCGAGCCGCTTGCGCAGCCGTTAAACGCCCGTTCAGCCACAAGTAACAGTATTGCCAAACATTTATCGCTGATATTATTGCCACCCGCTAATAACAATAAAACCGTTAATGCTAATTTAGCGCAGCAACAGCTCCAAGCAACGGCAGGGGCTAATACGGCTAACAACGCTGCTTCCTCTTGGCAATTAAGCGTGCAGCCGCTTGTCAGTGAACACAAAATTCAGCTCGCCAGTCAGCAGTTTGCCAAACCTCTGCCGTTGGGTGCGCAGCCTGCCCCTGCAGCCCCCACCGTAACAAAGTTACAGCCAACCGATGTCAGCAATACACACTGGCGGCAATTATTACCTTTATTACAAAGTGCGCCAGCCACCTTAAGCAGCCTGCCAGACTTACCTGCCGAGGTTCAGCAAGTGTTGAACCTACTACGCCAAGCTCAGCCGGATGGCTCTAAGGTATTAACACCGCCTCAAGTACAAGAACAACTGCAAGCAGCGTTAAACTTTCAACCTTTACAAAGTCAACCTAACATGACCACCTCGGCCGGCACCTTGGCTGTGGCCATTCAATTATTATTAGGGCACTTGTTAAAGCAACCCTCGGGATCATTGCGAGAGCCAAACGCGCAGCGTTTAGCCCAAAATATCGGGCAGCTTGAACCGGCGCAAGCATCTAACTTACTACGAGCACTCGGCAGCCACAGTAGTGCTTTGCAATTGGCACAACTACAAAACGCTGAAGTGCCAGCAAATCTGCAGCAATGGCTGATCCCGTTAGCCTTGCAGCAACAACAAGAAAGCCGAATTAGCCAAATTTTGTTAGAACAAAAAGAACGCGAGCAAAAAGACAGCGAACAAAAACAGCGCTTTTGGCAGTTAACCATGAAATTTGACTTAGCCGATAAGGGCCAATTATTAGCCGTGGCCAAGTTGCAAGATGACGATGTGCAATTACAGTTTTATACCGATCAACCGCAAGCATTACAGCAAGCGCAAAAGTTTTTACCGATCTTAACAGAGCGCTGCAGTGCGCAAGGATTAACCGTGAGTAAAGCGGAATGTCAGTTAGGGAAAATCCCTGATACGCTGGGCAGTAAACGCACCAGTTTAATTTCGACACAGGTTTAAGCCGCAAGTTTAAAGAAGTAACAAAGTTGCAGTATGGCCAGCGCGTTATCACACTGGCCACCAAGGTTGTCGCTTACTTAAAACAACAAGTTTTTACCAAAATAAATGGTAGAGACAGTGTTGATAAAAATAATCGCTAAAATTAATGGAATAAAAGTACCCAGTGAGAAATTCACATATTTTTGTAAAAATGAGCCTGCAAACCGTTGATTGCCATCACTAATTTCAGCATCTAAATTCTGCTTTTTCCAGCGGTAAATCACAAAAAGACACAGCAATAAGCCGTTTAATGGCAGGATGGTTTCATAAAACATATCGTAAATCAGATCAAAGAATGACTTATTGGCACCGCCGTAACTTAGCATATTGCTCAGCCAATCAACACGACCAAACGACAAAGCGGAAACGATAGCTAACGCCACCATCACACTGCCTAAAAGATACAAGGCTTTGCGACGACTGATCCCTTTGCCATCCATAACACTGGCCACTGGCACTTCAATAATCGAGACCAGTGAAGTCATTGCAGCGAAAAACACTAATAAAAAGAAAAACGCGGCAACAAAAGAAGCGCCAAAATAACCAATATCGGCCTGTAGCGCTAAAAAGATTTTCGGTAAAAACATAAAGATCATGCCGATACTGGAGGTCGACAGTTCCGAAATTTCAATTTCAGGGTTAAACGAAAACACCGCCGGCAATATTAATAAACCCGAACAACAGGCCACCATTAACGATAAACCCGCTACCGTTTTACCGGCTGAGACGATATTGTCATGTTTTTGAATGTATGAGCCGTACGTAATCAAAATACCCATGGCTAAAGACAGCGAGAAAAAGGCTTGCGCCAGTGCGCCATTGAGAACTTCGCCGGTTAACTTGGTAAAATCAGGGATCAGAAAGAATTTCACACCCAGCATAGCGTTTTCTAAAGTAAGTACGTAAATCACCAACGCAATGAGCATAACAAACAGTGTTGGCATCAGCACGGTGGTGGCTTTTTCAATGCCCTTTTTCACCCCGCCTTGCAAAATTAAGAAGGTTAATACTACAACAAAGGCGAGATAACCAAATAACTCGTTGCTGGTAATAAAATTACCAAACCCTGCAGGATCGGCTAATTGGTCTAGCTGCCCAAAAACGGCTTTACCCAAGTAGCCGGCGATCCAGACGGTAATCACCAAATAGAACACGCCAATCATAAAAGGCGTGATCACCGATAACCAGCCTACGGTGCGCCAAGCGCGGTTTTGGCCAATCTCGGTGTAAGCGCCAAGCGGGTTTTGCCGTGTATGACGGCCTAAACTCATTTCGGCCAGCATCACCGGTAAACAAATAAAGAACACGAAAAAAGCGTACATAACGAGGAAGGCGGCGCCGCCGTTTTTACTGGCCATCACTGGGAAAGCGACGAGGTTACCAATACCGACAGCTGAGCCTGCTGCAGCCAGAATAAAACCTAGGCTGGAGCTAAATTGTTCACGTTTCATTGATGCGTGACTCCTGGATAAATGTTGTAGTTATAGTTGTTGTTTTTTACAGTCAGTTGCATGCTAACAGCCTGTTGAAGCAAATCCTAGTCCGAGCAGCAAAGCGCGTACTGCTAATTGGTTTTAAAAAGCAAATCTGCTAAGGTGCAGGCAGTTAATTAACAGTCGAGTTTTATCATGTTATATATGATTTATGCAGAAGATGCGGTAAATAGTCTAGAAAAACGGTTAGCAGCCCGTCCAGACCATTTAGCACGCTTAGAACAGTTAAAATCTGAAGGACGTTTAGTAATGGCAGGCCCGCTGCCGGCTATCGATTCAGACAACCCGGGGGCTGCTGGTTTTACCGGTTCTTTAGTGATTGCTGAGTTTCCCTCTTTAACTGACGCCGAAGCTTGGGCCAAGGCAGATCCTTATTGGGCTGCGGGTGTGTATCAACAAGCCACAGTGAAACCGTATAAGA
Source organism: Alishewanella sp. HL-SH05 (assembly GCF_052655985.1). Next base: position 2,749,038 of record NZ_CP199753.1, read on the forward strand.
AAGTATTACCTTAATTTTCGATCAACTTCTCTCAAAGGAATGACAGCATGTCGTCATATATTCTGTTAACGGGTGGTGCTGGTTATATCGGCAGCCACACGGCATTGTGTTTACTGCGTGCGGGTTATCAGGTGATTAGCTTTGATAATTTTAGCAATAGCTCAGATGAAGCGTTAAAACGCGTTGAACAGCTTTCAGGTAAAAGCCTGATTAGTATCAATGGTGACATTCGCGATCAAGCCGCATTAACCGCCGTTTTTAGCCAATACACTATTTCTGCGGTGGTGCATTTTGCCGGTTTAAAAGCCGTAGGTGAATCCACTGAGCTGCCGCTGCATTATTACGATAACAATGTTGCCGGCACAGTAACCTTATGCCGGGTTATGCAACATTTTAATGTGAAAAAACTGGTCTTTAGCTCGTCGGCGACCGTGTATGGCGATGCCAAAGAAGTGCCGATCAAAGAAACCTCAGCGCGCTCAGCGACCAATCCGTATGGTCAAAGCAAATTGATGATCGAGTATATTTTAGAAGACTTACAACGCGCGGATGACGACTGGTCAATTGCCGTATTGCGCTATTTCAACCCTGTTGGTGCGGATAGCAGTGGGCAAATTGGCGAAGATCCTAACGGTATCCCGAATAATCTGATGCCATTTATCTCACAAGTAGCAGTGGGTAAACGCCAGCAGCTAAGTGTGTTTGGCGATGACTACCCAACCGCCGATGGCACCGGTGTGCGCGATTACATCCATGTGGTCGATTTAGCGCAGGGCCACCTAAAAGCGCTTGAGTTCTTACAAAGCTTTAAAGGTATTGAAGCCATCAACTTAGGCACGGGCGTGGGTTACAGCGTGTTAGATATGGTTAAAGCCTTTAGCGATGTGAATAAGGTGCCTGTACCCTTTCAAATTGCAGCACGTAGACCTGGTGATATTGCCGTTTGCTACGCTGAACCGAGCAAAGCTAAACGCTTACTGAACTGGCAAACTGAGAAAACATTGCAAGATATGGTGCGCGACACCTGGCATTGGCAAAGCAACAACCCCAACGGTTACAAAGCTTAACAACTCCCCCTCCTAAATCACGCTAACCTGTCTCTGGTCTAACCGCACTCTGGGACAGGTTAGACCACACTCCGGTACTGGTCTAACCGCACTCTGGGACAGGTTAGACCACACTCCGGTACTGGTCTGACCGCACTCTGAGACAGGTTAGACCACACTCTGAGACAAATTGGGCCACTTAGAGTAGCATTTAGGTGTGTTTATGGGCTGATCAAGCCGAGTTCTAAAGCCATTAATACCGCTCTGGTGCGATCGCGAACACCGAGTTTACTAAGAATGGTGGAGCACTGATTTTTTACCGTTCCCTCAGATTTACAAAGTGCATTGGCTATCTCTTTATTGCTATATCCGGCCGCCATTAACTGTAAGATTTGTAGCTCTTTTTCACTTAATGGCTCTAAAGGTAGGGGTTTAGTAAAAGCAGTGGGCGTAGGTTTACGTACTTGGCTAAGTAGCCGCTCAGTGATGTTAGGCTGAAAAAAACTGCCACCGGCCGCTAAGTTTTCAATTGCACTAATTAAAGTGTCTAATGACACATCTTTTAGTAAAAACCCTCGTGCGCCGGCTTGAATACTTTGTAGCACCAAATCATGCTCATCAAAAGTGGTTAATACCAATACAGGGATGGAAATGTCGGCTTGTTGCAAGGACTGCAAGGTTGCGATGCCATCCATCAACGGCATAGATAAATCAAGTAAGATAACCTCTGGTTTTAACGTTTGACACAGCGACACCACTGGCCGACCATCACTGGCTTCCCCCACTACGTTTACTTTACCCGAAATGGCTAACAAGCTGCGGATCCCATCACGGATCAGCTGTTGATCATCAACCAGCAACACGTTAAGCATTAATCACCTCTTGCGGTAAACGAATTTGCAACTGTAAGGCTCCATTAACTTTTTGCAGGATAAGTTGCCCATGACATTCCGCCACGCGCTCTTGCATGCCCGTTAAACCATTGCCTAACTGCCAATTATCAGCAAGCATGCCGTTATCGGTAATACACAGCAGTAATTCTGCTTTGTCACTATCATGAATAATTTCTGCGCTAAGGCTAAGCGTTGTTGCCTTGGTGTGTTTAAGGGTATTACTGACCGCCTCTTGCACCAGCATCATGACATGTTGTGCTTGAGAGATATTGGGTAGAGTCAGATCAGCTGGGATCGCCAGCTCAATGTTTAAGTGCGCGGGTAAATCGGCCAAGATCGGCTCTAATAGGTGCGCTAGGCTTAAGTCTGCATAATCACGCATTGAGCTTACGGCTTCACGCACATCTGATAACAATAGCTTTGCCAGTTGTAAGCTTTTCTCAACCTGTAAGCGTGCTTCACCATCACTGTGATGACGCGCCACTTCTAATTGTATCGTCAGTGCCGTTAAGTGATGACCTAACAAATCATGTAAGTCACGGGCAATACGGTGACGCTCGCCTTGTCTTGAGGCCGCCAGCAATAAGTGCTGGGCAGCCTGTAATTGTTGATGCTGACTGGCAATCTTAAGCTTAGCCTGTTGCTCAGCAAATATCGCGCTTTGCATCACAATCGCAAACAAATGAAAGCTGCCAAACAAACTGGCCGAGATCCACAAACTGCGTTGTTCAAGCACCGCTTGCAGACTAAACCATACCACCACCACCACAGCAGCTAATAAGATGGCTTTATACTGCGACATAATATGAGGCAGTAAAGACACCCAAATAATGGTTAAAATTGCTAAGTAGTCAAAATGCCCAGTCGGTAGCACCCACAATAAACCGAACGCACTGGCTAACTGCACGGCCAATAAATAATGCCCATAACGCTGCTTCAAGGCTAATGACGAGCTCGACTCTTGCGTTAGAAAAATAAAACAGCCGCCATAAAGCAGTAATAACAGCACTACGGGTAGCCAAGGTTGTGGGCCGGGTAAACGCTGCAAAATAAGCAGTGTAATGCCAGAAACCAACAGCCAGGTCAGAACACCGGCTAAGGTTGCAAGAGGAAAAGGTAATTTCATCAACTTATTATGTCTGTTCTAGCTTTAACTGCAATAGGCCAGAAGTCATATTTTAAAGTGCTGACTTCTGGCACCTGTATTGATTGCTTATCCGCTCTACACTGCGTAAACATTATTACAGGGAGCATCACAATGTCATTTATTCATACTATTTTGCTGTACAGTCATATTTTCTTAGGCGCACTTTGTTTAGTACTGTTTTGGGTCCCTGTGATCTGTGGCAAAGGCACTAAACTGCACAAGTTATCTGGGCGTTATTACTACTTTATGATGGTGTTTATTGCCGGTTCTGGCATTGTCATGAGCCTCATGGTGTTATTCGACCCGGCGCAGGTGTACCTTAAAGGGGCAATATTACCGGCAGAAAAACTGGCAAAATTTGTCAGTGAAAGGCGGCATTTTTCAGCTTTTTTACTGTTGCTAAGTGTTTTAACGTGGGTAACGGTTCGTCATGCTTATGTGGTATTAAAAGTTCAAGCCGACCGGCAACCTTTACGCACATGGCACTACCTATTACCGGTAGTCAGTTTAATGCTTGGCAGCCTTTTTATGCTCGGATATGGTTTTAATACTGGCACTTGGCTATTTATGATTTTTGCGATGGTCGGAGTTTTTACGAGTACTGGGATCGTTCGCTATGCCTTTCGCGCTGAGCTTGCAAACCGGCAATGGATTATCGAACATTTCAGCTCAATGATCGGTTCAGGTATTGCTTTGTATACCGCTTTTTTCGCTGCCGGTGGTCGTAAGCTACTCTCGGAGCTACTCAGCCGTGAATGGCAACTGGCAACTTGGCTTATCGCTCCAATAGTGGGCACTTTAGCCATTTCATTATTGACCAAGCACTTCAGCCGCAAGTTTCGCGTTAGCCCTTCAACAAAATAACTTATTCGCAGGTCATACCGGTCTCTTAGTGCGGTTGAACCTGTCTCGGAGTGCGGTCAGACCAGTTGTGGTTATTAGTAAAAGCTTATTTTGACAGTCACTAGCGCTTTGCCCTAACATCAGGTACATGTAAGCGACAATGGCGAAATAGATGAGCGTATCACTGCAAGATAAAGTTGTGTGGATCACCGGGGCTTCTGGTGGTATTGGTGAGGCCTTGGCGCACGAGCTAGCAAAAGCCGGAGCTAAGGTGGTGCTTAGTGCGCGGCGTGAAGCTGAATTACAACGGGTGCAGCAAAGCTTGCTTGCACCCGAGCGACACCTGTGTGTGCCATTGGATGTTTGCGATGAAGCACAGCAGCAACGAGCACTCGACGCTATTGTCGCACATTATGGCCAGGTAGATTGGTTGATCAATAATGCAGGGATCAGCCAACGAGCGTTGGTGATGGATACCAGCGCAGCAACCGATCGCAAAATTATGGAAATCGATTACTTTGCGCAAGTGGCACTGAGCCGGCGTGTTTTAGCCGTCATGTTAAAGCAAGGTCATGGCCAACTGGTGTTTATCTCTAGCGTGGCGGGTTTAGTCGGTACGCAGTTTCGTGGCAGCTATTCAGCGGCGAAAGCAGCACTGCATTTATGGGCGAACAGTGCCCGCGCTGAGCTTTATGAACAAGGGATCCGTGTTGCGGTGGTGTTTCCGGGCTTTGTAAAAACCGCAGTTTCGATGAATGCGTTAACAGGCAATGGCGAAGCCTTAGGTAAGATGGATGATGCGCAAGCACAAGGCATGTCGGCGGAAGAATTTGCCAAAATTACCGTAAAGGGGCTTTGTCGCGGTAAAAGTTACTTGGTGGTTGGCGGTTTTAAAGAGAAATTTGCCAGCATGCTGGGGCGTTTTGCTCCAGAGCTGCTGTATAAACTGATCCGAAAAAGTAAGGTGCGTTAATCCAGTATTGGCAGTTAAGGTGCAATGCTATAACTGACTGCTTATGACACGGCGTTTATCTGCTGAGCTAAGCGAAAAACCGCAGGCCCGTCGTCGTCAATCTCATCAGCATAAAAGCGGCGGGTTGTTCAACTGTCTTTCAAACAGCCCACATAAACTGAATAAGCACTCAACTAATGGCCTTTAACAGCCATTAAGTGAGTGTTTTAGCTGATTAAGACGGCTTTCTGCTCGATTTACGATCCGATGCTGGTCGCTTATCCGTGGCGACTTTTTTATCCGCTGATGGCTTCTTTTCTGCCGCTTGGAACTTGCGTACTGCGCGTTTCATGCTGGCCATACGACGACGACGCTCGGTACGGTCTTCAGCTTTCACCAAGGTTTGCGTTTCGGCAGGCATATGCACTAGTTTGCGTAAGTAATTTACTTCATCCAGTGGATATTCGGCATAACCGCCAGCGGGTAAATGTTTAGGTAGGAGTAAATCGCCGTAACGAACGCGGATCAAACGGCTAACCACAGCACCTTGTGATTCCCACATCCGGCGTACTTCACGATTACGGCCTTCGGTTAACACCACATGGAACCAACGGTTAATGCCCTCACCCGGTAACGCTTTGATTTTTTTGAAGTTGGCTTTGCCATCTTCTAACTCAACGCCGGTTCGTAAACGTTGGATCATCGCATCATTGATCTCGCCAAATACCCGTACGGCATATTCACGTTCAACTTCAAATTTTGGATGCATTAAGCGGTTAGCTAACTCACCGTCGGTGGTGAACAACAACAAACCCGAGGTATTAATGTCTAAGCGACCAATAGCAATCCAACGTGCGCCTTTGATATTTGGCAAACGTGAAAACACCGTAGGCCGACCTTCCGGATCGGTACGCGAACAAATCTCACCTTCTGGTTTATGATAAGCCAATACGCGGCAGATCTGCTGCTCTTCACTGGCGATTTGCACGGGGTGGCCATCAACACGAATAGCTTGGGTGGGCTCTACGCGATCACCTAAGGTGGCGGGTTTACCATCAACCGAAACACGACCACGGCTGATCCAATCTTCCATTTCGCGGCGTGAACCTACACCAGCACGGGCTAAAACTTTCTGTAACTTTTCACTCATTAGTGGAGCTCTCCTGTCATCTCGACGGTGGATAAGGATTCTGCCGTTTCATCCGTTAGCAAAGCTTGAAACTCAGCTAATGGCGGCAATTCATTTAAATGTGTTAAACCAAAATAATCTAAAAACGTAGCCGTTGTGGCATACAACGCCGGTCGACCTGGCACTTCCTTTTGCCCAACCACTTTAACCCAGGCGCGCTCGGTTAAGGTGCGAATAATTTGTGTACTGACCGACACGCCGCGGATCTCTTCAATTTCACCCCGGGTGATCGGTTGACGATAAGCAATCAAGGCCAAGGTTTCCAATACCGCACGCGAATATCGTGGTGAACGCTCAGGCCATAATTGGGCTAGCGCATCACTTAATTCTGGGCGAGTATGAAAACGAAAACCACTTGCTGTTTCGACTAACTGAATGCCACGCGCACTGTAATCTTGTTGTAACTGCGTTAGGCTTTGTGAGAGTTTTCGGCTACTTACGGCAAAATCGACCAAGACTGTCGCTTGCAGTTCTGCCCGACTTAACGGCTTATCTGCCGCAAAAATAGCGGCTTCGAGTAACTGCAGTAATTGAACGTCATTTAGTTTGTGCGCCATTATGCCTCATTAATCGTCAGTTTGACATGAATTTGTGCAAGCGGCGCCACCTGCGTCAATTCGATTAACTTCTCTTTGGTCAGCTCTAAAATCGCTAAAAAGCTCACCACAACGCCTTCGCGGCCTTCTTGCAGTTCAAAGCAATCGCTAAAGGCCACAAAACCCTGCCGCTGCTTTAATAACGCTAAAATACGGCTCATCCGCTCGCGCGTCGATAAGTGTTCGCGTTTGATATGATGATGCTGCAGTGCTTGCGACCGTTTTACCACGTCTTTTAACGCCGCCAGTAACTCAGTAAAGTCGACTTCAGGTAAAATCAGGAGTGGGCTAAAGTTATCAGCTAAACTGGCTTTCGCCGTGAAAAAATCTCGCTCAGCACGGGGTAAGGCATCTAAATCACTGGCCGCTTGTTTAAAAATTTCATATTCCTGCAAACGACGCACTAATTCGGCACGCGGATCTTGTTCGTCTTCCTCCGCGGCCTGACTGCGCGGCAGCAATAAGCGCGATTTAATCTCTGCCAGCATGGCGGCCATGACTAAGTAATCGGCAGCCAATTCGAAGTTTAACTCCTGCATCAGGTTGATATATTCCATATATTGCAGGGTAATTTCATTCACAGGCAACGCCACTAAATCAAATTTGTGCCGTCTGATCAGGTACAGTAAAAAATCTAAAGGCCCCTCAAACGCATCAAGTAACACTTCTAGCGCATCAGGGGGAATATAGAGGTCTTCTGGCCGCTCTAACACCGCTTCGCCGCGCACATAAGCCAACGGCAAAACCTGCTGAATGGTGAGGCTGTTAAAGGGCTCGCTCATGTTTTCAGTCAATTACTGAAAGGGTCGCACATCACCACGGCCTTCACGGATGATAACCGGGCTCTCTTCAGATAAATCAATTACGGTAGTCGGATCTTCGCCAATCACGCCACCATGTAAAATCAAATCGACTTGGCGCTCTAATTGTTGGCGCATATCATCAGGATCGGCTTCGGCAAATTCATTACCCGGTAAAATCAAGCTGGTTGACAGCATCGGCTCACCAAGCTCTTCCAGTAACGCCAAAGCAATTTTATGCTCTGGAATACGCAAACCGATGGTCTTTTTCTTTTCATTTAACAAACGACGTGGCACTTCTTTAGTACCGCGTAAGATAAAGGTATAGGCCCCCGGTGTGTTATTTTTGATCAAGCGAAAGGCGCTGTTTTCAACCTTGGCATAAACCGACAACTCAGATAAATCACGGCACATCATGGTAAAGTTGTGATCACCACTGACTTGACGAATTTGTAAAATACGATCCATCGCGGCTTTATCGCCCATATGACAACCCAGAGCGTAACCACTGTCGGTGGGATACACAACAATGCCGCCTTTTTGAATCAATTGCACCGCTTGTTTAATTAAACGTTGCTGTGGATTATCGGGGTGAATGTGAAAAAACTGACTCATAGTGCGTGCCCTTGCAAATTAGCGGTGTCGGTTGCTGTGGGCTGAAGTGCCCAATCCGCCCAAATTGGCGTAACATCATCCGGTAAATATAGATGCTTTCCTAGCTCATTCCAAGCCGTAGGCTGATGAAAATCTGAACCGACAGAAGCAGTTAAATTGTGAAGTTGACCCAATGCCCACAGCTCACGCCGCTGCACTAAGGTTTGTTGTGGCGAGATAATCTCTAAAGCATCACCACCGGCTAGCGCAAAGTCTTGCACCAGGCGTTTTAAATATTTGCCGTTTAATTTGTATTTTAACGGATGCGCCAACACGGCTTGGCCGCCCGCATCGTGGATCCACTGGATCGCTTCTGCCATCGCCACCCAATTATTTGGCACATAACCGGTTTTACCGCGCGCCAAGTATTTTTTAAATACGGTGTTCATCGAGCTAGCGTGGCCGCTATTCACTAAAAAGCGTGCAAAGTGCGTGCGCGTGATGGCCCCGCCGTTGGTTAAAGCCAACACGGCAGGCAGCGCATCAGCAATGTTGGCTTTCGCTAAACGCCGAGCAATTTCTTCTGCGCGCTCAAACCGGCGCTGCTGCTGTAACGCCAAGCGGGCTTGAAATTGCGGGCAATCGGCGTTGATATTTAAGCCCACCACATGAATTTCAAATTCTTGCCAAGCAGTAGAGATTTCGACGCCGGCAATAAGCTTAAGCGGCGCTTGCTCGGCTTTTAGCCATTGCTGCGCTTCTGTTAAGCCACTAATGGTATCGTGATCAGTAATGGCCAGCACATCTAGCTTTACGCTAAGTGCCCGGCTCAGCAGTTCACTGACACTGAGCAGACCATCGGAATGAGTTGTGTGACTGTGTAAGTCAATTTTCATGCAGTTTCCTTTTTAACAACCGCTATTGTCGCATAATCGCTTAGAAAGCCCAACAAACAAAGAACCAAGCCAAGCTTGCTTGCGTACAAAGGCGCACAGCAAACAACTGATGAGTGCATTATGTTTAAATGGTTAAAGCCCGATCCTGAAAAGAAATTACGCAAACGTTACGATGCCAAACTCGAGCAAGCTATGCATGCACAGCGTAATGGTGACATGCGATTATTTGCCGACCTCACCGAAGAAAGTGAAGCTTTATGGCAACAACTGACGGAATTAAAAGCCCAAGCCAACAAATAAGCGCTCAGCGTTTTTTCATTAGAGGCTCTAGGCTGATGATAAACCCAAGCTAATTAATATTTTTTGCTCGCTGAACAGCGGATAAGTGACCTGTAACACAGCCGTTCAGCCTTCTTTACGGTTTAATCGCCTTAAATAACAATTTGCTCTTGACGCGCCGCGCATTTCGCGGTTTGATGTAGCCTGATTTTTTAGAGGTGGTTAAATCCAATGCAATTCACGACTTTCGCTAACCTGAACATCTGGTGGTGGCACATTCCCAACGGGCATGTGTAGGCGTTGTATTCGCTTTAATAACCTAAGCCCGTTTCAAAAAGAAACGGGCTTTTTTTTACCCTGAATTTATAGCTGGTTTGTGTAAAGGATAATACCGATGATTTTTAGTCATATCACCGATACCCCAGGCGAAGTCGCCAGTATCGCACTGCCTGTGCCTTATCAGGCTGATGCTTTAGCCGCTTATGCGTCACTGTGCTCGGCCGACCGTTGCTCATTACTGCTAGAGTCGGCTGAAATTGACAGCAAAAATAGCGTTAACAGCTTAATGTTAATTGATGCGGCGCTCCGTTTAGAATGTAAAGGGCAACAGGTCACCATCGATGCATTAAGCAATAATGGCTTAGGCTTATTACCCTATTTAGCCGAGCAGCTTGCCAATTTAGCGCAGGTGACATTAAGCGGTGAACAACTTATAGCAGAATTTAAACGCCCCGATCCGCTGTTAGATGAAATCAGTCGTTTAACTGAAGCTAACCCTTTTAGTGCGCTGCGTTTAGTGCAACAAAGCTTACGCGGTCAAAGTGATGAGCCTTTTGCCATCTTTTTAGGCGGCGTGATTGGTTATGACATGGTGGCAAACATTGAGCAATTGCCCGAAGTGCCGGTCAAGTCTAATCAATGCCCTGATTATGTGTTTTATTTGGCAGAAACCGCCCTAGCGATTGATCATCAGCGCCAGCAAAGCCGCTTAGTCGGCAACGTATTTTGTGGCGCCGATGCCCCTGCCAACTGTTTTGCCATTGGTAAACGCCTAGAGCAATTAAAACAGCAACTGGCGCAAACCCCTCCGTTAGCACCAGGTAAACCGGCCACAGATAGCAGCGTATCGGTTGATATTAGCGATGACGATTTTGCCAGCCAAGTGGAAAACTTAAAAGAGCATATTGTTGCCGGTGATGTCTTTCAAATTGTGCCTTCGCGATGTTTTTCACTGCCGTGCCCCAACCCGTTAGCGGCCTATGCCAAATTAAAGCAGCTTAACCCCAGCCCTTATATGTTCTTTTTACAAGATCCGGCATTTTGCTTATTTGGTGCCTCGCCAGAATCGGCTTTAAAATTTGCTGCCGACAACCGGCAAGTTGAGATCTACCCTATTGCGGGTACGCGTCGCCGTGGCTTTGCCGCCGATGGCAGCATTGATCGTGATTTAGACAGCCGTATTGAGTTAGAACTGCGCCAAGATGAAAAAGAAAAAGCCGAACATTTAATGCTGGTCGACTTAGCCCGTAATGATGTGGCGCGTATCGCGGTACCCGGCAGTCGCTATGTTAAAGAGCTATTAAAAGTGGATCGGTACTCTTATGTCATGCACTTGGTCTCACGTGTGGTCGGTACCTTAAAACCAGAATTAGATGCCCTGCACGCGTATCAAGCCTGCATGAATATGGGCACCTTAGTAGGCGCACCCAAAGTGAAAGCCGCTGAATTAATTCGCCAAGTTGAAGGCCAAAAGCGCGGCTCTTATGGCGGTGCCGTGGGGTATTTAGCCGGTAATGGTGATTTTGATAGCTGTATTGTCATACGCTCAGCCTATGTTGCTCAGGGCATGGCACATATTCAAGCCGGAGCCGGCGTGGTATTTGATTCTGTTGCCGTGCTAGAAGCGGAAGAAACCCGCAATAAAGCACAAGCCGTGATTAAAGCTATTCAACAGGCGGGGTACTAAGCATGAGTACGCCAGCCATGACGACCTTAGGAAGCCGCATGCCAACGATTTATTTATTAGATAATATCGACTCTTTTACTTATAACCTTGTCGATGAATTTGCACAGTTGGGCTGCCAGTTAAAACTGTATCGCAACACCGTACCGGCTGAATTTATTTTCAACAAAATGCAGCAAGAAACAGGCCCGGTATTATTAGTGCTTTCGCCAGGCCCCGGGGCACCGGGTGATGCGGGCTCCATGCCCGCCTTATTACGCCTTGCTGCGGGTGTCTATCCGGTGCTGGGTATTTGTTTGGGCCATCAAGCTATCGTAGAACATTACGGCGGACTGGTCGGACGCGCCGGTGAGACCGTACATGGCAAGACTTCAGCAATAACGCTGCACGAACACCCGGTGTTTCATGGCTTGCCACGGCCTTTTCCTGTGGCGCGCTATCATTCATTAATGGCCACCGAACTGCCGAATAGTCTGGACGTATTAGCCACTGAGCGGCATATCCCGATGGCCGTGATAAACGAAAGCCAACGGATGCTGGGTTTTCAGTTTCACCCAGAGTCCATTCTCACCACGCTGGGTAAGCCGTTGTTGCAACAAAGTATTGCCTATTTACTAAGGAGTAAAGACTGATGTCGCAGCCTCAACATGATCAGACGCAGCACATTCTGCCTCTGGTGCAGCAAACCTTAAATGGCAAAAGCCTGAGCCGTGCACAAGCCGAACAATTTTTTACGGCGGTAGTACAAGGCCAGGTTGAACCCGTGTTGCTAACGGCCTTGCTGGTCGCCTTAAAAGTGCGCGGCGAAACTGCCGATGAAATTACCGGGGCAGCACAAGCCTTATTAGCCGCCGCTACCCCCTTTCCAACAACGGTCAGTGGCACTATTGATTGTTGTGGTACGGGCGGTGATGGTAGCAACACCATTAATATTTCTAGCACTGCAGCCATCGTTGCGGCCAGCATGGGCTTGCCAGTAACCAAACACGGTAATCGTAGTGTGTCATCCCGCTCAGGCTCAGCCGATTTATTGGAATACCTTGGCATTAATATTCAAGTTAGCCCAGAGCAAGCCGCGGCCACCTTAAAAGGCAGCAATTGTAGCTTTTTGTTTGCACCGCTTTATCACAGTGGTATCAAGCATGCGATGCCGGTGCGCACCGCCTTGAAAAGCCGTACCCTGTTTAACTTACTAGGGCCGCTAATTAACCCAGCCCGACCTGATTTTCAACTGTTAGGGGTGTATGATGCTGGCCTGTGCAAACTGATGGCGCAGGCATTACAACAATTGGGCACGAAAGCCGCTTGGGTTGTACACGGCAGTGGTTGTGATGAAATTGCTTTACATGGCAATACCTATGTTTGCCAATTAAAAGATGGCGAGCTTAGCGAATTTACCCTAACTCCTGCCGATTTTGGGGTAGAGCCGCAAGCATTAAGCAGCCTAGAAGGCGGTGAGCCAGCCGATAACGCGGCAGCAACCTTAGCCATTTTAGCTGGCACCGCGCCAGAAGCACATTTAACGGCGGTGGCAGTTAATGTGGCGGCGATGCTAAAAATTGCAGGCTTAGGTACTGATTTAAAAGTGAATACCCGCGCAGTATTAGAGCATCTGCACAGCGCCAAAGCGCTGCAAACGTTGCACAGCATGAAGGAGTTAAGTCGTGGTTGAAACAACGACACCCCAGGTGGTAATTGAAGGGGTTTTGGCAAAAATTGTCGATAAAAAACGACTCGAAGTCGCTGAAATGATGACTGAGCGCCCGCTTGAGCAGTTTATCGATCAGGTGAGCGCCACTGAGCGTCATTTTTTAGCAGTGTTACAACAACCGGGTGCCCGTTTTATTTTAGAGTGTAAAAAGGCTTCACCTTCCAAAGGCTTGATCCGTGAACATTTTGATTTAAATGAAATTAGCAGCGTTTATAACTGCTATGCTGATGGCATTTCCGTTCTGACCGACAGCAGTTTCTTTCAGGGTAGCTATCAGTATTTAAAGCAAATGCGTACGCTTACCGACAAACCCTTGCTGCACAAAGATTTTATTATTTCGAGCTATCAGATTTACGCAGGGCGTGAAGCCGGTGCCGACGCAGTCCTGCTGATGTTATCGATTTTAGATGATACGCAGTATCGCGAGTTGGCAACGGTGGCCAAACAACTGCGTATGACAATCTTAACTGAAGTGAGTAATGAGCAAGAAACCTTACGTGCCGTCACCCTAGGGGCGGAGTTAATTGGCATTAACAATCGTAATTTGCGCGATTTGAGTACTGATCTGCAAACCAGCGTACGCTTGCGGCAGCTGATCCCGGCGGATCGCACCGTGGTATCCGAATCAGGCATTTATCAAAATCAGCAAGTGCGGCAATTATTACCCGTAGCCGATGCCTTTTTAGTGGGCAGTTCGCTTATGGCGCAAGCCGATCTAGCCGGCGCCTGTCATCGCTTGATTATTGGCGAGCATAAAGTATGTGGTTTAACCCGTGCTGAAGATGTGCAAGCGGTCTATCAAGCCGGTGGCTATTATGGTGGCCTGATATTCGCAGCGGTCTCACCTCGCGCGGTAAGCGCCGAGCAAGCCGCCGAGCTAGTCAAAGCAGCCCCGCTACGCTTTGTCGGCGTATTTGTAAACGCCGAAAAAGAGCAAGTGGCCCGTTTAGCAAGCCAATTAGCCTTAGCCGCCGTACAGTTACATGGCGATGAAGACGATGCTTATTTACAGGCATTAAAACCCTTATTGCCAACCGGCTGTGAAATATGGAAAGCCTATCGAGTACAAGCCGAATTACCGGCGTTTACCGCCTTAGCTGATCGCATCTTATTAGATAGCTTTCATCCACAACAGCACGGTGGCTCGGGTGTCAGTTTCGACTGGCGTTTACTGCAACAACTGCAAAGCCAACAGCCGATTATGCTAGCCGGTGGCTTGAACCCCGATAATCTCAGTGCCGCCTTAGCACTGCCGGTTGCCGGTTTAGATATGAATTCCGGCCTCGAAACGGCTGCCGGTTTGAAAGACACGACGAAAATCGCCAGTGCCTTTCAGCGGATCCGTGAATTTGATTTTTTGACTAAGAAGAGTGTCCCACATGAGTGAGCTAAAACTTAATCCTTACTTCGGCCAATATGGCGGTATGTTTGTGCCGCAATTGTTGGTGCCCGCCTTAAAGCAATTAGAAGCGGCCTTTGTTGACGCTCAACAAGATCCGGCGTTTCATGCCGAGTTTCAACAATTGCTGACGGAATATGCCGGTCGGCCGACACCATTAACGCTAACCCGCAATTTATCACCCAACCCGCTGGTGAAAATTTATCTGAAGCGTGAAGACTTACTGCACGGTGGCGCCCATAAAACCAACCAGGTTTTAGGCCAAGCGTTACTGACGAAACGCATGGGTAAAAAAGAAGTGATCGCTGAAACCGGCGCAGGCCAACATGGTGTGGCAACCGCTTTAGCCTGTGCGCTACTGGGTTTAAAATGCCGCATTTATATGGGCGCTAAAGATATTGAGCGCCAGCAACCGAACGTATTTCGGATGCAGCTAATGGGAGCTACCGTGATCCCGGTTACCGCCGGTTCAGGCACCTTGAAAGATGCCGTGAACGAAGCGATGCGCGACTGGTCTGCCACATACGAAACCACTCACTACATGCTAGGCACCGCAGCGGGCCCTCACCCCTTCCCTACTATTGTGCGTGATTTCCAACGGATGATCGGCGAAGAAGCCAAAGCACAGATCCTCAAAGCTGAAGGTCAATTACCCGATGCAGTGATCGCTTGTGTCGGTGGCGGCTCAAACGCTATCGGTATTTTTGCCGACTTTATTGAAGAGTCTGGCGTGCGTTTAATCGGTGTAGAACCCGGTGGTAAAGGGATTAATACCCATCAACATGGTGCGGCATTAAGTACCGGTAGTTACGGTATTTTGCACGGTGCTTACACCGCGATTATGCAAACCACCGATGGCCAAATTGAAGAATCTTATTCTATTTCAGCCGGTTTGGATTATCCCGCTGTTGGGCCACAACACACCCATTTACAACAAATTGGTCGTGCTGAATACGTGGCCATTAACGATGACGAAGCCTTAGCGGCTTTTCAGTTACTCGCCATGAAAGAAGGGATTATTCCGGCATTAGAAAGCTCTCATGCCGTAGCGCACGCCATTAAAATGGCCGAAGCAGCAACCGAGCCTATGGTGCTATTAATAAATTTATCGGGTCGCGGCGATAAAGACTTATCGCATGTGCACGGCGTATTAGCCGCACAACAGCAAGGAGCAGAGTAATGCAACGTTATCAACAGATGTTTCAGCGGCTGAGTGACGAAAAACGTGGCGCTTTTGTGCCGTTCGTTACCGTAGGCGATCCACAGCCCGAGCTGTCGTTTCAAATTATTAAAGCTTTAATTGATGGCGGTGCTGATGCCTTAGAGTTAGGTATTCCGTTCTCAGATCCGATTGCCGATGGCCCTACCATTCAAAATGCCAATATCCGCGCACTGGCTGCGGGGGTCACCCCCGCCATGTGTTTCGATATTATTAAGCGTATTCGTGCCTATGATGCAAACATTCCAATTGGTTTACTGCTGTATTCCAACTTGGTTATGGCAAAAGGCCTCGACACGTTTTATGCAACGGCTGCCGCCGCAGGCGTTGACTCCGTGCTGATTGCGGATGTGCCACTGAGCGAAAGTAAAATGTTCCGTCAAGCGGCCATGGCACACAATATTGCACCGATTTATATTGTGCCGCCAAATGTTGATGATGATGACTTACGTGCGATTGCCTCTTATGGCCGTGGCTACACCTATTTGTTAAGTCGTGCTGGGGTAACCGGTGCCGAAACCAAAGCCGCGATGCCAACCGCAGCGTTGATTGAACGTATTCGTGCTTATAATCCGGCGCCACCACTACTTGGCTTTGGTATTTCGTCACCAGAGCAAGTGCGGGCAGCCATTGATAATGGCGCAGCCGGTGCAATCAGCGGCTCGGCAATTGTTAACATTATTGAACAAAACCAAGCCGATCCGGCTTTAATGCTCAGTAAGTTGCAGCAATTTGTGAGCGAGATGAAAGCCGCCAGCTAAGCATTACAGACGATCCGTTGGCTAAGGCTGCGGATCGTCTTGCTGTTAAGGCTTACACCGTTTTTTAAAACCTGCACAAATTTCTCTGACACCGCCTGCGAGCGCGTTATAATAGCGCCACGATAACCTTCAGAAGATGACTCAACATGCAAATCAGTTCTAACAGCGTTGTACAATTTCATTACACAATCACCGAGAACGGCACTGAGCTTGAAAGCTCACGCCAAGGTGATGCCATGTTGTATTTACATGGCCACAATCAAATGCTGCCAAAGCTTGAAGAAGCCTTACAAGATAAAAACGCTGGCGACACGCTAGAAGTAACACTGGCTCCGGTAGATGCTTATGGTGAGCGCAAAGCCGATGCCATTCAAAGCGTGCAAGTAAAACACTTACAAGGTGCCAAAAAATGGAAACCGGGTATGGTGGCATGGGTTAATACTGATCATGGCGAGCGTCAAGTCACCATCGTTAAAATGGGTATGTTTAAAGCTGACGTAGACACTAACCACCCCTTAGCCGGTAAAACGGTAACTTTTCATATCGAGATTTTGTCGGTACGTGAAGCCACTGAAGAAGAACTTGCGCATGGCCATGCCCACGGCGCAGGTGGGCATCAGCATTAAGCACTAAGCCTTGCGCTAAAAGCTTTACGCTTCTCGCTCTTAGTTTACGGAGCAATGATCTCCGTTCAGCGGCAGCCGCCTTTAGCTGAAAACAAAAAACGCAGCGTTTTGACGCTGCGTTTTTTATGAGCCTAAGTTTAATGCATTCAGCAAACAGATTAGTGGGTGCTTAAACACGCCACCACTTTGCGCTAATTCGGTAATAAACGCAGTAACTGCCCTTTAGCGCCATCGGTTAACAGGTAAATCGCCCCATCTGGCCCCGTGCGCACATCCCGTAGGCGAGTGGCTAAATCCGCTAACAGCACTTGTTCTGCCGTGACTTTGCCCGCCGTTAATTGCAAGCGATGTAATGCTTTACCGGCTAAGGCACTGACAAAGATATTCCCTTGCCACTCTGGAAATAACGCTCCTTGATACAAGGTCATACCCGCCGGGGCAATGGATGGCGTCCAAACATACAACGGATCTTGCATGCCCACAAAACGCTGATAAGGCGAGACACGCGCGCCGGTATAATCCACACCATAGGTGGCCACTGGCCAGCCGTAGTTTTGCCCGGCAAGTAACAGGTTTAATTCGTCGCCCCCTTTAGGCCCATGCTCATGGCTAAAGAGTTGCCCGGTTTGGGGATCATAGACAATGCCTTGCACGTTACGATGACCCAGCGTGAAAATCTCCCCAGCAATCCCCGCCTGATTAACAAAAGGGTTGTCGGCAGGCACCGCCCCATCCACGGTCAGACGCACCGTTTTACCCAAATGATGGGCTTTATTTTGCGCCTGCTCCCGATAGTTAAAACCGTCGCCTAAGGTTAACACTAAGGTTTCATCGGGTAATTGCACCATACGCCCACCGTAATGGGCGGCGCCGCGTCGGTCAGGCTGCGCCCGAAAAATCGGTCGAATAGCGGTTAATTCATCATTCACTAACTGGGCACTGGCTAAGCAGGTACTGTTGGCATTTAAATTTCCGCAAGAGTAACTTAAAAATAACCGACCGCTGCTGTCAAAGTCAGCCGCCAGCAGCACGTCGAGTAAACCCCCTTGGGCAGCCACAAACATATCGGGCAAGGCCGCGGCTTGGCGCTTGGCTTCACTGCCATCGGCACTCAGAATAACCAGCTGGCCAGTGCGCTCGGTGACTAAAAAACGCCCGTCGGGCATAAAGGCCAATGACCAGGCAAAATCGAGATCACTGGCCACGGTATCAAGGCGCCAAGCGGTTTCGGCCACTAAGGGCAAACTGAGCAAGGCGCCGCACGTTAAACTCAGGGTAAGCTTTTGTAAGGCTCTCAGTTTTTTGACGATAGACATGTTCATCGCGTACTCCGTTTCGCTGTCATCCATTGAAAAAATACCGCTGCAAAAGCGGTGCAACACAGTAATAACAACGTGCCACTATTGCTGCGATTCAGGGCAATCAGCGTTGGCATAGGGGCCAAATAATTAATCAGGTTAAGGGCTAACCAAGTTGCTAATGCTGTTACCGCAAACATGGCGGCCAGCGGTTGCAATGGCAAGAACCGACAAATCAGCTTGGTTGCTAGCACACTTAATATCAAAATGGGCAAAAAGATGAGTGCTAAAAGCGGCATAAAATGCCGTAAATCGAAAAGAAAAGTACGCCATTGATCGGCTAACGACACCGAACCTGCCAGCTGGGTGATCGCCCATAAATTGGCCGCGCTTTGTAATGCGGTACCCAGCATAGCCGCTAACAAGACGGCCAGTACAAAGTAACTGATTATTTTCATCCGTTATTCCCTTTTTTGCGCTAAGTCAGACACTCAGCATACGGCAGAACAAGATTATCTGCATCCGGTAATAGGTTTACGTGACACAAACTGCTAAGATCAGGCTTATGTTGGCGATCTGTCATTTCCCCGCTGCCGTAACGTCTTTTTTGATTTTCAGTGAGAGTAATTACCGATTATGGGTTATATCAACAGCAAAAATTATAGTCATGGCGACGCCGATAAAATCGGCGTGTTATTAACCAACTTAGGCACACCAGATGAACCCACGCCTAAAGCTCTGCGTCGTTACCTCAAACAGTTTTTATCGGACCCTCGTGTGGTAGAAGTACCCCGCTTATTATGGTGGTGTATTTTAAATGGCATTATCTTAAATATTCGGCCTCGTCGCTCAGCTAAAGCCTATGCCGGTGTTTTTACCGAGCAAGGTTCACCCTTGTTATTTCATACGGTGAGCCAAAGCCAAGCAGTACAAGCCGCCCTTACCGCGGCAGGCCAGCATAATGTTGTGGTTGATTATGCCATGCGCTATGGCAATCCCAGTATGGACAGTGCCATTGAGCGCTTGATGGCACAGGGCGTGCGTAAGTTATTGGTACTACCGCTTTATCCTCAATATGCTGCCGCCACTACCGCTTCAACCTTTGATGCGTTAGCCGCTAACTTTACGCAGCGTCGCTGGTTGCCAGATCTGCGTTTTATCAGCCATTACCATGATTATCCAGCTTATATCGCAGCCTGTGTTGCACAAATTCAAGCACATTGGCAGCAGCATGGCCAAACCGATCAATTGCTGTTTTCTTATCACGGTATTCCAAAGCGTTATTTGCTTAATGGCGATCCCTATCATTGTGAATGCTACAAGACCTCACGCTTGATCGCCGAACAACTTGGCTTAAGAAAAGACCAGTACATGACCACTTTTCAATCGCGCTTTGGCCGCGAAGAATGGTTAAAACCTTATACCGATGAAACGCTAAAAGCGTTACCGGGTTTAGGTGTGCACAGCGTGCAAGTGTTCTGCCCAGGGTTTGCTGCCGATTGTTTAGAAACGATTGAAGAAATCGCGGAAGAAAACAAAGAGTATTTTGAGCAAGCCGGCGGTGAGCGTTACGAATACATTACCGCACTGAATGACAGCCCTGCGCATATTGAGGCCCTTACACAGCTTATTTTAGATAATTTACAAGGCTGGCAAATTACCGCTGATCCTGACAGACTGGCTCGGGCGCAGCAACTTAACCACGAGGAAGTGAAATAAACTCACCGCTATGTCAGACGATAACAGAGTTGAGCCCCGCATTGGTGACGCCCCGTTAGAGGGGCCGCCAGTTTTAAAAAGACGACATTTTGAAAATGTGCGTGAAAACCAGCGCAAAGTTGCCGCCCCTCGGATCCGTAATTGGAAACCGTTGAAGTGGTTACTTTGGCTGTTAGTCTTACTGCTATTAGCTGGCCTCGTTTATCAAGAAGCTCGCACGAGCTTCTTGCAAGCGCGGGTTTGGCATTACCTTGCTACACAATTAACCTTTGAACAAGGCACAGGCCCGGCACCGGCCGAGCAACAACCCATATATCCAACGGGTGGGCCTTTTGACCAACGGGCTGGCTATAGCCATTTAGCCGATTGGTTAATCAAACTGAATAATAGTGGCTTTAATATTACCAGCCAAAGTCGTTTTTCACCCAGTTTACAGCGCTACACCGAGTGGGGCTTGTACCCACCCTATACCGAAAAAACCCAATGGGGTTTGCAAATTTTCGATTGCCAGCAACAACCGTTATTCAGTTATCAAACACCTGAAAAGCAATATGCTCAGTTTAGTGATGTTGCACCGCTGATGTTGCGGATCTTATTGTTCATTGAAAACCGAGATTTATTTCAAGCCGCACCGCTGACTAACCCGGCCATTGACTGGTCTCGTTTGGCCGTTGCCGGCTTAGCACAAGTACAAAAATTAGCAGGACAAGAAGCCGCCGCAGCCGGTGGCAGTACCCTCGCGACGCAAATCGAAAAATATCGGCACTCGCCACAAGGTTTTACCTCGGGTTTCGCCGATAAGCTCCGCCAAATGGCATCAGCCAGTATCCGCGCTTATCAACCTGGCTTAGAAACCATGGCGCGTCGTATGCAAATCGCCTTAGACTATATTAACACCGTACCTTTAGCTGCCACTCCTCAAGCAGGTGAAATACATGGTATTGCAGATGGTTTAAATGCTTGGTTTGGTGTTGATGCCATGCAAGTCAATCGGTTACTGCAAGATGCAGAGCCCACCGCCGCTCATGGCCAAGCGCTGCGTCAGGTTTTAGCCTTGTTTATTGCCCAACGTCGCCCCAGCTTTTATTTACTGCAAGGCCGCGCCGAGCTGGAAGAACTGGTAGACAGCCACCTGCGCTTATTACGCCAATTTAATATTCTATCGCCGGCTTGGTATGCCGCGGCAAGCGAGCAAACTTTGAATTTTAATCAGCAAGCTCGGCAAACCACGCGTAAGTTAGATAAAACGGCCTTGTTAGTGCGAAACCGTGTCGCCGGTTTATTAGGCCGCAGTTTATATCAAACCGACCGGCTCGATTTAACGGTGCAAACCACGTTAAACTTGCCACTGCAGGCAAAAATAAATCGCTATTTGCAGCAATTATCACAACTGCCCGCGGCCAATAATGCCGGTATTATTGGTCAACGCTTATTGCAAGAAAACCAAATTGGCAACGTTAAATACAGTTTTACACTGTATGAAAGCACGCCGCTGGGCAATAAGCTGCGAGTGCAAACCGATAACCATGCAGAACAACCCTTTGATTTAAATGAGGGCAGCAAGTTAGAGCTGGGCTCAACCGCGAAGTTACGCACCTTAGCGACTTATCTGGAAATGGTGGCCGAGATCCACCAGTTATATGCTGAAGAGTCACCCCAGCAACTGGCCTTTTTGGACATAGCACCACAAGATGAGCTATCGCAGTGGGCCATAAACTACCTGATTGCCAATCCTGGTGTATCTTTACTGACCATGCTCAATGCCGCAATGGATCGTGAGTTTTCTGCCGATCCCCGTAGCAGCTTTTTTACCGGTGGGGGCTTACATACCTTTGGTAATTTTCGCCGTGAAGAAGATCGCATGACGCCGACACTGCGCAAAGCCTTGTATGAATCGATTAACCTGCCTTTTGTACGCTTAATGCAAGAGTTGGTGCAATACAGTATTCATCATGGTGAAAGCAGCAGTTATCAGCTATTGAAAAACGACAACGATCCCCGCCGTGATCAATATTTACGCCGTTTTGCCGATCACGAGGGCGTAAAATACCTACAACGTTTCTGGCGTAAATACCACAAGCTGAGCGCCAACGAGCGCTTAGACGTGTTTTTAAATGGTTTGCGGCAAACACCCGACCGCTTAAGTGCCGGCTATCGCTTTATTAACCCCAGCCAAAGCGAAAGTGAATTTATCAGCGCCATGCAGCAGCGTTTTACTGATAACCCACTGACAACGCAACAATGGCGTCAGCTTTATAAAAAATACTCGCCCAGCGAGTTTAGCTTACCGGATCAAGCCTATTTAGCTCGCAGCCACCCGTTAGAGTTATGGTTGTTGGCGTATTTACAGCAGCAACCGGCAGCCACCCTAGCCGAAGCCACGACACTTAGCGCTGATGTGCGGCAGCAAGCCTATCAGTGGTTATTCCGCACGCAGTCGCGCAGTGCCCGGGATAATCGCATCCGCACTATGCTCGAAATCGAGGCATTCTGGGATATTCATCAGCGCTGGCAGCGTATGGGCTATCCGTTTGAGTACTTGGTACCGTCACTGGCTACTGCATTGGGGAGCTCTGGCGATCGACCGGCCGCTTTAGCAGAGCTGATGGGCATTATTCAAAATGGCGGTAAACGACTACCGATGTTCAGAATTGCCGGGGTGCACTTTGCCGCAAATACGCCTTACGATGTGGCTCTAAGTCGCACAGAAGTGCAAATAACACGCGTTATGGCACCCGAAGTTGCTCAGGTATTGCGCGAAAATTTAGCGGGCGTCGTCCAGCTTGGTACAGGGCGGCGTTTATTACCGCATTTTAGCTTAAGTAACTTGCCCGACTTGGCGATTATTGGTGGCAAAACCGGCACAGGTGACAATCGTATCAGTACGGTGAACAGCCGCGGCGAGACCGTTCAGTCGCGTGCACTAAACCGCACGGCAACCTTTGCATTTTATCTCAGTGATAATTACTTTGGCGTGATCAGTGTTTATATTCCAGGCAATGCGGCTGACGACTACTCTTTTACTTCAGCACTACCGCTGCAAGTATTAAACGGTATGTCGCCCTTGCTTATGCCATTACTAAAAAATAATGGCAGTTGCCCAGAGTAAAGGATTAAGATTGAAGCTGACTCAGCGGCGTGAGTAGAAAAATAAGCAGCGCGAGTAGTGCGAGTGATTCAATAACACACCACTCGCGGGCAGACTAAGCCGCAATGACTTGATTGCGGCCATTGTTCTTCGCTTGATACAACGCCATATCCGCCCGATGTAACCACTGCTCCCAATCTTCATCTGGGGCTAACATGGCCAATCCTGCGGATAAGGTGACCGCTTTGCCATCTGGTAAAGTTAACTGCTGCTCAACCCCTTTGCGGATCTTCTCGGCCAGATGCAACAAATCTGTCGGTTTAATATCACGCAGCAACACAATAAATTCTTCACCGCCAAACCGAAACACGCGATCACTTTGACGAATTAATGACGAAATTAAAGGCACTAAGCGCACCAAGGTTTGATCACCAACTTTATGACCATAGTTGTCATTGATTAATTTAAAGAAATCTAAATCAAACAAAATTAAACCGTAATGACAATTCAGCTTTTGTTTTAACTGCACAGCCAAATCTAACTGGGCATTTAAGGTGTGACGATTGCCTGCACCCGTTAAACTGTCGATACTGGCGATATGCTTTAATTCTTTATTCTGTGCCCGGGTGCGATAGGCAAACATAAAAGCGAAAAAACTGCTGATAAAAGCGGTGACTAAAAAAGACATCATTTGATAATGATTAACAAAGACTTGCCCCGGTTTGAGGAAATCAATACCAACCAATAACAAAAGCAATAACAAGGAAAGTAAAATGGCTTCTTTTGCTGAAACTAAAAAGAAGATAAACACCATAAGTGGGTAGACCCAAAATAAGCCATTAACGCCTAAACTGGTACAGATAACCGTTAAACCAATACAAAATATCAGCGCCAAAAACTGACCTGGTCGCACCGTGTCATTGGTGCGCCATGCATACAAAACCGCGATTGAACTGGCTAAAACAATAGATAAATCAGCAATACCCACCAGCATATTGCCTGTTAAGATACGATACACTCCGTAGGGCGTAACGAATAGCAATATCATTAAACCCACTAATGTGATCATAGCAAGATAGAAGTTTTGTTTTAACCTAGCAAGCAAACTGCACCTGTTAACTGTTAACTGTTATTTTTATGTTGATACTATAGAGGCTATCACGTAAAAATGACAAGTTATTACGGTTAAATTATCTTACTCAGGCCATTTACGGCCAAAATGCCTGTTGTAACTCATTAAAGTGAGCGATGCTGTAATCCGCTTGCGGCAAAAAATGTTGATTACTGTCGTTAAGGTACAAACAGGATGCGGCCCCAGCATTGGCGGCAACTTGTAAATCAAACACGTAATCGCCAACATACAGCATCTGCTGGCATGGAACCTGTAAACGCTCGGCAATGATATGAAGGCCTTGCGGGTCCGGTTTGGCCGCACAATCTTCTCGTGTGAGCACTAACTCAATCGGGATTTGTAACCGGGTTAGCACATGCTCGGTGGCTTCGCGCATATTGCGCGTTAAAATGGCCAGTGGCAGCTTTTTCTCTATTAGCGCCAGCAGACAGGCTTCGGCCCCTGGCATCCATTGTGCCGCTGCTGCACCGGCATTTTCATGACGACGAATAATCTGATGAGCTCGGTCAGCTTCTGCACCTGAGCCGAGCGTGGCAATATGCTCAAGTAAGGGTGTGCCATGCGGCCAACCCAGATCATCGCAAATTGCTGCAAAATCTAAGCGTGAATCTATCAAGGTACCGTCTAAATCAAAAACCACTGCTTTAATATGAGCCAAGTTCATGGCAGCTCCTCTTGTTAATGCCTTCTTAAACGGCTTATTTGCGAAAAAGATCATGCAGCAGTTGCTAAAAAAGCCTGCTATTCGCTAGACTACCCCACCAATTTTAATTGATAGCTTAACAGGACTTCATTATGGGTGCCCAGTGGAAGAACAAGCATAAAGCAGATGCGGCTAATGCCAGAGGCCGTATTTTTACCAAACTTGCCAAAGAGATTATGGTTGCAGCTCGTAACGGGGCCGATCCGGCAATGAATGCCAAATTGCGTTCAGCCATTGAAATTGCGAAAAAAGCATCTATGCCAAAAGAAACCCTAGAGCGTGCCATTAAAAAAGGCGCCGGTTTACTTGATGGCCCAGTGAATTATGAAACAGTGGTATATGAAGGATTTGCGCCACATCAGGTTCCGGTTATTGTTGAATGTTTAACGGATAATAAAAACCGCAGTGCCATGAGTATGCGTATTTTATTTCGTAAAGGGCAATTAGGAGGCGCGGGCTCGGTATCCTGGGACTTTAAACACTTAGGACAAATTGAAGCCGTGGCCAGTAGTGCCGATGCCGATATGGAGCTGGCCGCGATTGAAGCCGGTGCACAAGATTTTGAAGAAGGTGAAGACGGTGAAGTGATCTTCCTAACGGAACTGACCGATCTTGATTTAGTGGCAAAAGCCCTACCCGACTTTGGTTATGAAGTGCATTCAGCAAAATTAGTCTATCGTGCTAATAACCCGCTGAGCTTAGATGACGAGGCCCGTGCTGAGGTTGAAGCCTTTTTAGATGCTATTGATAATGATGATGACGTACAAAACGTCTACGTCGGTTTAGCCTAATAAATAGGCTGAGCAGTACACCCAAATGTCACTGCTCAGCCCAGCTCGCACATTAATTATACCCCAGTTCAGCACAGCACTCGATATCCAACTCTGCTAACGGCTGCGGCCTTAATTGCTGTTGCTTTTGCCACACTAAACTTAGTGACGTAATGGCTTTCCCTTGCTGCTGTCTATCTACTTGTTGATGCTCTCGCTCGGCAGCATGCGCTTTATGTTGGTTCGCTTTCATGGCTTTTTCCTCATCAATTTATGGCTTTATCGGTTACCCGATATTCTAAGCCTAGTGCAAATAAACTGACTCTGCCCTGAATCAAATCAATAAAATCAATTAATTGCCTTAAAGTGATTAAGCACAGATGCCGTATCCGTCTGATTATTAGTTTAAAAATACATTATGAGGTGGTCTGAAAAAAGCTAGATAAAAAATAAAACCCAGTAGCAAAGGCTGCTACTGGGGTGAATAAAAGTGGTTAGAGACTATCAAAGAACGCTTGCACCCGTTGACGGGCATCGTCTTCTTCCAGATTGTAGCGCTCTTGCACTAACTCGGTGAGATACTCAGGGTTGTTGCGGGTTAGTTCAAGCTCAGCATAACTGATCTTATCCCACTCACATTTGACCTGTGCTCGCACACTGCTCCATTGGCTTT
Organism: Alishewanella sp. HL-SH05; assembly: GCF_052655985.1. The sequence continues at coordinate 2,775,335 of NZ_CP199753.1, forward strand.
CGGCAAAGATTGAACTCATCGCATCGTCCTCGCTTATCATGACGCTGTACAAGAAATGTTTATTAGCGTCTATTTAAGTATAGGCGAACTTTGTCAAACCGTGGCTCAGCGCAGGCTAGCAAACGCCTTGAAACTAACCCTTTGCGACTAAAACATCAGATTAATCTAAAGCATTTTCAGCATCTTGATGCTTTTAATATTTTCCAAAAATTAATTGCCAGAAACTGAATTTTCGCTCTTTATGGTACTGCTTTTTTAATTGTTCAATTTGCTGTAAATGCTGTTTTAACTTAGGCAAGTCATCTGCGGTAACCGCGGCTTTAGCCTGCGCCAACTCGGCTAACACCTTGTCTAAGCCTTCGATGTATACTTCAGCTTTGTCAGAGGGCAGTGGCGCTTGTTTAGCTTGCTGCACCAGCTTTTGTAACTTTTCAACAAAAGGTAAGGCTTCTGCCGTTGTGCTCGCTTCGGAAGCTTGTTTGTGGGCAAAACCCATGGTTTTCATGGTTCGTTCTAAATTAACCGGCTCTTTTGCCAGTAAAGACTGACTGCTTACCGCAAGCAACATTGCTAATAGGGCTGTTTTAATCATGACATTCTCTCAAATCTGATAATACTTTGCAGTATACCTTATTCTGTCAGGCTAATCATGATTGCACCGCCACCCAGTGCAGCAGCAGAGGGTTCGTTTGAAACGTTAAGCGCAAACCTTGGAAAGCTGCCTTGACAGCAGTGTCACGCGCTGGTTGCGGGGCGAGCTTGAAAAAAGAAGCTTGTAGGCTTAATGCCAGTCAGTTAAGCATGACCTGTTTGCTCTAAATCAACCGTTGAAGGCCATGGATGGCCGGAATCGAGCCTCAGGGATGATTCATGGCGTGTTGATGTGAGCAAACTGCGTCATGCTAAATACAATTCACTCGCGCAATTTATTCGCGCATAAAGCACTGACCAACCCGTGCAGACTGAACGCAATAACACACTACAATCAGCGCTGATATTGGCATATTGGTCGGATAGTGCTTGTCGACAGCCAAAAAAACTGGTGAGATGAAATTTGGTGTATCCAACAATAAGAGACAACGAATGAAATTTCAATTAAGTGCTATGGCCATACTCTGTAGCACCTTGCTGTTAAGTAGCTGTGCCCAAACCTTGCAAACCACTAATAAACCCTTAACTGAGCTAACCCTCGCCGATCGCGTAGCGCAGCAATATATTATTGTTGATACCCATATCGATGTTCCTTATCGACTCCATAAAAAATGGGAAGATGTGTCAGTTGCCACGGCTAACGGCGAATTTGACTACCCTCGGGCAAAACAAGGGGGGTTAAATGCTCCCTTTATGTCTATTTACATTCCCGCATCCTACGAGCGCACTGGTGGAGGTTACCAACTGGCCAATCAGCTCATCGATAGCATGGAGGCCTTAGTTGCGCGAGCGCCTGATAAATTTGCCCTGGCCAGTAGCACACAGCAGGTATTAGCACAATTTGGCAGCGGCAAAATTTCTTTAGCCATGGGGATGGAAAATGGCACGCCGATCGAGGGTAAATTAGAAAACTTACAGCATTTCTATCAGCGTGGTGTGCGTTACATCACGCTAGCCCACTCTGAAAGTAATCATATTTCGGACTCGAGTTATGACATCCGTCGCCGCTGGCAAGGCTTAAGCCCATTTGGCAAAGAGCTGATAGTGGCGATGAACAATATCGGTATGATGATTGATATTTCGCACGTATCAGATGATGCCTTTTATCAGGCCGTGGTTATTAGTAAAGTACCGGTAATTGCCTCGCATTCGTCACTGCGCAGCTATACACCTGACTTTGAGCGCAATATGGATGACGATATGTTAAAAGCGCTGGCCAAAAATGGTGGCGTGATCCAAATTAACTTTGGTTCATCCTTCGTTACACGCCAAGCCAATCAATATAACGCCTTACGTAAAGCGGCTGCGCAACAAGCGGGCGTGGAAGATAATCAAGCATTTCGTGAAGCTTACAGCAAAACCCATCCTTATCCGTTTGCAACATTAGACACCGTGCTGGACCATATCGACCATGTGGTAAAGTTAGTGGGTATTAACCATGTGGGTATCGGTTCGGATTACGATGGCGTCGGCGATTCGCTGCCCATCGGTTTAAAAGACGTGGCCAGCTACCCAAACTTGATTGCAGGTTTATTTAAACGCGGTTACAGCGAAGAAGATATCGTGAAAATTTTATCGGGTAACCTGATGCGCGTTTGGGCAGAAGTAGAAGCTTATGCGGCTAAACAAGCCAGCTAACGGTTAACCTAGTCATCATGTCAGGCCCTTGCAACCAAGGGCCTTTTTTATCTGCAACTTGCTACTCGTGCTTACAAATAGGCGCGACTAAACGAGTCTTTCGATTGTTTTAAGTAATCACGCGCTTTACGAGCGTGCGTTTCCCACACTTCTTTGTCGGTTTTTTCAGTAAAGGGGTTTTGTTCAGCCGCTACTGAGCGTTCAAAACGTTCATAGTAGGTCAACATCGCTGAAGTGATCTGGTTAAAATTGTCTTTATAACGCTGCATACCATCGAGTAACTCGGAGGTTTTTAAGACAAAACGGATCAATTCAGTATTGCTACCATCGCTTAAATAACTGCCCGCTTTTAAACTGATGTTGCCGGCCACCGCTGCAACTAGCTTTTGTCGGATCGCTTCATCTTTACTAAGCACCTTACTGATATTCTCTTTGGATGCCACCACACTGGCATGCAATAACGTATCGCGTAAATGCCGGTCGAGATCGCGCCTGAAGTTATCAATATTACGCTGAATGCTTGCTAAATCATTATCTAACGCGGTAACCAGCTGTAATTCACGCTCTAGCTCGGATAAAAAGCGCTCGGCATCCTGATAAATCTTTAAACCGTTTTCCTCAGCAAATTTACGATCCGCTCGGCTTAACCCAGCATTTTGGTAACTGGATCGGTCGAAACTGACTGCTAAAAACGATTTAAACGGCTCTGCAAAAGCCGAATAAGTGCCGGCACTGACCACATTTAACGTAGCCGTCACCAGATCACCAAAGGGTTTAATCATGGAATTTAAACGCGCCTGCTGGATCTTAGAACTGACGCGTTTTGCATCGTTGACGATATTACGAAAACTGGCATAAGACATCGGATTGGACATTTTATTGCGCTCTGAGCTGGCGAGCACTAAAGAGATCCCCGAATGCAAGGCATTAGCATATTCGAGATACTGCCGCTGTACTTCTAACTGTGCCGCATAATTCGTGCCCAGCGAACGAAATGACTCGGCTTGCACTTCAATATTTTTGTCTTTGCGCAGCTGATCCAAAATACCGCTAATAATGCGCTGCTCGTTTTTATGCAGCGCGGTCGCTAATAAGATGCGGCTGGTTTGCAAGTCATCTAATTGTACAAAGCCTTGTTGTGATTCAATATCCAGCCTTAAAAATTTACGCCCAGGGTCATCCACCGAAATGCGGTGCGCTTTGTAGCCTAACTCTCCCGCTTGCTGTTCAATCACGGCAACTGGCTGCCACGCACTGTCTAAGGTGCTTTTTTCTGAGACCAACACTTGAATACGGTAAGAAGTAAACTCCGACTCGGGCAACACCCAAAGCTCAAGCACGCCTTGCTCACCAATCGATTCTCGGCTAAACAACGAGTTACTGCCGGCCTGACAGCGCATCGCGCCCTCACCCGTTCGAGGTTGTTCGTTGGTTAATTGACACTCACCCAGTTGCCGCCAGGTTTTTAAGCTGCTTTGTTCAAAATCACTGCTAAATACGATACCAGCGGTTTGCGCCGCCGCAGAAAACGCAACCATTGCACACAATATTGCCGCAAGCTTACGCATTATCACCTCGAAAGTGTAAGTAAAGGGGTTGGTAGCCAGGACTGATGCTTAAATCGCTGCGAATTCTAGCAGTGCCTTTTGCTCAGCACAATTAGCCACAGCAAGGGCAGTATAAGATATTATCGCACAGTACCAGTAGCAACGCGCTGAAGATACGCTCTGCAAACTGAATAATGGCTGAAGGGACAGCGACATTAGCCGTGTGGGTTTAAACATTAATGCATCTGAAATAAGTACTAAGCATAAACTCACTTAGTACTTTTTTTGATCAGTTTGGCGGATAAGATCACTGTTATCAATAACCAAACAATACCTTTAACCAGCCCTGTTTAAAGATGCTCAATCAAAGTACGTAACGCCGCTTCAGCCATAACTTTAATCTCTGCTCTGTCAGTATCATCACCAACTTCATAGGTGACTGAATGCACGCCAAACTCATCTGCCATATATTGTTTAAACACCCCAGAACCTTGGTTATGACTGGGTCTGTTTTCAATTTTATAAGGCACACGCTCAGCTAATGATGAGAGCCAGTTATTGACTAACTGCGGCTGCGCTAAAGGTTTGCCCTTTGCCGTAACATAATCATGATCCATGGTGTAATAAACATTGCGATTAGTTGAATGGAAATCTAGGGCAAACCGAATAACACCGCCTTCGGCTTCAATGGCTTTTAGTTTGGTGTGTAATGCTTGAGTTTCCGGTTGACTACGATTTTTCCAATCGCGATTCAAATCAAGCCCATTTCGGTTATGCCGCCAATTACCACGATGCACGCCATCAGGATTCATGTTGGGTACTAACAAGATATTGTAGCGCGAGCGAAAAGTGCTAACGGTCGGATCGTCACTCCACAATAAATTATTAAAATGCAGCAGGGCAAGTGCGCCAGTGATCTCTGGCGGGTGTTGCCGGCCGATCAAAATCAGCCAATCTTGGCTGTTGGGCGTACGATGTTCCAGCATGGGTATGGCACGGTTTTCAACCGTTAGACCCAAGGTGCCTATGTGGCCTTGTTCTAGATCAGACAGCCAACGAGTGTAAGTGACGTTGTTAATGATCTCACCGGCCGCAACATAGATTGGTGTTTTCGATGCAGACAACTTAAATTGAATGCTTTGATCGGTTTTACTAAAGGCAACCGGAGCCCAAACCTGCTGATCAAGACTAACCTTAGGGCTATAGCGTGCAGGACCGTTATGTGTCATTAAGGTTATGGTTATCGGTTTGGGCTGTGCCTCAACACCAATCACTTTAAAGGCATACCAAGGACTGGGGTTAATAGGCAGATTTTCCGGTTTTAGGTGCAGTGTAAAACTGTCCACACCGGTTTGCTGACAACCATCCAATCGCCCCATGGGGAAATCGCTGGTGAAACTAACCGAACTGAAGACACAGCTTGCTGTGGCCTTGGCCACAGCAGCTGTTGTATCTTCAATTTTTGCCCAGCTCGCGCTGCTAAACAGCAGCGCAACAACAAAAATTGATCTTAGTGGCATTAAAAACTCCATGACCAGTTTGCATAGATGTAACGTCCACGGTTACTATGAATATCTGAAAAATAACCGAAACTTTCATCTGCAATTGGTGGATCACGGTCAGTTAAATTACGCACACCCAGGCGCAAACGGCTGCCATCCAAATACCCGTCTTTAAACCGATACTCACCATAAGCATCTGTGGTGGTCCAACTGGGAATAGGAAGTGGATCGCCTGCTGCACTGGTGGCGGAAGTGTCATAAAAATCACTAATGTAGTTAACACGAACGCCGGCGCTCCACTGCGCTAAACGCCAATCAATCGCAGCAAACATCCGTAATTCCGGATTTCCGTCCATTTGCACTAAATCACCGGTACCCGGCACAATAATATCAGCCGGTACGGCAGGATTTCCGGCAGCTTGTGCGGCAAGCACGATTGTGCTGATGGGATCTGGCATTTGTTTAAACGAGTTCAACTTCGCCGCATTCACTTTGAAATCAAAACGGCCAAAATCAGTGCTCAGTTTATAACTGACACTCACATCAAGACCACTGATCTCACGCACATCTAAATTGCTGTAGGTGTTTTGCACAAAAACCACACGATTATCTATAGGATCACGCACAACGGCTGTGTTAGAAGAACCTTCTGAGCGTAATAATGAATCATATAATAAATGCGTTTGACTGTTTAAAATGCCTACTACGCCCTCTTGCTCGATATCCCACCAATCAACCGTGATCAATAAATCGTCCACGGGTGCCAGCGCAAAGCCGTAACTATAGGTTTTATCGTCTTCTGGTTGCAGAGTGACATTTCCGCCACGCACTTCCTCAACACCATAACTCGCATTGGTTACCGGATCGCGTCTTGTGTTTGAACGCACCACGCCATCTTCAAATACTTGCGGTAAATTAGGTGCACGAAAACCACCAGAATAAGCAGCTCGCAGCTGTAACCACTCTTGTGGTGCCCAAGCTAAAGCTATTTTCGGTTTGGTTACATTACCGACATCATTAAAACGCTCATGCCGCAATGCCAACTGCATACTTAAGCTGTCAGCAAGGGGTACCAACAATTCAGAATAAAGAGAAACTACATTACGACTACCACTGGCATCGGGCGTAGAACTACTGCCGAGGGCATCAGAATCGGAGCCCACCAGCCCAGTAAACGCATCCACAAAGGGTTGGCTGCCATCCAAAGTAGGATCGCGATCATCAGCGTAGCTTTCATAACGGTATTCAACACCTGCAGCAATACCAATATCACCGGCATACCATGAAAATAATGCTGGATTAGAGACTTTAAAGTCCCACAAGGCTAATTCGCTGGTGCTTTCACGATAAACATCACGCACTATGCCAGCAATAACACTGGCACTGTTGCCAACACTAAAACCGGTATTCGGATTAGCCGGATCGCCGCCTAAAAAAGGATTGTAGGCTAAACTGGGATCAGTTTGATTCAAGGCAGCACTAAAAGCTGAAGTACTGATCCGGTTGTAATCCATATCAAGGGTATTCGCCCGAGAATACAACACGGCGCTGTCCCAATCCCATAAACCTACCGCACCGCGTAAACCCGTTAATACGCGATAGCTGGTATCTGTCACTTCAATACGTCTTGGACCTGCATCGACTGGACGGTAGTTACGCAATTCAACCGTCTCATTAAAAGGGTTAAACGCCGCATCGGCACCAATCATGATACGCTGTGCCGTCAGGTTGGCATTTTGCTCACGACGACGCTCTGACTCTGCTCGATAATATAAAGCTTCAGCGTAAAACTCGGTAGTATCATTCAGTTCATGTGTGAAATAACCAAATAAATTAAGGCGATCAACCGAAGACGTCATGCTTTGGTCTTCAATAGCCGGATCATAATAAAGATCACGCGATTGCGTACCGCGATCAGCACACACATTATTCGCTAACTGCACATCACAACCTGACATGGTATTAGGTTGAATATGAAAGGTACCCAGCGATGAGCTAAAAAAAGTGCCCCAAGGTGATGCTATCAAGCGATTATCCAATGCCGTGCGGCCGATAAACTCTTCAGGAATACCAGGAGCATTACGACGGTCCTGATTTGCTGAATAAACACGTTCATCTGCCCCCATTGCACCGCGACTATAATAAGCCGCAGAGAGCGCTAAGTAGCTTTTATCATCATTAAAGCGCATACCAGTAGAACCATTAACGGTAATTTGGTCTAGGCTGGTGCCCTCAGACTTACCATAACTAAAATTAATGGTACTGTTTTCAACATCGTCTTTCAGTACATAGTTTATAACACCTGCAACCGCATCTGTGCCGTAAATCGCTGCGGCACCGTCGCGTAACACTTCAACCCGTCGCAAGCCAGCCACAGGCAAAGTATTCGAGTTAACCGTAGTAACAGGTACGAAATTCTCGGTTTGTGTGCCAGGGTGTAATACCAGGCGCCGACCATTTAACAGCGTCAGAGTATTGCCAGTGCCAATACCACGTAAGTTAATCGACGCAACATCGCCGCGTGCATCATTGACACCACCGACGGTGCGTTCATTATTGAAGCTAATATCACCGATCTGCGGAATTGATCGCAGTAATTCATCACCCGTCACCGCACCGGTATTAAGAATGTCTTCTGCATTTAAAATAGTGACTGGTAGGTTACCCGCCGCTTTTGCGCCACGAATATTGGAGCCAACCACCTGAATACGTTCCACAGACTTGCTGGAAGACTCACCCTCAGCATTTTGTAGTTGTTGTTGGAAGTTATTTTGTAGCCGATTGCCATTATCAGTACTTGCACTGATTACATAAATGGCTGGCCCAGTGGCCGTAGCCTGTAAACCTGTGCCTTGTAACAGGGCTGTTAAAGCTTGATTTACACTGAGTTCACCCGACACTGCAGGCGAATTCAAATCTTGTGTACTTTCCGATGCAAACATAATTTGCACCCCTGCGGTTTCAGCGAGCTCCAGTAAAGCCGAACTGGTTCGCTGGGCAGGAATATTAAACGTTATGGTTTTTTCTTGACTTGCCACACCCGCAGTTTGGGCGGTAGCTAAAGGCACTGCGGCAATATTGGCACCCAGCGCAATTAATGTGCAGCACGCTAAATAGCTAAGACGGTATTTCAGCATAATTGTATCCCTAGTTTTTTATTTTTGTCATAGGTATATACGCAGCCGGTAAAAAATACCTCCGCACTGTTTTTAACGATTGCTAATATTAATTTGTTCCGCAACCACGGCAACTCGGATCGGCAAGGTCGCTTCCAAAGCTGACAAGATGGCTTCACCATCTGCTAAGTGAAACACTCCACTGATCCGATAGTTTTTCACTTGTTCATCGATAATTGTAATTTTGCGGGTGCGATAACGATTAAATTCTTGTACAACATGATCAAGGCTCTCGTTATCAAAGCGCATAATGCCTTGACGCCACGTTTGTGCCTGACTCACTTGCTGTGGTTGATTCTGTTGAATGACCTCATTTTGCTCACTAAAGGCAGCTATATCGCCAGCGAGCAAAGCCTGCACGGCTTCAACCTCCTTTGCTTGCAAGGGTTTCACCAGGTTCTTCACCGCCACCTTACCTTCTAACACCGCAATCTTTAACAAGGTTTCATGAGGTAATTTTCTAACATTAAACTTGGTACCAATGACCTTAATTTGTCGCTCGCCGGTATCAATAATAAAAGGTCGATTGGCATCTTTAGCTACATCAAAAAACACCTCACCTCGGCTTAACGTTACTAAACGCTGACCAGCACTAAAAGCTACCGTTAGTGCTGACTGTGTATTCAGTGATAAGGTGCTGCCATCAGCTAGCAAAATATTGCTGACTTCACCCACTGCCGTTTCAAAGTGCCATACACCGCTGGTGAGTGGTTGTTGACGCTCCGTAATCCGAAACTCGTTGTCGTCTGAGGTCTTTTGCAAGGCAGTCTGCATTTGTTCTGTGGCAATGACTGCCACAGGCACATGGCCTGACTGAGGTATCACCGTTGGCGAGATACTTTGCAGTAGCACCAATAAACTCACTGCACTGACACTGGCGGCAGTTGCCAGCCACGTTAGCCAGTCATGACGAGCAGCTTTGGTTGTTTTTTTATGGTGTGGATGATAAAGCATCGCAGTAAAATCATAAGCTTGCAGCGCGGTTTGCCACTCCAACTCATGCTCTGGTTGCTCTTCGCGCCAGCGGCGTATTTGGCTCTCTTCACGCGCAGTTAATTCACCCGAGTACAATCGAGTAACATAGGCAATTGCTTGCTCACGTACGTTGAGTTTAGCCATGCTGATTACTTCCTAAGGCCGCTGTGTCGACACTATTACGGATCACCAATAGCGCAGCGGAAATATGTTTTTCGACAGTAGAAACGGAAACGCCCAAATTGTCGCTAATTTCTCGATAACTTAACCCGTCAATACGATGCATTAAAAAAGCCTGACGTTGTTCTTGGCGGATCTGTTGCAGAGCACATTCAACTTGATGCAGTAAGCGTTTGTTATGTAACTGCCGATCGGGTTCATCAATGGCTATTAAATCGTTTAGTGCATATTCGCCTTGATGTTGGTCTGCACAGCGAACTTGCGCGCGCCTGGCTCGATCAATTAACAAATTACTGGCAATTTGAATTAAATAATTTCTTGCGGTATCAAGCCTACCGGCTAATTTTGCGGGTAAATCTTCAATTTGGCTGAGCCGCATATAAACTTCTTGCATAACATCATCACAATCCACGCTACTGTTCATGCGCACGCGAATAAAACGCCTTAGCGCAAAATCATGTTCTGCCAGTAAACGTTCGATCAGCTTATGGCTGGTTTGCTTTTCACGTTGGCGATTTAGTACGTTTTCAAGCACGGGCATCTTCTCTAGTTTAACTCGTCTTACTATATACGCAGCCAAGAGGAAATACCTCCGCTGATTAAGGTGTTTTGATTGATAAAATAGCCAGAAGTGAAATGGAAAGCGCTAATTAAAAGTGATTTAGCCGATAACAGTGGAATCGAATCAACTTAAGCGCAACCAACAGTGTTAACTCGTCTGGATACACAAAACAACGTAGACTTAACAGCAATACCCTTAGATCTTTACACGGTGAGGTTTAACTTTCACAATAACCTACTTGCAAATAGAAATTGTTCGCATTAGCATACACATCATTTTTATTGTTATTGAGGAAGTTAACGCTATGAACAAAAGCAAAATTGCCCAGGCAATCGCCTTTTCGCTCACCGTCACTAGCTTACAGGCAGTCGCCGATAGTGCTGCCAGCAATGATGAAATAGAGAAATTTGAAGTACGTGGTCAAACCGTAGAAAACAGTTCCGGTTTTCTTGACACGCTACAAGAAGGCAAATTGTTTGCAGGTAAAAAAACCTCCGTCGTCGATTTATCAGAACAACCCACTTTGGTTGAACCTAACTTACGCCAACTGTTTAGCCGGCTGCCGGGGTTATTTGTCTCTGAACAAAAAATCCCGAGTATTTATAATGTGAATTATCGTGGCCTGGGTGATCCGCACGAGTCTGAATTTATCGCTTTTTTCCAAAATAATGTGCCGTTGGCTGCCAATATGTTTGGTTACCCCACCATTTATTATATGCCAGGGGCTCAGCGGGTTGAACGTATCGAGTTTATCCGCGGTGGTGCGGGTTTAATGTATGGCCCGCAAATTGGCCCAGTTGTAAACTTCGTCACTCGTCGCCCTGATGCTCAAGCTGCGACAGCGCTACGCACTGAACATGCCCTTGGTACAGATGGGCTATACAGCACCTATAACGAAGTTTCATGGGCGCAAGGTGATACCGGCTTTATGGCATCATTTGATCATCGCAGCGCTGACGGCCCTCGTGCTAACGAAGACTTTGAAGTTAACGCCGGCTATTTTGGTCTTTCATACGAAGGCTTCAAGGGTATTAAGCTTGGTTTTAATCTCGACATCTACAACTCCGATTCAGGTGAAGCAGGCCGTCTTAGCTCAGCGGAATTTCGGGAAAATCGTGATTTGGTAAAGTCGCCCTATAACCGGGTTGTGATTGATCAGACTATTGCCAGTATCACTTATGAACAACAACTCAGTAACACCAGCAGCTTACATGGCAGTATTTGGTATAACCAGATGAACCGTTTAAGCCGACGCTCGGCCATGTTTACCGACCCCGCGAACGAGCCAGCAACCACCAATATTGACGAACAACAATTCAGCAACCTGGGTATCGATCTTCGCTACAGCATGGCTTGGGGTGACAATCACATTTTTACGGCCGGCACCTCTGGCTATCAGGGCGATAGCCCGCGCACGCGTCATGTTAGTGATGATATTCGCTCCAGTGCACAAAATGCGGCAGACTTGCGCTTTGAACAAGATCGTAAGATTAGCTATAACGCGTTTTTTGTTGAAAACCTGTTCCGTTTTGGTGCTTGGTCAGTATCGCCCACCTTGCGTTATGAACGTATTAACTACGATTTAGCCGAAAACGTGAAGCAAGCCAGTCTAAACCGTGATGCGATTGATCTTGATCGTACCTACAACGAGCTATTATTTGGTTTGGCAAGCAGTTATCAGTTAACAACTGATGCTGAAGTCTATGTCAATGTGTCTGAGTCATATCGCCCTCAGCGTTTTGATGATTTGATCAACCCGTCTTCAGAACTAGCCGGTAGCAATGGCCCCACTATTTCACGGGCCATGAACTATGAACTAGGTTATCGCGCACAACTCAATGCAGATTTGCTGTTTGATGTCAGTGTGTTCCGCATTGACTTCAAAGACAAAGTTGAGCAAATCCAAGTGAATATTACTGATGTTGAGCGAGTCAATAGCGGTGACTCACGTCATCAAGGGCTCGAGTTTGCTGTGGAATATACGCTGCTCGATACCGCCACGCACACTCTCACTTGGTTTGGTAACGGCTCGTTACTGGATACCGAGATTACAAACAGTGTAACAACGGCACTGATCGGTAACGATACCGCCTATGCGCCTAACCACGTTATTCGCACGGGGTTGCTGTTTAACCATGATAAGTTAAGCGCTAGTTTAAGCGCCACCCTGGTTGGTGCGCAGTACTGGCAAGATTCTAATCAAGCCCGCGGTAACGACGCAACAGAAATTGCTGCAAAAATACCGTCTTATCAGGTCATTGATTTCAGTGCCGACTATCAGCTGGCCCATAATTGGACACTCTATGGCGGCATTAATAACCTGCTAGATAAACACTACTACAGCCGAGTACGCAGCGACGGTATTGATGCTGCACCTGAGCGCAGTGTCTTTGCTGGCGTGCGTTTTACCCTGTAAATTATTTTGCATCGCCCTAGCCTAACCAAGCACGGTTAGGCTAGCCTACTTGCTACCTAACCTTATGAAAAGTATTACCTAAGCACGCGAAATAAAGGCCTGCCTGGTTACCTGATGGTGTTCTGCTTTTTACATGGTTGGCCATGCGACTGCACGTTATTAAGCCAAGCAGTTAAGTGACGGTAGAAACGTATCTCGGCTAACTAATGCTAAAGACATGACTTTTCGCTATTAATAGTAAGCGCCATTTAGGTGATGAAGAGTGCTTCAGTATTGTTGATTAAAGTGAATGCCGCTTAGCATGATGTCTGTTTAACACCGTCGAGCTAAAACGATAATGTAGGATCCGCCTGATACTCCCGCCACGTTAAAAACAGCCGCAGATCAAGCTCTAACTGATGGTAATCGGCCAGCATATATTGGCATAGTTGATAAAAGGCTTTGTTGTGATCTTTCTCGCGCAGATGCGCCAGCTCATGTACAACGACCATATGTAACAGCGGTAACGGTAGTTGCTTTAATAAACTGGCTACGCGAATTTCATTTTTACTTTTTAGCTTACCGCCCTGCACGCGGCTAATTTGTGTGTGCGTGCCCAGCGCATTGTTGATGACATGCAACTTAGGATCAAACACTACCTTACTTAACGGCTCACTACTTTTTAAATACTGCCGTTTTAACTCGAGCGTATAGTGATATAACGCCTTATCAGTTTGCACCGCATGCACCGGCTCTGGATAACGCTGCGATAATACGTTACCTAATTGCTGCTTAAGAAGCAGTTCGCTAACTTGCTGCTGCACCTGTGCAGAGTAGCCTTGTAAATAACGTAATGCGCTCATACGACGTATTAATGATGGATTAGACAACCTAGGCGGCAGTATAGGGATTTTGTTTTAGGCTGTATAGCGCGAGAGCTTATCGGCAACAAGCGGAACATTACAGGGTTTTGAAAGCATAGTGCTTTAGCCATCGCATTAGGCATTCAGGTGAGCGGGCTGCAAACGAGCATCACTCACACACTTAAAAAGAAAATGAATAGAAATTAAGTGTTCTGCCCTTTATTATCACGCCGATTACAACAACCCCAAATTTATAGGTGCTGGCGATGTGGTTAAACAACGCGCTAATAACCGATACCGCGGTGCGCGCTTTTCGTAAACAACTAATACACTCAAGCCCAAAACATCTGGTGCTGGATGATTTATTTGATACGGCAAAATTGCATAACGTGTTAGCTGCCCTGCAACATGCATCGAACTGGCAAATGCAACAACATACCTACTCCGCCTTGTATGTCGACTCGTCTACATGGCAAAAAACCAACGCGCAACAGCGTTTTGTGCAACGCGATCTGTGGCAACGCCCCGAGCAAAATGACCCCAGCAATATCGCACAGCAATTTCTGCTGTTTTTACGTAGTAGTGAATTTTTAGATTTACTATCACGGCTGTTCAAAGTGGCTTTAACTGATATTAATGTGGCTAATCCTGCGATAAACACCAATTACTTTCGACTAAGCGCTAACGATTTTGTTAAACAACACGCGGATGACTCACCGGGCAGAGAACTGTGTATGTTGCTGTACTTAAACCAAGACTGGCGTGACGAAGACGGTGGCGAATTAGTATTTATGGGAACACATCAGCAACCTATTACTATCTCACCACAGTTTAATCGCTGTGTGTTGTTTGATCCCGCCTCTCCAGGTGCTGAGCATTGGGTTAATGCGGTAAGCTCAAGCAGCAAACAACACTATCGCTTTAATGTCACCAGCTGGTATTGGTCTGAATGAAAAAAACGTTTTAGACACATTATCACGCTGAAGCTTAGTATCAAAACAGGGTAATCTTGCCATCTAAGACACTCCCCTCAAAGACTTTATTAAAACCTTTGTCTCGCTGAATCAAAACAAAAAAGTACACTAAAAATTCATGACCCCGTCAATCCCAACTCACCTGCACGTATTTTTTGCTCTCAGCACGTCGCGTATTTTCAAGCTTACTCGCATGAGCGTTTATGACATGCTAAAAACGCGCTCAAAATTCAACGTATAATAGGCGGATAAACCTTGAAAACGCTATAAATAAACAAAATTAACACAAGGAAATAGAAAATAACTTGCAGAGTGATAACATGATTTTTTGCTTCAAGACTAATCGTATAACGAAGGGAACTTGATGTTGAAACTGTTTTCCCATTTAAAAAAACAAATAAACATAAAAAAACGCCTTACCAAAAGTAAGGCGCTTTTAAATTGTTCGTGCTGACAATTAAGGGGCAGCTTTTCTTAAACGAGCAAACCCAAGGCCCATTAATCCTAAAAGGAAAATAGCAAAGGTTGAAGGTGTTGGAACTGAAGCCGCATCTGGAGCAACAGCTCTTGCGTTAATATTAAAATCTTGGACCTGATATTTTAATAACAAACCATTATTTTCTGGCATAGTATATCCAGCACCAAATCCAGCACGTTGGATTACAGTCTGTGTTGAGTTTTGGACAAGCGGAGTGTCTGACCAAAAAGGGGCAGTACTATTATTAATAAGGTTGTTTAGGTCTGAGATTTTAACAGAATAAGCACCTGAAGCAATATTTGAAGGTGTAGAACCAGGAAGAACAGTGTTACTTATTGTAAATCGATGCCATAGCGGGTTTACGTCAGTGATCTTTACACCATTAATCATACCGCTTATGTTTTCTTGTTGGCCACCGCCACCAAGAGCGAGAATATAAATATAAGAGTTTTGAGAAGCACTGTTATATGTAAATTGAGTATTGTTCTGCTTTGTCTGGTCCATCCAAGTAAGATTGTTCTGAAACAAAAGATCTTCTATTTTTGATTCTGTACCACTGAAAAGAGCAAAGTCGTTATCAGCAACTAACTTGAAAGCGTAAGTAGTGTCAAAGCCTATGATACCTGCAGAAGCAGAACCAACCGACACTCCCAATAATAAAACAGACGCTAAAGTGGTTTTCAAAAAATTAAACTTCATTTTTTTTCCTTATCTTACAATCTGCATCTGGTTTCTTAATTAAGCTCACCGTATGACATGTTGTTATGTGATTTGTGTTAAACGCCTACCAAACCTTTAAGCACAAATCGTACCAATATAATATTTCTATTTATATCAACAACTTAATTTGGAATGCTGATTATGGCAACACTAGATTGTAAAAAAAACCGACACAAAACTGATGTGATAACAAATCCCATTGCATACCTGTAATTAACTAACACCTTTAAACCCATCGATAGATTGGTTTTGAAATACACGACTGTTTATTCCATATGTATTTTTTAATGAGGATAATTTACGCCCCTACTACAATCCTAAGATATAAACAGGTTGAATTATAGGTAATAACGAATAGGATAAAACCTTGTCAGCTTTAACGTCAACTTCAAAGCCAAAGAAGGCCAAGTGTTCGGGGGTTTATCAAAATCAACAAGAAATCGGTGATGTGGTCAGTGACGATAACCGCCAGTGGAAAATCCCGCCGAGAAAGCTGAGGATCATGAAATACGTATAGTCAGAATGGTTAGCAGAAATCTATAATGCGTCAATACGTCCTAGAATGAACGCTTGCGCAGCAAGTTCGTATTCACATTCACAGGTAGTAGATTTTTTCTCGGCAGCAGAGCGCCAGTTATACAATTAAAATTCATAAAGCTATAACTCTCTGCCTGCGGCAGCTAAACCGATCTTATCAGCCAATTTCAGGAGCTTCAGCTTTAAATTCTGCGGTATGTGTTTTGCGGACTTTCTTTGTTGACATTATTCACCTCGTTAAGCGATTGTACTCACTTAGCAAGGTGTCCAAAAGTGTTGATGCGGCTCAGTTCGTCGCTTGGATCGTTTAAGCGCTTTAATAATTCCGCACTGCGCCCGGCGAATGAGTCAGAGATAATCTTTAAAAAGATCAGCCCCAGAACAATGTGCTTGTATTCAACGACATCAACGTTGGCACGCAATTTATCGGCCGAAGCACATAGGGTTTTCTTGCTATCTTACAGCATGGTTTTTCCTGATAAAGAGAGTACGCAATAATTGCATGTGCAAAGACTGGCAGAGCGCCAGTCTTTGTAATGACTTACTTAATTATTTAAACGTTGGCTTAACAGCCTAAATTGTTCTTTCATTTCTTCGTTTTGAAAAGGCTGTGCACTGGGTATTTGTAAATTAATCAAGGTTTGAAACGTATTGCGCCCTTGCTTAATAAGCTGAGAGACTTGTGAGCTAAGATTAACCGTTTTATAAGTGTTATTTGATACTTCATATTCACGTTGGGTCATTTGCATTGCTTCAAAGATTTTAGATCGTTGTTCTTTTAAAAGTGAAGCATACAAATCAATCACCTTAATGGTCATCTTATTAGATTGAATGTTCAGCTTTAAAGTCTCACGGTTACCACCTGATCTCAGCAGCTTTTCTGATTCTTTAATAACTGCATTGGCTTCGTTTTTAAAATTAACCAGTTTAGGCAAATAGGCGTTATCAATTGTGGTTAAAAAGTCAGTTTGCATTTTTAACATTAACTTGTGCAATATAACGACCATACCGTAATAACGTTTAGCGAAACTGAGATTTTCACCTGAGTCTGCGGTAGCAACTTCAAGCTGTTGGGTAATTTGTTTAATGCTATTAAAAACAACGCTCATCGACAAAACTGAGTCACCAACTACAGATGACAGCCAAACCTCAATTTGCTCAGCATCAAATTCAATGCCCATCGAATAAAAGAGCTTTTGCATATCAAGCAATATCGCATTCATGCTTTCTTTATGTGCGGCAATATTATCTTTTCGTAAAGCAATTAAAGCGTCAAAGTCATCTCGTGTTTTTGCCGTCCATTCTTTTACTTTGGCAAAAGGAACCTTGTCGGCTATGAAGGTTGCTTCACCAATTGGCGCAAAAAGTCGCTGTTCCTGTAAACGCGCAATCTCGTTGTACTCTTGAATGGTTTTCTGCTCGAGGATGCGATAGTTATTTCTACTTCGACCAATCTCCGGTGCATCCAAAAGTTGAATCACTTCATTAATTGTTTCGTCTAAGTCTTTATTGGCACTACTTTTATCGCGGCTAAACCACTTATCGTCCGGCAGCTCACTGGTTTCATCAAAGTAACCTAGAGCCGTGTTCAGTTGTTTAAAAACGGCAGCTTGATCGATTGTTTTAAGTTCAGTTTCTGAAGCAGAGGCTGTGACTGGAAAGATTAAAGCAGCAAAGACAATGCTAGCTAAAGCAATAATTTTCATTGATGAATATCCCTATAAATGTGCGAGCTTCTTAACGCATTTCCACTGAGAAGCAAAAACAAAAAAATATTAAATTTATGATGTAACGGTAATTTAGCGCATTTGGAAACAGTGGGCTAGTTTTGATTACGTTATTAGATATTTTGATGAGCTTAGATGCAAATTTCAGTGACATAGGTCAACGCTTTGTTTTTGGCGTTGCTCAAACAAAAGGATCCAGTTCAGGTGTGTTTGATGAGCAAAGGGATTCTCACGTGCCATCCTTGACGCTGGCCCTTCGGCCCGTGCTGAAGCACGTCCAAATTCGCTCCCGAAGTATTTGTATTCCCGGCTTCCTGCCCTCCACCCTTCGGAGCCGTGCTAAAGCACGTTCAAATTCGCTCCCGGCGAATTTGTCGAACCGCAGGGTTCGAACCAAATCCTCGATCTCTGCCGTATTAAAACAAAAACCCCGAGATTTTGGCTCGGGGTTTTTGTTTTAATCTGGCGGAGAGAGAGGGATTCGAACCCTCGTTAGGGATTAACCTAAACACACTTTCCAGGCGTGCGCCTTCAGCCACTCAGCCATCTCTCCGGAACTTGCGTTGCAAGCGCGGCTATACTAGGGAAAAAGGCCGCGCTTAGCAATAACTAATTGGTATA
The DNA here is from genome assembly GCF_052655985.1 of Alishewanella sp. HL-SH05. Next base: position 2,793,881 of record NZ_CP199753.1, read on the forward strand.
GCACAAGCTTATTGCCGCTATTTTGGCCAATCCCTGTGTTACAAAAACTAAGCGTTACCTTTTACTACGGTTTTTTGTTCTTTAGCAAAATTTAACATACGATCTAGCGGCAGTAATGCTCGCTCACGCAGTTGCGCATCAACAAAAATTTCATGGCCAGTAGGCTCTAGCAGCGCTTCCTCAATCGCCTTTAAGCCGTTCATCGCCATCCAAGGGCAATGCGCGCAGCTACGGCACGTTGCGCCGTTGCCGCCGGTTGGGGCTTCCATAAACGTCTTGTTTGGCATTAACTGTTGCATCTTGTAAAAGATACCGCGGTCAGTCGCCACAATAAAGATGTCATTCGGTAAGGTTTGGCTAGCTTTAATCAGCTGGCTGGTCGAACCGACAGCATCGGCTAACTGCACCACGCTATCAGGCGATTCAGGGTGTACCAGTATAGCGGCTGTTGGATATTGCTTTTTCAGCTCAATTAACGCTTTAGCTTTAAATTCGTCATGCACAATACAGGCGCCGTTCCACAGCAACATATCAGCACCGGTTTGCTTTTGCACATAAGCGCCTAAATGCTTATCAGGGCCCCATAAAATTTTCTTACCCTGGCTGTCGAGGTAGTCCACCACATCTAAAGCAATAGAAGACGTGACAACCCAATCGGCGCGGGCTTTAACGGCCGCAGAGGTGTTAGCGTATACCACAACTACGCGGTCAGGGTGGGCATCGCAAAACGCTGAAAATTCGGCCGCTGGGCAGCCTAAGTCTAACGAGCAGGTCGCTTCCAAGGTTGGCATAATGACCGTTTTTTCTGGCGTAAGAATTTTAGCGGTTTCGCCCATAAACTTAACGCCAGCCACCAACAAGGTTTTTGCAGGGTGCTGATTACCAAAACGCGCCATTTCTAAAGAGTCCGATACACAACCACCGGTTTCTTCGGCCAGCGCTTGAATTTCTGGATCGGTGTAGTAATGCGCCACTAACACCGCATTTTTTTGCTGCAATAAGGTTTTGATCCGCGCTTTGTAAGCGGCTTTATCGTCGTGACTTAATGGCACAGGCTTTTTCGGGAAAGCAAAATCTTGCTCTGAAAAATACAACGGCTGATCCATAGAAGATACTCAGTAGCTGGTCAAGGCCGCGTATTATATAAGGCATAGCGTAAAAAGGACAGTACAGATGTGCGAAGCGATTAGGTGGTTTACGTTGGGAGTCTGAGTAGTCTACATATTTGCGAAGTGGTGGGTCGTGCTGGATTCGAACCAGCGACCAATTGATTAAAAGTCAACTGCTCTACCAACTGAGCTAACGACCCGCTTCGGTATACTGTATTGTGCAATTTGGTGGGTCGTGCTGGATTCGAACCAGCGACCAATTGATTAAAAGTCAACTGCTCTACCAACTGAGCTAACGACCCAAACAGGGTAAACACGAAGTGGTGGGTCGTGCTGGATTCGAACCAGCGACCAATTGATTAAAAGTCAACTGCTCTACCAACTGAGCTAACGACCCACTTCGGTGTACTTGTTTGTGCGATTTGGTGGGTCGTGCTGGATTCGAACCAGCGACCAATTGATTAAAAGTCAACTGCTCTACCAACTGAGCTAACGACCCTAACCGCGGACGCATATCTTACTGATTTACGTAATTAGTGCAACCAAAAACTGTATTTTTTTCGGCTTTAGCCGGCTGACTGCTTAAAATCCCAGCGGATTGGTGTAAGACTGCAGACGAATTGTTTAATCGCTAAACAACAGAAAGAAAAAACCCGGCACCAGGCCGGGTTGATCATTTAAGCGCCTCGAGGCGTTCCTTTGCCAGTTTGGCAGCCGTAGAGCTACCATGTGCAGATACCAGAGTTCGATAATGCCCTAAAGCGGTGGCTTTATCGTTGTTGCGTTCTGCTATCTGTCCAAGCTTCAATAATGCATCTGCCACTTTGCTTGATTCGGCGAAGTTTTTCACTACTCGTTCAAACTCCGTTTTCGCTTTAGCTAGCTCGCCATTGTTAAACAACAACTGCCCTAACCAATAGTGTGCGTTGGGTGCATATACTGAATTTGGATAAGTACGCAAAAAGTTCTCAAATTCAGGAATAGCAGCATCATAGCGTCGGTCTTTCAACACCATGTTGACTGCTCTGTCATAGGCGTCGTTTTCCGAGACGTTACCCGAAACCATGACAGCCGGGCCACTCGTAGCCGGTGTGGCTGAACTCGGTGCAGCGTTAGATGCCCCACCTTGTACAGCACTCACCCGCCGTTCTATTTCCTGGTAAATATCACGCTGTCGCTGGATAATCTCGTCCAGCCGGTATGAATGAGTTTCAGTGACCCCACGGAGATCGCTTACTTCATCCAGTAGAATCTGCAATTGTTGCTGCATACGCACTTGGCCTTCGGCGCGGGCTTCAACCACCCGCTCCAACGTTGCCAATCGCTGTTCTACTGTACCCACTGCAGCTGCAGTGGCTGATGTTGAAGTTGTTCTGCCGCTTTTACTTATCTCAGTAACCGGCGCCGGATTTGCCCAGACGCCAACACTGACTAAGGACATTGCTATAAGCAGAGGTTTCTTCACTATCATCCTCACTCGTACCTTTTTAATTAGTAAACTAATACACCGCGACGGTTTTTAGCATAAGCTGATTCGCCTGTCTCACGTACTGCTGGCTTTTCTTCGCCGTAGCTTACTGTAGAGATCTGGCCAGCGCTTACGCCCAGGTTCTGTAAATACTGAACCACAGACATTGCACGACGCTCGCCTAACGCGATGTTGTACTCTGGCGTGCCACGTTCGTCAGTATGACCTTCAACAGTCACACGTACGCTTGGGTTAGCGCGCAGAAACTCACCGTGAGCTTGCAGAACTTCTGCAAATTCTGGACGGATAGTTGCTTTGTCGAAATCGAAGTATACGGTGTTTTCACGACGTAATGCTTCCATTTTTAAACGCATTTGTTCAGCAGCAGCAACCGCTGGATCTACACGTTCAACTTGTACAGTTTGAACTGTGTTAGCAGACGTGTCAGCGTCGCCAGCACCTGTTGAAGACTTTGAGCTACAAGCAGCTAAAGTTAATACTGGAACTGCGATTAACAGACCTTTTAACACTTTATTTAAGTTCATCATTTGTCCTTAGATTAGATTAGATTTACCAAGTTTTACCAAGTTTTACCAAGTTTTACCAAGTTTTTTTATAAAAAAGGTGACCAAGCCGGCGATTTCACCTGTCCATCAGCCGCCGGTAGTCGTGCTTTAAAACGCCCATCCATAGAAACCAGTGCCAACACTTGCGAACGACCATGCATAGTGCTGTAAATTATCATCGAACCGTTAGGTGCAATACTCGGTGACTCATCTAGGTTAGTAGCGGTCAACACTTGCAAATAACGGGTCTGTCTGTCCATTCTTGCCAGATGATAGCGGCCGTTGGTACGGTTAACCATAACAATCGACTGACCATCTGGTGAGTAAGTCCCCGCCAGATTCATTTCGCCTTCGAACGTTAAACGACGGGTATCGCCTGTGTTCAAATTTACGCTATAAAGTTGTGGATTACCACCGCGCTCAGAACTGAACACAATTTCTGTACCATCTGGTGACCAACTCGGTTCTGTATCAATGGCGCGATGACTGGTCACGCGGGTTAACGCTTTGGTGGCCACATCCATCACATAAATTTCCGCATTGCCATCTTTTGACAATACCATCGCAATCTTTCTGCCATCTGGTGACCAGGTTGGGGCACTGTTAATACCAGGGAACGAGGTCAAAATGGTACGACGGCCGCTGTAAATATCTTGGATATAAATTTGTGCCTGACGCTTTTCAAAAGTGACATAAGTCAATTTGGTACCGTCAGGCGACCAGTTAGGCGACATCAATGGTTCTTTCGAACGTAACAAGACTTGCTCATTATAGCCGTCATAATCAGCAACGACTAATTGATATTGAAACTCTGCATTAGGACGCACTAAAACATAAGCAATTTTGGTTAAGAAAGCACCGCGCTCACCGGTTAACTTTTCGTAAACAATGTCGCTAATTCGATGAGCGTACTGTCGAAATTGACTACCGTTAATCGTAGTTTCACGACTGTCTAACAAGTACTGTGGCGAACCACCTAAGATACCGCTATTCAGCATCTGGCTGCTTAAACCGGTGCTACCTTTTAATACATCAATTAATTCAAAGCTCACACTGTAACGGTCGATGCCAATCTCAGTAATAGAACCCATTAAAATGGCTTCTACACCTTCTTTTGCCCAAGCTGAAAAATTAATGTCAGCTGAGGTTGCAGGACGCTGTGGCATTTTTAAAAACGAAATAGGATTAAACTTACCGCTACGCATTAAATCGGCAGACACGACATCCGCGATATTTTCTTTAGGCAAGGTAGTGCCTTTAAACGTGAACGGTAACACCGCCACCGGACGGGCAGAATCAACACCACCGGTAATCACAATTTCTAAAGAAGCATGCGCTTGCATACCGACCAGCAGTAAGACACTGCAACCTAATTTACGTAAAAAATTCATCATCTAAATTCTGGTGCCACCGTTAATGTTATGTCTTTGAGTTGGTTATATACATCAGGATCAGCTGACATCGGCAAGGTCCCTGCCCGATTTACCGCTCGCACTGCTGCATCACATACCACCCGCTCACCGCTAATCACATTGACACTTGTCACAAAACCATTGGTTGCTAAGCGAATATTTACCCGACAAGTACGGCCACGCATGGTCGATTCGTCTTTAATCAAGTTTCTATCAATCGCATCGCTGATCATCGCGGTATAGCGTTGAACCTCAGTCACAGCTTGTTGTGATCTGGCTCTGCGCCGCGCTTCCGCTTCTGCGGCTAGCTGCTCTTGGATCATCCGTTCGCGTTCAGCTTGCTCTCGCTCTTCACGTGCTTTTTGTTCACGTTCAGCTTGCGCTTTGGCTAACGCGGCTTGTTCCGCTTTGCGTTTCGCTTCTGCTGATTTGGCCGCTTCTTCGGCTTTTTTGCGTTCTTGCTCTTTGGCAGCACGCTGTTGCTCGGCAGCACGCGCTTTAGCCGCTTCGGCCTCTTGTACTTTCTTTGCTTCTGCAGCAGCTTGTCTTGAAGCCTGGGCTGCAGCATCCGCTTTACGTTTTTCTTCTGCCACGCGTTTTAAGCGGGCTTCTTCTGCTGTGCGTGAATTTTCAGCTTCTTTCGCACGGCGTTCTAAATCTCTAATACGTTTCTCTTCAGCTTTACGTGTATCGTCTTGCTGTTTTTTAATCTCAGCAACACGCTGTTCTAACGCTTGTTTGTCAATCGCCACCGCTTCAACAGGCGCCGGTGGTGGCGGAGGTGGCGCATCGGCACTGAGCCCTGCTTCACCCGATAACATAATTTCAGTTGGCTTTGGCCAAAAACTTAAGGTACTGATGAATAAACCCAGCACTAACGCAAGGTGCAAGCCTACTGATTTTGCCAGTGGTTTTTGCCACCACTTTGCTTGCAACTCAGACTTCATTGTCAGTCATCAACCCGACAGCGGGAGCCCCAGCGTTTTTCAACACATTGATCAGGCGTATTACTGAATTGTAATCCACACGACCATCACCTTTTACTATCACCTGAGTGCCAGGCTCGATACTTAACCAACTTGCCACTTCAACCTGTAACTGTGACGCGGTAAAAGGGCCTTGCTGGTTACCGTCTTTCTCAAAATAATACAAACCATCTTCATCAACGGTGGCCACTAAAGGCGTTTTACCGTCTTTCATTTGTTCAATCGGTTCTGCCGCTGATTTTGGCAGTTCAACCTTTACACCTTGCGTGATAATCGGTGTGGTAATCATAAAAATCACCAACAACACCAGCATAACGTCGATATAAGGTACTACGTTAATCTCAGCAACTGGGCGGCGCTTTTTACGCGGGTACATCATTAGCCTTGATCTCCGCTACTGACCTGGCGATGCAGAATGTTCGCAAACTCTTCAACAAAATTGATGTAGCTGCTTTCAATCTGCTCAACCTGCGTTGAAAACTTGTTGTAAGCAATAACGGCCGGGATGGCAGCAAATAAACCAATTGCAGTGGCAATTAAGGCTTCAGCGATACCAGGCGCCACCATCGCTAGGGTGGCTTGTTGCACCGCACCCAAAGCGATAAAAGAATTCATAATACCCCAGACAGTACCAAACAAACCGATATACGGGCTGATCGAACCGACAGTGGCTAAAAACGGCAAATCCGATTCTAAGCGTTCTACTTCGCGCGACAAACCTACGCGCATGGCACGATGCGTGCCGTCCATCACTGCCGCTGATTGGCGACTGGTTTTGTGCATACGCGCGAACTCTTTAAAGCCTGACTTGAACAAGGCTTCCATACCGTTGGCTTGTTGGCGCGCACTGACTTCAGCATATAACTTTGATAAATCAATGCCCGACCAAAAACGGTCTTCAAACTTTTTCGCATCACTTAACGCTTCGGTTAAGATCTTCTTGCGTTTAAAAATCATCGCCCACGAGGTTACTGACATCCCCACCAGGATTAACATTACTGCCTGAACAACTATGCTGGCATCGAGCAATAAATGCAGAATGGAAATTTCACCTGACACGCGATAATACCTCTGTTATTTCTGCGGGTATTGAACGAGCTTTTAACTGCTCTGGGTCAACACACGCTATCTTAATCTCTGCAGCACACACAATTTGTTGCGCTGCATTGTGAATTTCTTGTTTAAAACTTAAACTAGCACGCTTTAAGGTACTGATTTCACTGGACACCGTCAACAGCTCATTGAACTTTGCAGGGCGGGTGTTCTTCATGTGTACTTCAGTTACCACAAAAGCGACTTTATTCGCTAACCAGATATCTTGCTCAACTCCTAGGGCACGCAACCATTCGGTGCGCGCTCTTTCGAAGTATTTCAGGTAGTTTGCATAGTAAACAATGCCGCCAGCATCGGTATCTTCATAATACACCCGCACTGACCAAGAGAAGTTGTTTCGCTGCATCTGGTTCCGCTTTATTTCGCGCCTGTATGATAATTAAGCCAGCGTACAAACTCAATTGGCTGTCGACCAATTTCGTAACTATATTTTTTTACACTGACTACTTGTTTTTTATTAAAACATTACGTTGACACAGGTCTATCGACTAAGTTCAGAATAAAGGCCGATTTATTAGGTACAAATTATCGTTTTAAGCGATAAAAAGTAATCTGGTGCTATCATGCTTGATTTAGATGAATGGCAGATGAATTTCAGTAATAGCTTACGATAAACTCGTTAGTCTCTTTTTATCCTCATCATCTTACACCTTGACGAACCATTAGTTTTTTTAATGTCAAAACGCCAGTTTTTCTCGTTTGAAGTAAAAACTCCAATTCTCTATCATGCGCAGGTGTTCTGAGCTAGCGCAAAGACAATCAAAATTTTGGTAGCGCCTTTTGATTGTTTAGTACAGGTCACTTAACAATGAGACTTTGTGAGAGAGGTTTTGTTGTTTGCTCCAAACATGTTCCCTGGATTTATTGAAGCAGTTCCTGAAATTGTTGCTTGCCCGCTCATTGAGCGGGCTTTTTTTTGCTTAAAACCCGAGTAACAACTCTCTTATGTTGGTGTCTGTGGCAGGTCAAAACCTAAATGCTGATAAGCACGAGGCGTGGCTATTCGCCCCCGTGGCGTGCGTTGAATATAACCTTGCTGAATTAAAAAGGGTTCAATCACATCTTCAATGGTTTCTTTTTCTTCACCGATGGCAGCAGCTAAGTTATCTAATCCTACTGGCCCCCCCATAAACTTATCAATAATGGCATCGAGTAATTTACGATCCATGTAATCAAAACCTTGTGCATCTACATCAACCATTTTCAGCGCGGCAGACGCTACTTCAACACTGACTATGCCATTAGCTTTAACCTGAGCATAATCTCGCACACGACGTAACAAACGGTTAGCGATACGCGGTGTACCACGAGCACGTCGTGCAATTTCAGTGGCACCGGCTTCATCTAACTGCATATTAAGGAAGTTGGCCGAGCGTTGAATAATTTGCGTCAGCTCTTCTACTTTATAAAATTCTAATCGTTGCACGATACCAAAGCGATCGCGCAACGGTGATGTCAGAGCACCAGCCCGGGTTGTGGCCCCTACTAGGGTAAAAGGCGGTAAGTCGAGTTTAATTGAGCGCGCCGCAGGGCCTTCACCAATCATCAGATCTAACTGATAATCTTCCATGGCCGGATACAGAATTTCTTCTACCACAGGGCTTAAACGATGAATTTCATCGATAAAAAGCACATCATTTTCTTCAAGATTGGTCAGTAACGCCGCCAAATCACCGGCCTTTTCTAGTACAGGCCCAGAGGTGGTTTTAATGTTCACCCCCATTTCATTGGCCACAATCATGGCTAAGGTGGTTTTACCTAAACCTGGCGGGCCAAATATCAATAAATGATCGAGCGGCTCACCACGGCCGCGGGCGGCTTCGATAAAGATCGCCATTTGCTCACGCACATGCGCTTGGCCGGTATAATCGGCCAGCGATTTTGGCCGAATAGCCCTGTCGATGGCTTCTTCTTCTTTAAATGCGCTAGGCTGGATCAGACGATCTGCTTCTATCATGCTATGCCTTTAATAACTGCTTTGTGTGCTTAGAAAACGCAACGATTAACCATGATACAGGCCAAAATAATACTCTGCTTGGCCTGGCTTACGGGGTTAAATCATACTCTTTAACGCTGCTTTAATCAGCTGCTCGCTGCTCATGCCAGGTTTCAGTTGTTGTTGCACCGCTTTTGCCGCTTGCGCTTGCGAATAGCCTAAACCGAATAAGGCACTAATCGCATCTTGCTCTGCCGAAGCCGGTGGCGCGAATAAGGCTTCATCCTCCTGCATAATCATTTTATCGGTGATGGGCGTATTTGAACTGACGCCCCAATCTTTTAAGCGATCACGCATTTCAATCACTAAACGCTCGGCCGTTTTTTTACCGACACCCGGCAATTTTACCAAGGTACTGAGATCATCAAATTGCACACAACGTACAAAATGCTGCGCGGTCATGCCAGAAAGGATGGTTAACGCCAACTTTGGCCCAACGCCATTTGCTTTAATTAATTGTCGAAACAAACTACGCTCAGTTTGATTACTAAAGCCATAAAGTAACTGTGCGTCTTCGCGCACCACAAAGTGGGTGTAAATCACCGCGGGCTTACCCACTTCGGGCAAAGCATAAAAACTGGTGAGGGGTAATTGCACTTCGTAACCTACACCGGCCACGTCCAATAATAAATCGGGTGGCTGCTTTTCTAAAATAATACCGCTTAAACGTCCAATCATCTGTTTTCTTATCTTTGGGCGGCGTTAACGTAAACGGCCGCGAACTGTTTTACTGGCTTGCCCCGCCATAGCAATTAAACTTTGCTGCGTATGACCATGGCACAATGCCACGGCCAGTGCATCTGCCGCATCGGCTTGAGGACTCGCAGATAACTTTAATAAATGCCGGATCATATGTTGTACTTGCGCTTTATCCGCCGCGCCACTGCCCACTACGGCTTGTTTCACTTGCCGCGCCGAATATTCATGCACCTCTAAACCGGCATTTTTAGCCGCCACAATAGCCGCGCCCCTCGCCTGACCTAATTTGAGTGCGGAATCGGGGTTGCGTGCCATAAACACTTGTTCAATAGCAAAGATAGTCGGTTGCGTTTGCGCAATAATTTCACTGATGCCGTTAAAGATCCGCAGTAAACGCTCAGGGAAGTCATCAGTGCCTAAACGAATACAACCACTGGCCACATAATGAAACTGCCCACCTTGCTGGCGAACCACACCGTAACCCGTTAAACGACTACCAGGGTCGATGCCCAGAATGATATTCAAGGCTACTCCAAGCTAGCCATAATGTCGTCACTGATCTGCGCATTATGATAAACGTTTTGTACATCGTCAGAATCTTCTAACGCATCCAGTAATTTGATAAATTTCTCTGCCGTCTCAGCATCCAATTCGGCATGCGTATCAGGCACTAAGGTTAGCTCAGCAGAGTCAGCCACAAAGCCTGCACCGTTAAGCGCATCCTGTACTGCACTGAAATACTCAGGGCTGGTGAGCACCTCGATGCTGCCATCTTCTTGGGTTTGTACATCATCGGCACCGGCATCCAGTGCCACATCTAAGATTTGCTCTTCATCAGCGCCGGCGGCAAAGCACAACACGCCTTTACGATGAAATAAATAAGAGACCGAACCTGAGGTACCTAAGTTACCCATATTTTTGGAAAAGGCATGGCGCACATCAGCAACGGTACGTTTATTGTTATCGGTGAGTGTTTCGACAATCACCGCCACACCACCTGGGCCATAACCTTCATAAACGAGTTCTTCGTAGTTATCGGCATCATGCATACCGGCTCCACGTTTAATGGCTCGGTCGATGGTATCGCGCGTCATATTTTCGGCTAAAGCGCGATCGACAGCCAAACGTAAGCGTGGATTAGCCTGTACATCGGCACTGATCTTTGCCGCTACCGTAAGTTCGCGGATCATCTTCGTCCAGATCTTACTTTTTTTGCATCCTGACGGGCTTTACGATGCTTCATGTTAGCCCATTTGCTATGTCCAGCCATGTCTTACTCCTCTTAGCTAATCATAAACAGGATATAAAGGCACAACGAGGCACTAGGGCCTCGCTGTGTAATGCAGTAACTACGCTTTTGGCGTGACTTGGATACCCAACTCAGCCAGTTGTTGCGGGTTGGCCGCACCAGGTGCATCCGTTAATGGACACGCAGCAGTGGCGGTTTTAGGGAACGCCATCACATCACGAATAGAGGTTGCACCGGTCATTAACATGACTAAGCGATCTAAACCAAAGGCTAAACCCGCGTGTGGTGGTGCGCCATACTTCAACGCTTCGAGTAAGAAGCCGAATTTTTCTGCCGCCTCTTCATCGCTAATACCCAATAACGTGAACACTTTCGCTTGTACTTCTGCGGTATGGATACGGACTGAGCCACCGCCTAATTCGGTACCGTTTAGCACCATGTCATAGGCATTGGATAATAATTCGCCCAGCTTTAATTCTTGGTTAGGCGTAGCTAAAAAGCTTTGCGTATCTAATGGTGAGGTAAACGGGTGATGCACAGCAGAATAGCTACCATCGTCGTTTTCTTCAAACATCGGGAAATCCACCACCCATAATGGCTTCCAACCGGGTTGAGTGATCTGTAAATCTTCACCCAGTTTTAGGCGCAGTGCGCCCATGGCTTCACAGACCACTTTATAGCTGTCAGCACCAAAGAAAATTAAATCACCGTTAGCGGCTGCTGTACGCGCTAAAATGTCAGTAATGATGCTCGGGCTTAAAAACTTCGCCACCGGCGATTGCACACCTTCGGCTCCCGCGGCAACGTCATTTACTTTCATCCAAGCGAGGCCTTTTGCACCGTAGATGCTGACAAATTGGGTATAGTTATCAATATCTTTGCGCGATACTTTTTCTGCTGCGCCGGGCACTTTTAATGCCACTACGCGGCCTTTTGCATCGTTTGCTGGGCCTGAAAAAACTTTAAACTCAACGTCTTTCAGTAAATCAGCAACGTCGACAAACTGCATGGGGTTACGCAGATCAGGTTTATCTGAGCCGTATAAACGCATCGCTTCCCAGTATGGCATTTGCGGGAAGGTGCCTAAATCCACACCGAGCAATTGTTCAAACATCTGCTGAACCATTTGCTCCGTTACCGCCATCACTTCTGGCGCACTCATAAAAGAGGTTTCAATATCGATCTGAGTAAATTCAGGCTGACGATCGGCACGTAAATCTTCATCACGAAAACATTTTACTATCTGATAATAGCGATCTAAACCCGACATCATCAGCAGTTGTTTAAACAACTGGGGAGACTGGGGCAAAGCGAAAAACTCGCCTTTGTGCGTGCGGCTTGGCACTAAATAATCTCGCGCACCTTCTGGGGTGGCTTTGGTTAAAATGGGGGTTTCAACATCTAAAAAGCCATTACCGTCCATAAAGTTACGAACAAAGCTGGTGACTTTAGCGCGAAACTTTAAACGTTCGCTCATTAATGGCCGGCGTAAATCAAGATAGCGGTATTTTAAGCGTTGTTCTTCGCTGTTCTCATGATTAAAGTCTAGAGGCAGCGGCGCTGACTTATTTAAAATGGTGAGCGCACTGGCATACACTTCAACCGCACCCGTCGCCATCTCTTTGTTAATTTGTGAAGCGGGACGTGCTCGAACTTGCCCGGTGACTTGAATACAATATTCATTGCGCAAGGTGTAAGCGACGTCGAATAACGCTTTCAGATCAGGATCACAAACGACTTGCACCAAGCCTTCGCGATCTCGCATATCGATAAAAATTAACCCACCCAGATCCCGACGACGGTTTACCCAGCCACTAAGTGTGACCTGCTGATCGACTTCGTTTACCGATAACTTACCGCAATAATGACTACGCATTAATTTATCCTTTCTCCATGCTGAACAACTGAAAGCAACTGATTTGAATGACGGCAATTATAGCGAAAAGCGCTTTAAAGTCACTGCCCAGAGCCGAAAACTCTGCTTAGTCGCTAGCTTAACACGATAAGTTTTCAGCGCTCGGCAAATTTCAGGTAAACTAGCCGCCATTTTCGTGACAACCACTGAGTGTGTTAATGCAAAAAGACCACGTTTATGCCGAACCTTTGGCACATATTCAGGATTTCCGTTTTGATGATGCGGTAGCCGACGTTTTTCCTGACATGATCCAGCGCTCTATTCCTGGCTACCAAACGATTATTCAAACCATCGGTAAATTGACTGCGCGCTATCAGCAGGCAAATAGCCATTATTATGATTTAGGCTGCTCGTTAGGGGCGGCCAGTTTGTCCATGCGCCGCCATATTACCGCCGACAATTGTAAAGTGATCGCAGTGGATAATAGCAGTGCCATGATTGAGCGTTGTCAGCGTCATTTGCAAGCCTTTCGCTCGGATGTGCCGGTGGACGCCATATTAGGTGATATTCGACAGCTTACTATTGAAAATGCTGCGGTGGTGGTGGTGAACTTTACCATGCAATTTTTGGCTCCAGAAGATCGCCAAGCTCTGCTCAACAAAATTTATCAGGGGTTAAAACCGGGTGGCCTTTTGATCATCTCAGAAAAATTTAAAGCCGATACCCCTGTTAATGATGAATTGCTGATTGATTTGTACCATGATTTTAAACGCGCCAATGGTTACAGCGAATTAGAAATTAGCCAAAAACGCACCGCGCTGGAAAAAGTTATGCGCCCCGACACGCTCGCCACCCACAATGCGCGCCTGCAGCAAGCCGGCTTTCACTCGCACAGTGTCTGGTTTCAATGTTTTAATTTTTGCTCGATGTTTGCTTTAAAGGATTGATTCGCATGTTGGACTTTTCCGCTTTTTATGCGCAGCTTGCCACCAGCCGCCTGCATCCTTGGCTAGAAACCTTACCGGCGCAATTGGCGTTGTGGTCGAAAACCGCGCTGCATGGTGAATTTAAACAATGGCAAAAAATACTTGCTAATCTGCCTGCAACCCACGTCTCGCAGATAGTGCTGGCTGACGCCGTTGCCTTTGGCCAAGCAACTGATATTAGCGCGGGTGAAACAGAACGCATTCGCTTTTTACTGCAGCAATTAAAACCTTGGCGCAAAGGCCCGTTTCAGATCCACGGTATTGATATTGATACCGAATGGCGTTCAGATTGGAAATGGCAACGGGTGCTACCGCACATCAGTGATTTAACCGAACGTTTGGTATTAGATGTCGGCTGTGGCAGTGGCTATCATTTATGGCGGATGCGCGGCGCTGGGGCGCGCTTTGTTGTGGGTATTGATCCCTCACAGCTGTTTTATACGCAATTTCAAGCCATTAAACATTTTAATCCCGATCCGCAGGTTAATTTACTGCCGATTGGTATTGATGATATGCCGGCGTTAAAGCAATTTGATACGGTGTTCTCAATGGGGGTGTTATATCATCGCCGCTCGCCGTTAGACTTTTTACAGCAACTAAAACAACAGCTGCGCCCCGGTGGTGAATTGGTGCTAGAGACACTGGTTATTGAAGGTGATGCACAAACCGTGTTGGTGCCTGGTGAACGCTATGCCAAAATGCGTAATGTTTGGTTTATCCCTAGCACTGCTGCTTTGTGCCACTGGTTAGAACGGCTGGGTTTTCAAGATATTAAACTGGTCGATTTAAATCACACCAGTTTAGATGAACAACGTGCCACCCCTTGGATGGAAAATGAAAGTCTGATTGATTTTCTTGACCCAAATGACCATAGTAAGACCATTGAAGGTTACCCGGCACCATTACGTGCGGTGGTGGTAGCCAGGGTTTAAGCAAAGTAAGGAAACGGCTCGTATGCCCTATCGCCCAAAGTCTACGTTAGAGCAATGGCGCATTTTACAAGCGGTGGTTGATGCCGGTGGCTATGCCCAGGCGGCCGAGTTACTCAACAAAAGCCAATCATCGCTTAATCATGCCGTCGCAAAATTACAAACTCAGCTGGGCGTAGAATTGCTCGAAGTGATTGGGCGTAAAGCGCAACTGACTGCCGCCGGCGAAGTTATGCTGCGCCGTTCGCGCATTTTAACGCAACAAATTGAAGAACTTGAACTGCTGGCCGATAACTTAGACAAGGGCTGGGAGCCAGAAATTCGTATCGCCACTGAGTTAGCCTACCCCAAACACTATTTATACCAAGCATTACAGCAATTTTACCCAATAAGCCGTGGCAGCCGAGTACAAATCATTGATACAGTGCTGACTGGGACTAGCGAGATCATTACTCAGAAAAAAGCCGACTTAGTTATCACTGGCATGGTGCCAAAAGGCTATTTAAGTGAGCCGTTGTCGATAACCCGTTTTATTCCCGTGGTAGGCGCAACGCACCCGTTAGCACAGCTACCGAGCCTAGACCAAAATGAACTGAGCCAACAACTGCAAATTGTTATTCGTGACACTGCGGTTAAACCGCAAGAACATATTGGCTGGTTAAAAGCAGAACAACGTTGGACAGTAAATAATTTTGACGAAGCAGTCGATATTTTATTACTCGGTTTAGGGTTTTGTTGGTTGCCCGACTTTGTGGTAGCACCGCTGTTAGCTAATAAAACCTTGTTTCGGCTACCGCTGCAACAAAGTACCGAACGTTTTGTACCGATGAGTTTATTGGCACCACAAGAAGAATCTCTTGGCCCCGGCAGTCGTCAGCTGCGTCAGCTGTTACTGGCCGTCCATCAAAAATAATAAGGAACCCCTATGCAATCTGCCGAAATAAACCAGCTAATGCATGCCGCTGCACAAGATGCGATCGCTTATGCCGCCGAGCAACATCAATTAACGCTAGATGGATCTGCCGAAAGTTTAGCGGTCGTCGACACCTTGTTGTCGGCATTACACAAAGATCAGCAGCATCGGCAACATTCTGGCGAAATGTTATTTACACTTTGTAATATTATTGGCGCTTATGTCGGTGAAGTATTCATTAAACTGGTCGGGGGTGAGTGGAACAATAATCAACAAGATCAATCAGCACCTTATATCGCAGTGACCTTTGGCGACAAAGAATTCCCTTTTGCTTCAGTCTGTTACCATAAGATCGCTAATGACGACACCATCAGTTTACAAGACTATGTTCGCCAAGCGAAACAGAATGCTATGCAGTAAGGCTTTTGTCTGCGCGGTTAAACGGGTAAAATGGTCAGCACTTTAGCCAACCCACTTAGCCATTCGAGGAAAGCCGTGAGCGAGCACAACACATCTTTAAGTTACAAAGACGCCGGAGTAGACATTGACGCTGGTAATGCGTTAGTTGACCGCATCAAAGGTGCCGTAAAACGCACCACCCGCCCAGAAGTCATGGGTGGTTTAGGCGGTTTCGGTGCGCTGTGCCAAATCCCTGCCGGTTATAAAGAGCCGGTGTTAGTCTCAGGTACCGATGGCGTGGGCACAAAACTACGCTTAGCCATGGACTTAAAACGCCATGATGGCGTAGGTATCGACTTAGTTGCCATGTGCGTCAACGATTTAGTGGTGCAAGGCGCAGAGCCATTATTCTTTTTAGATTACTACGCCACAGGCAAGTTGGATGTTGACACCGCCGCCCGCGTTGTGACTGGCATCGCTGAAGGCTGTGTGCAATCAGGTTGTTCTTTGGTCGGTGGTGAAACGGCTGAAATGCCCGGCATGTACCATGGTGATGATTACGATATCGCAGGTTTCTGCGTAGGCGTAGTTGAAAAAGCCGATATTATCGATGGCAGCAAAGTACAACCGGGCGATCAACTTATTGCATTGGCCTCGTCTGGTCCTCACTCTAATGGCTTTTCTTTAATTCGCAAAGTATTAGAAGTGTCAGGTCAGTCAGCAGACACCTTATTAGAAGGTAAGACGTTAGCCGATCACCTACTAGAACCTACCCGAATTTATGTGAAAAACCTGCTAAGCTTGTTTAAAACTAGCCCTGTGCATGCGTTATGTCACATTACCGGTGGCGGTTTCTGGGAAAATATTCCTCGCGTCTTACCGGCTAATACCAAAGCTGTTATTGACGGTAAAAGCTGGCAATGGCCCGCCATTTTTAACTGGTTACAGCAACAAGGCAATATTAGCCGCCATGAAATGTATCGCACCTTTAACTGTGGTGTGGGTATGTTAGTGGTTGTGCCTGCAGCCGAATTACCTACCGCTTTAGCGACACTCCAACAAGCGGGTGAAACAGCTTGGCACCTTGGCGAGATTCAAGCGGCTGCGGCAGATGAGCAACTGGTTATTATTAACGAATAACGAGGCCGCATGAACGCTATTGTAGTACTGATCTCTGGTAATGGCAGTAATTTGCAAGCCATTATCGATGGCTGTGCGAAAGGCACGATCCCCGGTAAAATTACCGGGGTTATTGCCAACAAAGCGTCCGCTTATGGTTTGCAACGAGCAACGGCAGCGGGTATTGCTACCCGTGTCGTCAGCCACAAAGACTATAGCGATCGCGCCAGTTACGATAAGGCTTTACAGCAAGCTATTGAGGGTTTTGCGCCATCATTAGTGGTGCTTGCCGGCTTTATGCGGATCCTCACGCCCGCCTTTGTGCAGCACTTTTCTGGAAAATTATTGAACATTCACCCATCTTTGTTGCCGAAGTATCAAGGTTTGAATACGCATCAGCGTGCAATTGATGCCGGTGATACTGAACATGGTTGCAGTGTCCATTTTGTGACAGAGCAACTTGATGGCGGCCCGGTGGTCTTGCAAGCGAAAGTGCCTATCTTTCCGGGTGATGATGCTTCGACAGTGGCTGAACGGGTACATGAGCAAGAACATCTGATTTATCCACTGGTTGTGCGTTGGTTTTGTCAAAATCGTTTACAACAGCGCGGCAATGAGGCATGGTTAGACGGTAACTTACTTTCAGTACAAGGTTATGCCGAAGATGAGGATGATTCTGAAGTGGCGTGTTAATACGTCACTTTTTTTAAGCACACTATTATTCTGTAGTTCTGCTGTATTGGCGACATCGTTGCCATCCCCTAGCGTTGCTGAGTCGTCGAAAGACACTGCTGCAGCACCTATTTTCACTCCCTTTAATGCTGATTATTTAGTGTACCGTGGCGGCAAAAGCCATGGCACAGCTAAACGCTATTTGCATAAAAAAGACAGCCATTATGAAATGGGCTATAGCAGTGATATCACTTGGTTAGTATTTAGTGATAAGCGTAGCGAAACGTCCACTTTTACGCTTGAGCAGGGCCGTTTAAAACCGTCACATTATAAAATGATCCGCACGGGTACCGGATCTAATCGACACTATGAATTACGTTTAGACTGGCAGAAACAACAACTTTTCACCGGTAAAAAACCCACGCTCAAGGCCATCGATTGGCAAGAAGATTGGTTAGATCCGCTAAGTTACCATCAACAATTGGTGCTGGATTTACGCGCCGGTAAAACCGATTTCACTTACCAAGTGTTAAACCGCGATGGTAATAATAAAGTGTATCACTATCAGGTAGTCACCGAAGAAGCGTTGGCCTTACCTTTTGGCACCGTTCGCGCGTTACGCATTGCTCGGGTTGAAGAAAATTCAGACAAGCAAGTTTTAGCTTGGGTTGCACCTGAGCTTGATTACATGCTCGTCAGACTTTGGCGTGGCGAAGATAACGTTGAACAATTTGATGTGCAACTGCAAAAAGTACAGTGGCTCACCCCCACCTCAACAGTCGATGGGCTCGCCACGACGGAATAACTGCGCCTCACCACTTTGCATTTTTTGCCACTGCTCATTATTAGTTAGCGGTGCAGTGGCAATAATGGTCACGACATCGTTCGGCGTGGTTTCTTGGCTAAAATCAATATCCACATCCACATCGGATAAGCGTGCCACACCAAAAGGGGCCCGGCGCGTGATCCAATGCAGTTTAGTGCTGCAAAACGCCAATAAATACTCACCATCAGTGAGCAGCATATTAAATACCCCTAGCTGCTGTAACTGTGGTAATAAGCGACGAATATAGCGAAATGCGGCTTTTGGGCCTGGGCTTTTCTCTGGATAACGTGCCGCTAAAGCACTGAGTAAATAACAAAAGGCACGCTCGCTATCGGTCGTTCCCACGGGTAAAAACCGATCCACCGCTAAATGTTGATATTGGGATAACTGCCCATTGTGGGCATAAGTCCAATAACGCCCCCATAGTTCACGAGTAAACGGATGAGTATTGGCTAATGCCACTTGCCCCCGATTGGCTTGCCGCACATGCGCTACCACAGCGGTGCTTTTAATTGGGTAATCAGAAATTAAACGGGCAATTTCGGATTGATAACTGGGCAGCGCATCTTTAAAAGTACAAACGCCTTTTTGCTCGTAAAAGGCTACACCCCAGCCATCTTTATGTGGGCCTGTGCGCCCACCGCGCTCTTTTAAGCCTTTAAAACTAAAACAAATGTCGGTCGGCACATTGGCTGACATTCCCAATAATTCACACACTGGTGTATTCCCATTAATCCACAATGATGTCGTTGGCATATAAAAGTACATACAGCCTTTGTGTTGACACACAAAGGCCAATGCTGAGCTATGCTAAAGGCTATTGTACAGAGTCTGCAACATTAGTTGACACTTTGTATAGATAAGCATTGCACAGAAGTACTTGCAACTTAAATCAAAGCGTTCTAAGCTTAGGCTTTAGTGGTCAGACCTCTTATCGCAGGAGTTAACAATGAGTATTTTTCTGGTTTGTGTAGCTTTGCTGGTGGCGACAGGCATTCTTGCCTATCATCGCGCCAGCCTCACATTATTTACCGCAGCTTTAGCGGGTGTATTATTAATTGGTACTTTTAGCGACATCGTCGGCTTTTGGTCTTGGTTAGTCTTTCTAATCGTTGCCTTACCGTTAAATATCGCTTCGGTACGTCAGCAACATCTGACAAAACCATTACTGGCGTTATATCGCAAAATTATGCCGGAAATGTCAACGACAGAAAAAGAAGCCATCGATGCCGGTACCACCTGGTGGGAAGGCGACTTATTTCGCGGTAACCCTGACTGGCATAAAATGCACAACTTCCCACAACCTCGGTTAAGTGCAGAAGAACAAGCCTTTTTAGACGGCCCAGTTGAAGAATTACTGGCTATGACGGATGACTGGCACACAACTCATGAACGTGCTGATCTCGCGCCAGAAGTCTATCAATACTTAAAAGATCACGGTTTCTTTGCGATGATTATCAAAAAAGAATACGGCGGTTTAGAGTTTTCTGCTTATGCACAGTCTTGCGTATTGCAAAAATTAACCAGCAAAAGCATGGTGTTATCAAGCATCGTTGGTGTTCCTAACTCGTTAGGCCCAGGCGAACTGTTGCAACATTATGGTACTGATGAGCAAAAAAATTACTATTTACCGCGTTTAGCCAAAGGCATCGATGTGCCGTGTTTTGCTTTAACTAGCCCAGAAGCAGGTTCAGATGCCGGTGCGATCCCTGATGTGGGCATCGTTTGTAAAGGTCAGTGGCAAGGTGAAGAAGTTCTAGGTTTAAAATTAACTTGGAACAAACGCTATATTACTTTAGCGCCTATCGCTACGGTGTTAGGTTTAGCCTTTAAACTGTACGATCCAGATCATCTACTAAGTGAAGAAGAAGATCGCGGTATTACCTGTGCGTTGATCCCTGCCGACACCCCAGGTGTGAAAATCGGTCGTCGCCACTTCCCCTTGAACGTGCCGTTCCAAAATGGCCCCACGCAAGGTGAAGAAGTCTTTGTACCTATTTCATATATCATTGGTGGTCCAGAAATGGCCGGCCAAGGTTGGCGTATGCTGGTTGAATGTTTATCTGTCGGTCGCGCCATCACATTACCGTCTAACAGCACCGGTGGTATTAAAGCTGCCGCGCTGTCTACTGGCGCCTATGCGCGTATTCGTCGTCAATTCAAATTACCTGTCGGTAAAATGGAAGGCGTTGAAGAAGCCATGGCACGCATTGGTGGTTATGCCTACATGGCCGATGCATCAACCTCTATGTCGGTAGGTGCGATTGATTTAGGTGAAAAACCGTCTGTGGTTTCTGCCATCACCAAATACCATATGACTGAGCGTATGCGTACGGCGATTAATGATGCAATGGACGTGCACGGCGGTAAAGGCATTTGCATGGGGCCAAATAACTATTTAGCTCGCGGTTATCAAGGCGCGCCAGTAGCGATCACGGTTGAAGGTGCTAATATCCTGACCCGTAACATGATCATCTATGGTCAAGGCGCCATCCGTTGTCATCCTTATGTGTTAGCCGAGTTACAAGCTGCCCAATTGACGGATGAAGGCGCAGCCGTGACTGCCTTTGATAAAGCGTTATTCGGTCATATTGGTTTTGCCATTAGTAATTTCTTCCGAACCTTCTGGTTATCGTTAACCGGTGGTGCTTTTAGTCATTCACCTTACAACGATGACACTGCCCGTTATTACAAGCAAATGAACCGCTTTAGTGCCGCCCTTGCGTTAATGTCTGACGTAGCGATGGGAACCTTAGGTGGTGATTTAAAACGTCGTGAGCGTATCTCAGCGCGTTTAGGTGACATTTTAAGTATGCTGTATATCACCTCATCAGTACTGAAGCGTTATCAAGATGAAGGTCGCCAAGTTCAAGACTTACCTTTGGTAAAATGGGCTTGTGAAGATAACATGGCTAAAGCGCAATTGGCGTTAACGGAGTTATTCGATAACTTCCCTAACCGCGTCATTGGTATCGTGCTAAAACGCATTGTCTTCCCATTTGGTCGCACGCTACGTAAACCATCAGATGTGCTGGATCATCAAGTTTCACGTATCATGATGACCCCTTGTGAAGCGCGTAACCGCTTAGGTAAGCACTTGTATTTGACGGTTGAGCCAGGTAATCAATTAGGTCGCGTAGAACAAGCCTTATTGGATGTGCTAGCTGCAGAGCCGCTGTTTGATAAAGTCAGCAAAGCCTCAGGTAAACGCCTGCCTTTCTTCAAGTTACATGACGTAGCTGATATTGGCTTAGAGCTAGGCGTGATTAATAAACAAGAAGCGGATAAGTTACGTAAAGCTGAAGATAGCCGTTTGTTTGTGATTAATGTGGATGATTTTGAGCCTGATTACTTAGCGGCAGACAAAACCTTAACCCAGCAACCCAATGGTGCTGAAGCGTTAAAAGCTGAAAGTAAGAAACAAACCAAAACAGAAGCCGCATAAGCGCGAGACACTCTAAATAAAAAGGGCCAGTCAGATGACTGGCCCTTTTTTTATCTTCAATTACCTTAGGCTACAGCACCCTATTTACTTTTGTTGTTGCCGGCGATACAAACATGCTAAACCGGCTAACAATAACAACGCTGTTGCCGGCGCGGGGACTTGCGCTGCAGCGATATTGAACTCTAAATTATCGCTTTCCATTGCGAACTCTTCATCAAAAAAATCAGAGATAAAGAGTGTTGAAGTATCAAAAACTAACTCTGCAAAGCCCGCATCTAACGCTCGAAACTTTATTGTTGCCAATACGAAGCTAGAGCCTTGATTTGCCGCTAAAATCGTTTCATCAGCAAATAAATCTGCAAAATCAGAAAATTTAAAAATACCATCAATAGAGCTATCAACATCAAAATAACTGCCGAGACCGTCATCAAAGCCATTGCCAGCTTCTGCGCTTAAAAACTGCAGAAAACTGTTGGTATATCCAAAATCGACTAATGCAGCGGCTACAGGTCGTGAGAAACTACTCAGTACCACGGCAATACTAACAGTATCCCCTACTTGATAATTTGCTTTATCAGCTTCAAATTTAATTAACGCGGCCTGACTAAAACCACTGAACATGACACATAAGGCTAAAAACATTGCTTTCATTTTTTTCATTCCAATTATATTAAGAAGGAGTAACACAACGCGGTAGATCGCATAGTGATGTCATAAAACGCGCATCAATTAAATTCACCTTACCATCTCGGTTAAAATCAAGACTCAGCGGTAATACGCCACCTTGTTTTAATCGCTGCTGGAATAAGGTCACATCGCGCACATCCACCACATTATTTTGATCTAAGTCTGCAGCTTTAAACACGGCTGGCAGTTGTAAAGCGACGATCACCGGATCATGATCAGACGAACGATAAGCATCGGGCGCATAAAAATCGCTACGTTGCTGCGTCGATTTACTCTCAGTGTTGTAATCCAGCACGATTGGTTCATCGGCATTAATATGCCACTCTGCCGCATCCACTAAATAACGGCGTGCCGGCTCGTTCAGTAAGGCATGATCGAGTTGGCCAGCCAAATCATCAAACACATAACCGTAGGTCGGTGTTTTTTCTAACACATCAAACACGTTAGCATAACCGGCATTAGCCAGGGCCGTTAACGGGTCTTCTTTCGCATAAGAGTTTAAATCACCAATCACCAAAGCCGGAGTGTCATTGAAGTACTGCGCGGCAAATTGTCCTACCGCTTCGGCCGCACGCGTCCGTGTGATATTACAGTTACCCTGACCATCATTGAGATCGGGATCACCGCTACAAGCTGAACCTTTCGATTTAAGGTGATTCACCATCACTGCAAACTCAGCATTGTTACTGGTGAGCTTAAAGCGCTGCGCCAGCATCGGGCGGTTACTGCGGGTATTAAATAACGCTACGCCATTAGCATCCGTGGCAGAGTTGCTTTCGTCTAATATTTGAGCTGCACCGACTGGAGTGGCTAAATCAGCACGATATATCATGCCAACGGTAATTTGATCAGTACCGATCACTGGCGTGTTAACTGAGACAAAGCGCCAATCGTCTTGCCCACTGACTTGCTGTAAACCACGCACTAAATCAGCAATGGCTGAGGTTTCTGCAAAACCATCATTCTCGATCTCCATTACGCCAATCACAGTAGCATCTAACGCTGCTAATGCGGCTAAAATCTTGGCACGCTGCCGCTCAAACTCAAGTAGATTATCGGCGCCACGTGCAGTGGGGAAGCCACCGCCTAAGCCGTCACCGTTGAAATAATTCAACACGTTAAAACTAGCAATTTTCACGTTACCATCGCCACTGAGCTCAGGCTGCGCAGTGCGCGGATTTGTCGCGACAAAGTTCACGCTATTAATCGGGTTAACCCGATATTCATTAAAACTGTAATAAAGGGTACCCGTTAAGCCCACGACGGTATCGCCGGCACGCACGGTATTGATTGCTGTTAAGCCTGGTGCTGGATAAATAACATTACCCGGGTTTTGCTGCGTTGAGGCATCATCTAACATAATGCGATTTAAGGCATGCTCAGCCGCTAAGGCTTGTGCGGCGGCACCTGGCGTAACGACTTGAGTGGGTGTGTAACGACGACCGTTTGATAACACTAACTCGCCAAAGCGGCCTAAGGTAAAGTTGCTGTTTACCGTCAACTCTTGCGCGAACTGCACCAACATGCCTTCGTAGCGCTCTAAATAATCTAATGAAGCGACCGGCAAACTTACGGTCACGGCGTTTGGCAGTTGCGCCGTGCCACAAGCGACCATGTTAGCCACATTCTGCAGCTGAGTATTATTAAAGGCTTCGCCAACTTGTGCTTGTAAGCGCACACGTTGACCTGCGGTAACATTCAGATTTGCATTATCGGTAAAGACAAAAACGCCTTCGGAAGTTAACGGATCGGCATCTTGTTCAAGATCACTGGCTTGGATCATATAGCCACGTAAGCCGGGTAAAGTATGTGTGACAACCGCCTCTACCACTACCGTTTGGCCGACTAAGGGGCTCGCATTACCCACGCCTTGAATCACGGAAATGGGCGTAAAGGTTGCGCCACACACTAAAGGTGGTAATGGCTCGGGATCGACAGGATCTTCAGGATCAATTGGCGCACCTGTGCCATTAAACATGCCCAGATCAGAAAAATCATCCCGATCAAATTGAATCCATTCAACAGAGGGATCAAAAGCATCACTGATATTGGGATCTCTTAACACGCTCTTACGACGAAGCGTTTTGTCTAATGTTGACACGCCATTGGTGTTCCAAGCAGTGCCAGGATCCTCTCCCACTTTACCTATACTATCAACAACCACACCATTCTTTTCAATTACGATAACATCATCACCATTCCAAAGACTTGCTCCGGTTGTGACATTCGCTACCGCTAAAATGGCTGCTGCAGAGGCAGAACTAGCATAAACAAAGGTTTCACCGGCAGCTAAGGTGCCACTGAGTTGTTGATTAACGTTGGATGTTAACGCGCCATTGAAATAAATCCGGATCCGATAATCGCTTAAATTAATCGGTGCAGTGCCCGGGTTATGTAATTCTAGTGCTTTATTTAAACTTGAACCTTCTACATACTCTGAAATAAATAGTTCTGCTTGAGCAACAGGCGCTAAAATAAGCGCGAGTGTTGCCGCAATAAGTGTTTTCTTCACGTGGTATTCCCTGATCTGTTATTAGGATTGTGCAGACTAAGCCACGAATGTGGCAATCTGATTAACTTTTTAAGAATGCTTTACTGAGTAGAAAAAGACTTCAAGACATCTAAATAGCTAAAAAGCTATACAAACGGGCTTTTTTCCGTTTTACTAAACAGCCCGATATATAAGGAGTTAACGATGTTTAAAGTCAACAATTATTTTGATGGCAAAGTCGCCTCAATTGGTTTTCAAGGCGAAAAGCTACCTGCAACGGTCGGCGTAATGGCACCCGGTGAATATGAGTTTGGTACCAGCCAACATGAAGTAATGACCGTGATCAGCGGCGCTCTTACCGTAAAACTGCCTGGCAGTGATGATTGGCTGACATTTACATCAGGTCAGGCGTTTGAAGTAGCAGCTAACGTGAAGTTTCAATTGCAAGTACAACAGGATACCGCGTACCTTTGTACTTATGCGTAAGTTGAATTACTGAGAGTACTATGCGAGGCATGCGAAGCGCCGCAAAACAACCTGAACCGTTAAAGCGTGATTACGCCATGCCGCTAGGTCAGAGTATTAAAACCCTCTGGCCTTATTTAATGGCCTTTAAAGGGCGGGTATTGTTAGCCTTACTGGCACTTATTGCCGCCAAAAGCGCCACCTTACTACTGCCTTGGGCCTTAAAAGAAATTATCGATGCGGTAGATGCCAACCGCCAACAATTACTGCTTGTTCCTGTTTGGTTATTATTGTTGTATGGTGCGCTGCGCTTTGGCATGGTGTTTTTTGGTGAAGTGCGGGATGCACTGTTTGGGCGTGTCACCGAACATGCCATGCGCCAATTAGGTTTAAAAGTTTTTAAACACCTGCATAGTTTAGAACTAGCGTTTCACCTTGACCGACAAACCGGTGGCATCAGTCGCGATATAGAGCGAGGCAGCAATGGCCTGAGCTTTTTAATGCGCTTTTTGATGTTTAATATTGTGCCAACCTTACTTGAAATCGTGGCGGTAGCCGTGATCTTCAGCTTACTGTTCTCGCCCATGTATGCGCTGATCACCGTGGTGGCGGTCAGTCTCTATATCTTTTTTACCGTGTATATTACGGAATGGCGCAACAAGTTTATTCGTGAGGCGAATCAAGCGGATAACACCACCAATAGCCGTGCTGTTGATAGCTTACTTAACTATGAAACGGTGAAATATTTTAATAATGAGCAGCATGAAGCACAGGTTTACGATGGCTTTTTAGCCACTTGGGAACAAGCTCGTTTAAAAAACCGTTTAAGCCTGCTTTTACTTAACTCTGGCCAAGCATTATTAATTGCCGCGGCTATTACCGCATTAATGTGGCTAGCTGCAGCCGAGGTAGTGAGTGGTGAAATGAGTATCGGTGAATTAGTAATGCTGAATGCTTACATGATCCAACTGTTTTTACCGTTGAATTTTTTAGGTTTTGTGTATCGTGAAATTCGCCGTGCGTTAACCGATTTAGAAAATATGCTGGGCTTATTACAACGCAAAAGCAGCATTGTCGATAAAGCGGATGCCAAATCCTTAGTCACCCAAGGTGCCAGTATTCAGTTTGAGCAGGTGAGTTTTGCCTATCAGGCCGATCGCCCCATTCTCAATAATCTCAGTTTTACCGTTGCCGCAGGCCAAAAAGTGGCGATAGTCGGCGCGTCTGGTGCGGGTAAAAGTACCATTGCCCGCTTACTGTATCGCTTTTACGATGTGAGCGGCGGCCGCATTTTAATTGATCAGCAAGATATTAAGGGGCTAACCCTCGACTCTCTGCGCCAAGCGATTGCCATTGTGCCGCAAGATACGGTGTTATTTAACAGTAGTATTCGAGACAATATTGCCTATGCCAAACCGGGAGCCAGTGCCAGCGAGATTGCCCAGGTTATAGAATTAGCCCAGTTACGTCAGTTTATTGATAGCTTGCCACAAGGTGATGACACTTTGGTGGGTGAACGCGGCTTAAAGGTCTCTGGCGGTGAAAAACAGCGCATTGCGATTGCCCGAGCGCTATTAAAAGGCTCGCCCATTTTAGTTTTTGACGAAGCCACCTCGGCATTAGATTCCTTAGCCGAGCAAAGCATTGTTGCTGCTATGCGTGAAGTCGCCAAACAACACACCAGCGTGGTTATCGCTCATCGTTTATCAACCATTACCGATGCCGATTGCATATTAGTATTACGGCAGGGCGAATTGATTGAACAAGGCAACCATCAACAGTTGCTAGATTTAGCGGGGGAATATGCCAAAATGTGGCAACAACAGGCCAAGCAGACACGTCTTACCACCTGAGCCATTGCTGTTTATTTGTGCTAGATCAAGCTTTTTTAACGAAGTGCTGCTAAATTTAAGATAGCGCAGAGACAAGGAGCAGATCATGCCATTTCAAGAATACAAACGTCGCCTAATTCAACGCAAAATGGAATTGGAGCGACAGCAGGTATCACTGCAGCAAGACCTCTCGAAAGAACACAGCCATGATTTTGCAGAACAAGCACAAGAGCGAGAAAACGATGATGTGCTAACTAGCCTAAAACACCATGCCGAGGCAGAGTTGGCTGAAATTAATCAGGCCTTGCTAAGAATGGAGCAAGGTGTTTATGCCCAATGTACCCGTTGTGATGCAAAAATTAATCCAGCACGCTTAGAAGCGTTACCCGCCACCGCATTTTGTGTTAACTGTAGCCACTAACAGCACAGCAAAAGCCGCACTGTTAGCAACCAACAGATTCAATTAGCGGACTAATTTGATTTTAAACACCAGCGAATACAATACCGGCACTGCCACCAAAGTTAACACGGTGGCAAACGCCAAACCGGCCATAATGGTTATCGCCATACTGTTAAAAAACGCATCCCAAATCAGTGGCAACATACCTAAAATAGTGGTTAATGCCGCTAAAATCACCGGCCGGATCCGGCTGATGCTCGCATCAATAATGGCTTGAGCCTTATCCGTTGCTTGGCTTAATTGCAAATCCATTTCGTCAACTAACACTATGGCATTTTTCATCAGCATGCCGGATAAACTCAAAAAGCCCAACAGCGCTGTAAAACCAAAAGGAAAGCCCGTCAGCAGAAGCCCAGCACTGACACCACATATCGACATCGGTACAATTAACCAAATAACTAAGGGTTGTTTTAGGGAGCCGAACAACAAAATGCTAATAGCTAACATCACCAGAAAACTTAAAGGCAATTGTTTACCTAATGAAGCCTGTGCTTCCGCTGAGCTTTCATACTCGCCTCCCCACTCCAACGTATAGCCATGAGGCAATACTAATTGCTCAACCGGCGCCCGCAAACGCTTTAAGGCTTGATCGGCGGTTATGGCCGTGGTGGGCTCTGCTTCAACGGTTAAAGTGCGTACCCGATTGCGCCTTTGGATCACCGCTTCTTCGTGCTCGGTAACAAAACCATTAATCACCTGCGTTAGCGGGATATAGCTGTTGTCGATGCTGCTCCAAATCATGCGGTCATTTAGTCTGTCTAAATCAAATCGCTCTGCTGCCGGTGGCCGCACTACAATAGGAATTTGTTTTTCTTGCTCACGATACACACCACTCACTAAACCCTCACTGGCAAAAGCCAAGGTTTGCGCTAAATCGGTACGATTAACACCGGCAATGCGGGCCCGCTCTTCATTGAAATCTGGCGCTATCACCAACTCACGCTGCCGCCAGTTTTGCCTGATATCGGTCACGCCTTCGGTATTACGCATAATATCCGCCACTTGTTGGCCGAGTTGCCGCAAAATGGCCTCATCACTACCAGAAATGCGAGCCTGTAACTTTGCCCCGGTACCGGGGCCGAACATCAGACGCTCAGTATAAATTTCAGCACTGGGGAACTGAGCTGGTAAAGTTTGCCGCAAATACTGCATCAAGGACGGGATCGCATCTCGCTCCTTGGTGCGAATGATCAATTGACCATAAGCGCTATTCGGCAATTGCGGTGCGTAAGTCAACATAAAACGGCTGGCACCTGCGCCAACAAAACTACTGACCGACTCCACCGACGCTTCGGCCAAAATAATCTTTTCTATTTCGGCAATATCGCGCTCGGTGGCACGAATATCGGTGCCTTGCGGTAAATAATAATTTAAGTAAAACAACGGGGTATTAGAGGCAGGGAAAAATACCTGCTTAACTTGGCCAAAACCAATAACGCTGATCACAGTTAGCACCATCAGCAAACCGATGGTAGCGGCGCGCTGCTGCAAAGCTAAACGGAGCACTTTGGCATAACGCTGATAAACAAAACCGGCATAAGGATCACGTTGCTCGCTGTCTGCGGCCACTTTAAACAAATAATGACCTAACAAAGGGGTAACAGTAATCGCCAACACCCAGCTTAATAATAAGGAAATACCAATCACTGCGAATAACGAAAACAAAAACTCACCCGTGCTATCAGGCGACAAGCCAATACCGGCAAAGGCCATAATGCCAATAACCGTGGCACCTAATAACGGCACTTGGGTGCGACTGGCCGCCTCCGCTGCAGCTTGGCGTGATGCCATGCCTCGCTGCATATTTATCAGCATGGTTTCGGCCACCACAATGGCATTATCAACCAACATCCCCATGGCGATAATCAGCGCACCTAACGAAATACGCTCCATTTCGATTTGCCATATACGCATAAAGAACAAGGTGCCCAGCACAGTAAGCAATAAGGTGCCGCCGACAACAATACCCACGCGCCAGCCCATGGTTAAACACAGCACGGCGACCACAATCACCACAGAAATTAATAAATTCACAATAAAATCATTAATCGCTTTATCCACCACAATATGTTGCTGGTAGATCGGCTGTAACTCGATGCCCAGTGGAATACGCGGCGTTAAAGAGGCTAAGTGCAAATCAACGGCATTACCTACATCGACAATATTGGCATCACTTAAGCCGGCAATGGCAAGCGTAAAAGCCGCTTTGCCGTTATGACGGATCAAGTGTGTCGGCGTTTCCGCCTCTTCTCGACTCACTTTAGCAACATCGTAAATACTCAGTTGCTCAGTGGAGCCCAAATTACCTAAACGTAAGTTCTCAATCGCACTGATCGAATCTAAGCCAGGCTTACTGACTAAGCGGATACGCTTATCGCCAACGGCTAAAGAGCCGGCCGCCGCGACGGTATTTTCAGCTTGTAAGGTACCAATCACTAAATCTAAAGGTAGGCCCATGCCCAGCAACCGCTCTTGGGCAATCTCTACATAAATTTTCTCTTGTGGCTCGCCCGCGGTTTGTACTTTAGCCACACCCGGCACCATCAGCATTTCGCGCCGTAAAAACGTGGCCAACTCACGGATCTCGCGATCGCTATACCCTTCAGCAGTGACCGCATAAAAAATACCAAACACATCACCGAAATCATCATTGACTGAGGGCGTCATTACCCCGGCAGGCAATGACCGACTGCTATCGCTGATTTTTCGCCGTAACTCATCCCAAATTTGCGGCATGGCTGAGCCATTGTAAGTATCTTGGATCACTACACGGATCTCAGATTTGCCTGGGAAGGATTTAGACGTCACACGCTTTAACTGTGGTAACTGCTGTACTGCCGATTCAAGTACCTCAGTCACTTCCTCTTCCACCTCGGTTGCCGTCGCCCCAGGATAATAGGTGATCACCATGGCTTCTTTCAGGGTAAAGGCTGGATCTTCTAAACGACCAATCGTATTTAGCGCCCAAAGACCACCCAAAAAACAAAGCATGATCAACATCCAAGTGTTGACCTGTTTATCAATCGCATAACTCGCCATTTTCATGCGGTTGACTCCTAATATTTTTCAAACGGACGCACGACTTGGCCGTCTTGTAAATGATAAATACCCGCAGAGACCACCTGATCGCCGGCTTTTAAACCGGAAAGCACTTCAACTTGCTGCTGGTGGATCCGACTGACTTGGATCGGTTGTCTGCTGACTTGCTGAGTTTCGGCTTGATAAATCCAAACATGGAATTGCTCTGGCGTTGAAGTATCTAATGCCGAGACGGGGATCAACATATTATTCTGAGCAGCATTGTTCTCGGTGACCACCGTCACCGTCATGCCTGGCAATAAATTTTTACCGGCGAGTCGCGGCATAGCAAAAGACACTTGATAAGTTTGCGTGACCACATCCACTTCCGTCGCATGCTCACGGTAAGTAAGCGGGTGAAGGCTGGCATTATCATCCGATAATTTCACATACACCGCATAATCGGCTTTATCTTGCACTTGGCGCATCATTTGCTCTGGCACGTTAATGTGCACGCGTAATTCAGAGACATTCTGCACGCGTAAAATGGGTGTACCGGCCGTAACGGTGGAATAACGCTCGATTAAGCGGCGTGTAACTAACGCATCAAAAGGCGCGTTTAACTGCGTGTACTGGCTATTACGCTCGGCGTTTTGCAACGCAACTTGCGCAATATCAAAATTAGTTTGTAACTGGTCAAAAGCCGACGGGGTTAAGATCCCTTGTTTACGCAGTGGCTTAGCCCGCTCTAAATCTCGCTGCGCTTGAGCAAGTTGCACTTCGGCTTGTTGCACGGCCAGTTGATAATCGGTGTTATCCAGTGCCGCTAATAGCTCACCTGCAGGAATAATTTCGCCTTGCTGAACCGGTAAAGCAGTTACACGCCCGCCCACTTGAAAGGCTAAATCGACAGTACTGACCGCATCAATTCGCCCAATAAAACTGCGACTGTTGGCATGTTCATCTCCGCTAACGGTATATAATTTCACCGTGGTTAGTGTGGTAGCTGACTCTTGGCTTACCGAGTCGGAACAAGCACTGAGAAATATCAGCAGGCTAAGTACGCTACTGATCAGAGTAAAAGATGGGCGGTTCATTAACTTAGCTCCTGTGCACGAATCGTCATATAATTTTCCAATTGACTGTGTTGTTCTGGGGTCAAGGGTGAAATGTTCAGCAACTGATGAAAGGTTAAGGCTTCACTGACCAGCAATAATGACATCACTTCGGGACTGTGATGATGCTCAGCTAAAATGTCGTTAAATACCTTACGGTTATGTTGCTGCAACGGCTTTAACAGCGCCGGTTGCTCTGCTGCCGCCGCTAAGATAGCCATCGCGGTATTACTGCTTAATTGCTGAGTGAAACACTCTCGCGCTTTTAAGAAAGCCGCTAATTTTGAAGACTCTGTTGCAACAAACTGTTGGCGGCTGTGCTCAGCATCATCAACTAAAAATTGCACCATGGCACTGAGCAAAGCTTCTTTTGACGGAAAGTGATATAGCAAGCCACCTTTACTTAAGCCACTGGCTTGTGCCACCGCATCCAAGGTGACCTTACCCGGCCCTTTTTCTGCAGCAACGGCTAAGGCCGCTTGTAAAATCTGTTGTACGGTAATTTGCGCTTTATTCACGTTTGCTGCACCCTCAAATCAAAACCGTCTAGTCGGTATAGTATAACGGCAAAATCACAAACCGACCAGTTGGTACAGTAAAAGTTTTATCACAGACTCAGCTAAGCGCTATCTGGGCAACACTGTCGGGTTAGGGTTGTGCCACAGGTGCCTAGGTATTTTTACTATAAACTGGTTAAATACACACAAAAATACGCTTAGGAAATTACAAGCTAAAAATAAAACAAATATAAACAATAACTTAAAGTTGGCACATTTATCGCTTTGTTTTGTCAGCGGCAAAAGTGCAAAGACACGTGAACGGCAAGCGTATTAAATTTAATGAGGTTGTGGAGCGCAAGATGAGTGTATTACCTGAGGTATCCCCAGAAATTCTGTATCTAAAATAAAAAGTTAGGTGATTAGGGAACATTCATGGCCGTTCCTGATCTGATCGTTCGCCAAAACTAAACCATGTCATTAACAGCCATGAATGTGAAAAGAATGCTCGCCGATTTCCTCCGATTTGTCACCCCCACAACCATGCATAAAGCGCGATTTTCTGTCCTGTTAGACGCGGTTACTGCGCTGGCTAAAGACGCGCGTTGTACTGTGACCGCCATTGGACGTGCTATGCCAGGCTCTTCTGACAAAGTCAGTATCAAGCGCGCGGATAGATTACTGAGTAATACCAATTTACAACGGGAACTGCCTCTTATCTATGCTGCCATGACTCGGTCTATCGTGAGCAGTAAATCTCAGCCGCTCATTTTGGTTGACTGGAGCAACGCCGATACCGCGAAGCGGCACTTTATACTGCGAGCCAGCATGGCTACTGATGGCAGAGCTTTGACGCTATTACAAAAAGTGGCGGCGGCAGAAGATTATACTTGCCCACATTTACACCGAGCCTTTTTAAAACAACTCAAGGCCATGTTACCCAAAGATTGCAAGCCCGTTATCGTTACAGATGCAGGCTTCAAAGTGCCCTGGCTTAAACAGGTACGCAAATTAGGCTGGCATTATGTCGCCAGAGTCCGAGGTAACGTGAAGCTTAAACTGGCAGAGCAATCTGAACTTATGACCGTCAATGCGCTTTATAAAAAAGCTCGCGCTACCCCCAAAGACTTAGGCGAAATCGTGCTGACTCAGTCGCAGCAGTATGAAACCCGCGCCATTCTGGTCGGTAAAGGCTATAAGCTGTTGAAGCGAGACAAAAATAAGTCTTACAAAGAGCCCTGGTTATTGGTGTCATCGCTACCTGAGTGCCATGACTATGCGAGTAAAATCGCCAAATGCTACAGTAGCCGAATGCAAATTGAAGAAAGCTTTCGAGACCAAAAAAGCCCACGTTATGGTTTAGGAAGCGACTTGCACGGTACCAAATCCAAATCTCGTTTGAATATATTACTGCTATTGGCGGCACTGGCAAATTGGTTCCACTACCTGATGGGGGCCGCAGGTGAAATAGCGGGTGTGCATTTACGATATCAGGCCAATACGATAAAAAACCGACGGGTACTTGCTCTAAACTTCCTCGGAATATTGCTATGTAATGAATCGAAGATCCCTATTCGCAGACACGACTACCAGCAAGGGCTAAAGCAAATCTTGCACTGGGTAGCTCAATGGGACTGGGCGCAAATAAAATTGGCAAAGAGCTGATACTATGGGGTGCAAATTTGTGGGGATCCCTCAGGTGTATTACGGTTAATTTTTAATATTTTATGGTTTTTACTCGGCGGGCTAGTGATGGGCTTAGCCTGGTGGATTATTGGCTTAATTTGCTTTATCAGCATTATTGGCATTCCGTTTGGTCGTGCCTGCTTTGTCATGGGGAAACTGGCGTTCTGGCCCTTTGGCCGCGATGCGATTAATCGTCGCTATATTAACCGCGTAGAGGATTTTGGCACCTCGGCTTTTGGCACTCTGGGCAATATTGTCTGGTTTATCTTCTTTGGTATTTGGCTGGCTATTGGCCACTTAATGCATGCCTTGGTTTGCTTCCTTAGTATTATTGGTATTCCTTTTGGCATCCAGCACTTAAAATTAGCTGGTTTAAGTATCGCGCCCATTGGTAAAGGCATCGTGGGGCGTTAAATTGACTTAATCATGTTCGGTTTAAGTCACTTAGTTTGCATGAAAAAATACCCCCAATAAATTGGGGGTATGGTAAGTACTGTAAATACACTTTAACGGTTAGTTTAATCGCACTTGCCTTATACGATAAGCGGCAAAAGCCAAAAGCCCCAACCCGAACAAGTATAAGGAGCCCGGCTCAGGAACTGCCGCGATGGAAATATCACCAGCAGCAATAGGAGTAGATAAAGGATCTACCAATTGCTCATCATACACTTCAAATTGCTGCAAACTCGGCAAGCCTATTCCAAAGTAAGAATATTGAACCACAAAATTTGAGACGCTTTGACCAACAGTAATTGCTGTAAAGTTTGAATAAACGTCAATATAACCATCGTCTCCAAAATCAAAATCATAGGTAAATATTTCCCAATCTGGTCCAAATTCCGCAGTAGGTATATAAACTAAATTGGTATATTGAGTAGCATCAAAGTAAAGCGTAAACCAATTGATATCCAACAATAAGTTGTTGGTAATAGTATAACGCGACTCCCAAGTTGTCCCGGTTATATTGGTCGCCGTGCCGCTAATCAACGCCGCAAATGCGGGCTGAAAGCTCAGCATCACGAAACAGGTTAACGTCGTGATTATTTTTTTTATCTGCATTTTTAAATTCCCGTAATTCATCTATTCCGCTTCAATCAGTTATAAGACTGAATGGAATATATGGGTTGCTGAAAACGACATTTATCACCTACTGGGGTATACATCGTTTGAATCGTCGCCGTATTAAAAGCAACATTTTCGGTTAAACGATCTTCTCCGCCACTGCTACTACTGCTTAGCCCGACCACCAAAACGTTACTTAACGTAATGGCATATTGCGTATACAAACTTGTGCCACATTGCTTAATAACATCAATTTGCACCTCATCAAAAAGCTCGCCTTTGGCAATCGCTAATCTCAGCGGATTACTTGCTGTATCTAAGTATTTGGTAACGTTAACATTACCAAGATTAAACGTGCCTGCCCCAGCCCCTCCGCCAACATGGGTGGTACCTGAATTACTTGCTCCCTCACTCCAGGCTAATACTTGGATCCACTCTTTATGGCTTGAACTTTCTACCTCACCTTTAATGGCAGGCCCATCAATCTTCATAAAGATACCCACTGCTGTTGGACTAGTGGACGGCGGGGTTGGTGGTGGTGGCAAATCGCCTTCAATTCTCCAAACAAGATCCGCTAAGGTATAAGCTTGGCGTACATTGATTTGAATAGTGAAGTCATTACTACTTGATACACTGCTATTGGCCGTAATAGCACCAAACTCCACGTTTCCTTGAATAATTGATATGCTGCTTGGTGCTGAGACTAAACTGGCTTTCACGTTCGTTAAATCAACAGCCGAGACATTTTGCGCCAAGGCGCGTAATCGATATTCACTGACGGTACGGGTCACTCGGCGCGAACTGACTAAAGTAAAGTTTTTATCATCAATAATGATTTGATCATTAAGAACTTCAGCCACAGCAAAACCGGAAAAGGCGACAAACAGCCCGACCAAAAACCATAACAGGCTATAAAAGCTATTTATCAATAACCTCATGTGATTAACTCCTCATAATTGGGGTTACTGATTGGTTATAGCTGTACATTTGCCGCGATATTCCAACCTGTCGAAATTGGCGCTAACGGATTGCCAAATCTATCAATAGGATAATAGGTCCAGGTGACTTCAGCGAAATTCAATGACACATTTTCAGTCAGCCTATCTTCGCCGCCACTGCCTCCGGCAGAAAACGACGTAACTATGACATTTTTCATTTCTATCTTAAAATATTGCGTCGCACTGCCCCCCGCTCTTCTTGCTATTAAGGTTGCCTTTTCGACACGACCGCCATTTGCCACTAACAATCTTAATGCCGGACTGGCACTGTCCAAATATTTAGTGAAACTAAGATCGGTAAAATTGGATTTACCCGCCCCCCCAGCGCCGCCAATATGCGTTGTTCCCGAATTAGATAACCCTTCTGACCAAGCCAGAATATCCATGGCACCACTGTTTTTCGCGTCTTGCGTTTCACCAACAATACCATCTATTTCTAAAAATATATCAACGGCAGCATAACTAACGATAGGCGTCAGAAATAAGCTGGTGGCAGTAACAATGGTGAGTAAACTTTTTGAGAGTGGATTTATTGTTTTCATAAATTATCCTAAGCAGGAGCTAAAGTGAACGTTCTATACACCTCAACTATTAATGCGAATGAAATGTTAATTTCATCCAAGAAAGAAATTGCCAATATTATTTTAAGTGATATTAAAAAAACGCTTTGAAATAGCACTAGACATACTCCTCAAATGCAATATCACCATAAAAATAATTTTTTATTTCCTAAACACTATTTTTACACGCATATTTAATGCCATTAAAATTAAAGCTCACTAAATTAGCAGCTTAAAAAAACAAACAAAAAATGGCGACATAACACTGTAAAGAAAGCTGACAATATTTTTATGCTATTTTATATTTTTTAGAAAATTCAGAGGAAAATAACTACGTTAGAAAATAAGATATAAATTTAATGATATTTTTTACATGAAGTATGAAAGAGAGATAATCAGGCTGGGATTTATTTATCTTCACAAAATAAACACTAAAGAGTAACCTCATGCAGCATATTAAATATTATAGTTTGTACTCACTTTTTAAATTATTCCCCTTCTGATTTTGGCTATATTTGAAACATTAAAAGAACTTAACTGTAAATTGATAACGCCTTAGGATAAGGTGTCAATAATGTCAGTAACGAGCCTGATCATGTCGCCAACTAAAAACAATAAGATCACGCATAATTTAGAATTAGCGAGAGCGCTGCATAAACAAGGCAACCTGATACAAGCTACTGCAGCCTATAAAAAGGTTTTGCGCTTAGCACCTACGCAACCTGACGCTCTGCACTATTTGGGTTTAGTGTATTATCAAACAGGGCAAGTGAATGAAGCGCTATCCAACATAAAGCGGGCGCTGGTAATCGCACCACATTATGCTGATGCGATGAATAATTTGGCTAATATTTACAAAGAAACGGGCGATCTGCTAGCAGCCCAAGCGCTTTACACTCGGCTACTGAGCATTGCCCCCCACCACACCAATACGCTGATTAATCTGGCGATAATTTTCAAGCAAACCAAGCAAACACAAGAAGCACTTCATCTGATTCATCGCGCCTTAGCGCTTGAACCACAGCATGTGATTGCTCATTATAATCTTGGGAATATTCAGATTGACCTGCAACAGTTTGAACTGGCTAAATCTTCGTTTATGCAAGTGTTAATGTTAGAGCCGTTGCACCATCAAGCAACGAAGCAACTGGCCTACGTTTTAGCCGAGTTAGGTCAAACAGCAGCAGCTATCGAAACCTTACAAAACCTTATCGAACATAGGCCAGAGGATGCTATTGCTCAGCACCTTCTCGCCGCCTATGCACAAAATACTCCACCGCTTCGAGCCGCCGATAATTACATCAAACAAACCTTTGATCACTATTCTGCCAGTTTTAATCTGTCCTTGGCGCAACTGGAATATCAAGTGCCGCAACTTATTGGTGAAAAAGTACTCAGCAGTCTTTCTCCGGCCAGCTCACAGCTCGATATTCTTGATCTTGGTTGCGGCACTGGGCTTTGTGCTGAATTCATTAAACCCATTTGTCGGGCTCTTATTGGCGTAGATTTATCTGCCAAAATGTTAGCTCAAGCTGCAAAACTTAACCTTTATAAGGAACTGCATGAAGCGGAGTTAGTTGAGTTCATGTCAAAAACGGCTAAACCATTTGATTGTGTCATTTGTGCCGATACCTTTGTCTATTTTGGTGAGTTGCACAGCGCCTTTTCTGCCACACTGCTTGTGCTTAAGCCTCACGGTTATTTTATTTTTAGTGTTGAACAACACAGTACTTCCGTTAATAGCAATGATTATTTCCTGCAGCGTAATGGTCGGTACAGTCACACTCAAGCCTATATCAATAAGGCGTTGCAGTTGGCAGGTTTTACTCTATGTACAATAGAAAACATTGTGCCACGCTTAGAAAAAGGTAAAGCCGTCTCGGGGGCGCTAATTGTGGCGCAAAAACCAGACAAATAGACGCACTATATGACCGCTAAGTCGCTCTAGATTAACCAATAGCCAACACAAAAAAATAATAAAAGTACTATTGAGCCCACGACTTTTGATCGCCTGTTACGCGAACATCGTAGATTGAAACCTGTTTGAGGAGAAACGTATGATTCACCTGCTTGGCTATGCTGGTTTAATTCCCTTTTTGTTGCTGCCTGTTGCTAGCTTAGTCTGGCCGCTTGTAGCCCCCGCGCAAGCCATGTTGTTATTTCAGTTTTATAGCTGTCTAATTTTAGGTTTTATGGCAGGTGTTTTGTGGCCGGTATTACATCAGCCTAAGGCGGCTACACAGCAAGCCTTAGCCGCGGTTAGTTTCCCCGTGGTTAGTTTTTTAGCCTTAGCTCTGCTTCCTGCTTACAGTGTGCTGATCCAAGCGGGCTTATTTTTAACACTAAGCTTTTATGAACATTTTTCTGGTATAAGCCAACATTATCAGCGCAGTTATCGTCAGTTACGTTATCAGTTGACTGCAGTAGTGGTCAGTTGTCATCTTGGGTATTTTTATTTTTATGGATAACGCAATGTCAGTCAGCCAGAACCAAGCCGCCTTATTTTTTGATGGTAGCTGTAAGTTGTGTCGGCATGAAATCAATTGGTTAGGCCCTAAGCTAAAGGGAAAAATGCAACTGGTGGATATTAGCCAGCCCGATTTCACAGGCTTTAACGGCGCCAGTAAAATGCAAATGATGCAGCAAATTCATGTTTGGGATGGCCAGCAATTTCAAATAGGTTTAACTGCCACACTGTTTTATTGGCGCCTCGCTGGTTTAAGGCTATTACCGGCTATTTTGGCTTTTCCTTTGATCCGCCCCATAGCCAATTGGGCTTATCAGTATTGGGCGCGCAAACGCCTAAAATGTACCGATGGCCAGTGTGAGATAAAATAGCCAATGCGTCCTCCTCGTCATCGTGTGCGCACCAAAGCGCAGCAACAATCCGACTTGCAGTTACTGCAATTACATGCGCGTATTGCTGATAAACTGTTGGCCAATTCTGAGCTGGCCATCCCCCTACTTGAAAAGTTAGAACTGCGCTATCAAACCGGTTTAATTAAGCATTGGGGTTATATTCGTTGGCACAGTATTTTAACGATGATGCATGAACCAGAGATCTTCAAACGGGCCTTGCTCGAAGACAGTGACAGCATGCGCCGACTGCGCCGCAAAACCCTGTTAACCGGCATCCTGACCGAGCAAGAGCGCGAAAATTTGCTACTGGAGCAGCAAACTGAATCTAACTAAGCATCCCATATCTTAAGCGAAAAAAATTTACCACCAGCCCTTACGTGGTTTAAGTCCTGAGCAGACAGATAGCCGTCTTGTATTGGCGCCAGCTTTGGCCGTACACTGCAAATCTTCATTTTTGATACTCTTGCAGGAATCACTATGTTTGTGCGCCCGCTTTTATTCATATGCTTACTGTTACTTGCCAGCCCTTTTAGCCAAGCCGTTCAGGCCAAGGATAGCTATACCTATGCTAACCTTGAGGAGGTGCGGGTTAGCCATTTGTACTTAGATTTACAGGTAGATTTTCAAAAGCAGGCCTTAATCGGTTTTGCTGAGCTGACACTGGATTGGCAACAAAAAG
Source organism: Alishewanella sp. HL-SH05 (assembly GCF_052655985.1). The sequence goes on from NZ_CP199753.1 coordinate 2,834,032, forward strand.
AGCGTAATCAGATTCTGCTCGATACCCGCGATTTAGACATTAAAAAGGTGTATGCCCGTCGTGCTGATGGACAGTGGCGACAAGTGCCTTTTCAGTTGGCCGCGCGTGATGCGGTACTGGGCAGTAAATTGACTATTACACCGGGGTTTCAACCGAAGAGAATTCGTGTTCAATACCAATCTACTCCGGCAGCGTCAGGCTTACAGTGGCTGAGTAAAGCGCAAACCGCCGGTAAAACGCAGCCGTTTATGTTTAGTCAAAATCAAGCTATTCATGCCAGAAGCTGGATCCCAATTCAAGATAGCCCCGCACTGCGCTTAACTTACACGGCACGTATTCAAACCGATCCTGAACTGCTGGCGGTGATGAGCGCGCCCAACTCACCAAGCGCCGAGCGCAGCGGTGATTATCGCTTTAACATGCCACACCCCATCCCACCGTATTTGCTAGCGCTGGCTGTCGGCGATTTGCACTTTAAAGCGATGAGCGAGCAAACTGGCATTTATGCCGAAACTTATATTTTAGAGGCCGCGGCTAAAGAATTTGCCAGTACCCAACAAATGATTGCCGCCACAGAACAACTCTACGGCGAGTACCGTTGGGGTCGGTATGATTTATTGATTTTACCGCCCAGCTTCCCGTTTGGTGGTATGGAAAACCCAGTGCTGTCGTTTATTACCCCCACAGTGGTGGCTGGCGATGGCAGTTTAGTGAATTTAATTGCGCATGAGTTAGCGCATTCTTGGTCCGGTAACTTAGTGACCAATGCCACTTGGCAAGATCTGTGGCTAAATGAGGGCTTCACCTCTTATGTGGAAAACCGCATTATGGAGCAGGTGTTTGGCACTGATCGTGCGCTAATGGAGCAGGCCTTATCGGTGCAAGATTTAATGAAAGAGCTGCCCAGCCTAGCCGCTGATGACACACAGCTTTATCTGGATTTAAAAGGCCGTGATCCAGACGATGCATTTACTGGCGTACCCTACACCAAAGGCCAACTATTTTTGATGTTTTTAGAACAGCGCTTTGGCCGTGCGGTATTCGATCCTTTTGTGCGCCAATACTTTGCCGACCATGCCTTTGAAAGTATCACCACCGCAGAATTTGAGCGTTATTTAACCGCGAATTTACTGCAAGCCCACTCGGGTAAAGTCAGCACTGCAGAGGTGCAAGAGTGGATCCACGGCAGCGGTTTGCCTGCCAGCTCGCCTAAGCCGCAGTCGGATGCGTTTTTACGCGTGCAGCAATACAGCAATGCTTGGCGCTCTGGCTTAACTGCCCTTACCGAGATCCCCACCAGCGAGTGGACGGTGCACGAATGGCTGTATTTTATTAATAACTTGCCACTTGATATCAACCTTGGACAATTGCAACAGTTAGACAGTGCCTTTGCGCTGACGCAATCGAGCAATAGTGAAATTGCCCATGCGTGGTTTTTGTTGGCGTTAAAAAATAATTACACCGCGGTTTTACCGGCACTTGAGGGCTATTTGCTGAAAATTGGTCGGCGTAAGCTGATTTTGCCGCTGTATAAACAACTGGCCAGCACGCCAGAGGGGTTAGCACTGGCACGCAAAGTGTATCAGCAGGCTCGCCCTGGCTATCATCCTCTAGCCCAAGGCAGTGTTGATGAGATCTTAAAACTCGCTAACTAAGCCTCAGCCAATCAGCGTTAATAGCGCCCCCAAAGCGCCGCCAGCCAGCACCAGTTGCCAAGCTGGCCGGCGCCAAAACTGCAACGCCACAAACCCACCAAGTGCAATAGCCAGATCAACAACATTAAAGATACTGTTTTGCCAAATCGGCTGATACAAGGCCGCCAATAAAATACCGGTAACGCTAGCCCCTACCCCGGCCATCACTCGGCTGATGGTGGCAGAGCTGCGCAATTGCTGCCAATAGGGTAATACCGCTGCCAGCACTAAAAATGACGGTAAAAAGATGGCTAAAAGGGCTAATACACCGCCACTGACACCCGAAACTGGGCCGGTATTTGCAGCCCCAAGAAAAGCCGCGAAGGTAAAGAGTGGGCCTGGCACCGCCTGTGCAGCGGCATAGCCCGCTAAAAAGGTGTCAGCATCCACTAGGCCATTTGGCACCACTTCAGCTTGTAATAACGGCAGTACTACATGGCCGCCACCAAACACTAAGACACCGGCCCGGTAGAAGGATTCAAACAGCGCTAACGCAGCGCTGGGATACAACTGTACCCATAACGGCAAGCCGATTAACAACAGCAGAAACAGTAGCCCAAAGCCTTTGGCGGCAGTACTTGATATCTTTAAGGGTAAGGCGTTGCTGCTGCTCGGCTCTGGTGCTAAGCACAGATAGCCTAAGAAGGCGCCAAGTACAATTACCAGAGGTTGTAACCAAACAAGCGGGAATACTAATAGCAGCAACGTGCTGATGGTCATAATGCTGATTTTTGTTTTGGTATTACACAGGGTTTTTGCCATGCCCCAGACGGCATGGGCAACGACGGCAACGGCTACCAGCTTTAAACCATGCAACACACCTTGCGTGAGCGCGCTTTGTAAAAGGGGTAAGCTTACACTAAAGGCAATAAGTAGTATGGCGGAGGGTAAGGTAAAGCCTAACCACGCAGCCAAAGCGCCGCGGTAATGGCCGCGCAGCAAGCCTATGGCTAAACCCACTTGGCTACTGGCAGGGCCAGGCAAAAACTGGCACAGCGCAACGAGTTCGGCATAATCACGCTCGCTAAGCCATTGGCGTTTTTCAACGAATGCGTAACGAAAATAGCCCAGGTGTGCCACGGGGCCTCCAAAGGAGGTGATCCCGAGTACGAAAAAGATCCGGAACAAGCTCCAGAAGCTAGAGTGTGATGCGGTTTCAGTCATGGTTAACCTGTCATAGCGTTTTCATTATTATTAAGCAACGGCCCTTAGCTGCGTTTTTAGCGTCAGTTTACACAACGCTGCAAGCGTTGATGCACCTGGTGGCTAAACGCGACGTACAACTTTGCAAAGTACGCTGTGGATACATATTCGTTCAACTATCGCTGCGAGTTCAGTTCATCCGGTGACCCAGTACTCCGTACACCTTTGCTGGGGCACGCCGAAAATACATCCCTGTAGGCTCCTCTTTGGCATCCATGCCAAAGACGTCCCCAGCAAAGGGTACTGCGCACTTGTCACCTCGTTTGATATTTATGTGTCATCTAAGCTGAAACAAACATTATAAGATGCTTACCGTTACATAACGCCATGTATAACGTTATCTTTTAAAGGTATTTTCTAGCCAAGCAGAGAGCAGATATTGCTAAGCAAAGCCTCTCCGGCACTGATGCCTGACAAATTCATCTGAAACGAATTTGGACAGCTCTGCTGACCCTAAGGGGCGGATTCACGGCGTACCTCAGAAAAAATGGACGTAGCTCCTCGCCATATTTAGTGCACAAAACTCTTTTTGTGTGCCAAAAATTCACAACCACACCACTGTGAAACAGCTGCATGGTGTAATTTTGTATGTCACACTTCATTTATTTATTGCAGTTTTAATCGCCAAGTACACAACACCGCCCCGAGTAACAGCAAACCGGATAACCACAAACACGCCACTAACCCATAACTTTGGTATGCCCAGCCTGATAATAAGGTTCCAGCTAAACGCCCGGCGGCATTGGCCATATAATAAAAGCCTACATCCAGCGACACGCCATCACGATTGGCACTGGCAACGATTAAGTAGCTATGTAAGCTCGAGTTAATGGCAAAAAACACACAGTAAAGCAATAAACCACACAACAGCGCGAGTAATGGCTGAGCGCTATACAGCATGGCGATACCTATTAACCAAGGCAACAAGGCTAACAGCAGTACCCAATTAAGTGCTGTACTGGCCGTTGGCGGCGCTTGCTTATTACTGCGGGTAAGCTTAGGGGTAAACGCCTGCACTATGCCATAGGCAATAACCCAACTGGCTAAAAACGCCCCCACTGCACTTTGTGACCAACCAGCAATACTCGCTAAATACAACGGCAACGCAATCACAAACCATACATCGCGCGACGCAAATAAACAAAAACGTGCCGCCGACAACCAATTTAAACTGGCACTTTTAGACAGCAGCTCAGTAAATTTCGGTTTAAAGCTTTTTTTGCCAAGATCCTGTTTCAGCAAGACTAAACTGAATACCCATACCAGCAACAAACTGCCTGCCATCGCCGCCATCGCGCCTTGAAAACCTAAACACGCTAATAACACCCCGCCTAAAAAGAACCCCACGCCCTTAAGAGCATTTTTAGAGCCAGTTAATAGCGCCACCCACTTGTATAACGCACCTTGCGCTTCATCAGGTAGCAGCAGCTTAATGGCACTTTTTGCGCTCATTTTATTCAGATCTTTGGCAATACCTGACAAGGCCTGCGCCGCCATCACCCACAGCACGGTAAGCTGTGCCGTGGGGAGCAATAACATGCTAAGTGCGATAATTTGCAGCAATAACCCCAGATTCATGGTTTTGTTTAGCCCCAAACGTGTACCTAGCCAGCCCCCCACTAAATTGGTGACAATGCCAAAAAACTCATAGAACACAAATAATGAAGCGATGGCCAGTGGGCTGTAACCTAACTGATAAAAGTGCAGCACAATTAGCATGCGCAGCGCCCCATCGGTTAAGGTAAAGGCCCAGTAATTACCGGTTACGATTAAATATTGCCGTACATCTGCGTTCATGCTGCTCTCTTATGCAAAATGGCTTATTTGGCCAAGCCAACTAATTTGGCTAACTCAACGGTGCGATTGGCATAGCCCCACTCGTTGTCATACCATGCATAAATTTTTACTTGGGTACCGTTTACCACCATGGTGGAAAGCGCATCAATAATGCTCGAACGCGGATCGGTTTTAAAATCTACGGACACTAAAGGCCGTGTTTCATAACCTAAAATACCGGCCAACTCACCCTCTGCTGCCGCTTTAAGTAGCGCATTCACTTCTTCTGCTGTGGTGGCACGCTCTACTTCAAATACACAGTCTGTTAGTGATGCATTGGCCAGTGGCACACGCACGGCATGCCCGTTTAAACGGCCTTTTAGCTCAGGAAAAATTTCGGTAATCGCCGTGGCCGAGCCGGTAGTCGTAGGTATTAAACTGCTGCCACAAGCCCGCGCGCGGCGTAAGTCTTTATGCGGCGAATCTAAAATAGATTGGGTATTGGTTAAATCATGAATAGTGGTAATGGCACCGTGTTTAATGCCTAATTTTTCGTGGATCACTTTTACCACTGGCGCTAAACAGTTAGTTGTACAACTTGCCGCCGTGACAATCTGATGAATTGAGGGATCAAACAACTGCTGATTAACCCCCATCACCACATTTAACACACCGGCTTCTTTAACAGGCGCGCTAACCACGACCCGTTTTACCCCTTGATCTAAATAGGCTTGCAGCAGCGCCTTGCTTTTCATTTTACCCGAGGCGTCGATTACCACATCAAAGCCCGACCAATCCGTGTCAGCAATGGCTTTATTGGCGGTTACCTTGATGTGCTGCCCTTTGATTATCATGGCATCTTCATTGGCCGTGGCCTCATGTTGCCAACGGCCATGTACCGAATCAAAGTTAACTAAGTGCGCAAAGGTGGCCGCATCGGCCGCCGGATCGTTAATTTGCACAAATTCAAACTCAGGCCAGTCAAAGGCTGCGCGCAGTGCTAAGCGGCCGATGCGGCCAAAACCATTAATTCCTACTTTAATTGTCATTATGCTGTCCTGTTTTTCATTAACATTATTCAGTTTCGACTGTTGCGGCCGTTTTTAAACTTTTGCCAGCCACAATGCCAAGCGCTTAAAACTCTGTGTTGACTTTGTAAAGTGCATCGTTATTCACGACAACATTGACTGTCACGCGTTGGACGATCGCCCATAGCCGCAAGATTCGCTTGTAACGGCGCGAGAAAGGGTTGCTGCGCGACCGCCGTCTGCTTAAGGCAAGCTTGCGCCCACGGCGCTAAGGTTGGATTTAAACGGTAATACACCCACTGCCCCTGACGACGGTCGAGCAGCACCGCGGCTTTTCTCAGCATGGCCAAGTGGCGTGAAATTTTGGGCTGGGTATCTTGTAAGGCGGTCGTGAGCTCGCAAACACATAATTCTTGCTCGGCCATAATTAATAACAACGCATTGAGCCGGGTTTCATCGGCCAGTAATTTAAAAAAACTCAGTGGGGTTAAGGGTTTGTGCTGATGCTGTCGATCGTATAGCAGCACAAACATACTTAAGCGCTCGGCTAATTGATGAAGTGTGGTTTCAAAAGCATGAGAATCAGAACTTTGCTTTGGATCGCTAAAATCCCAAGCCAATAAATGCTTAGCGGTGATTTCGTTGGCGCACTCTGCCGTTGTTTTATTGCATAGCACAATCGCATAATCAAAATTGATATGCCGATATTTACTGAGGGGTTTGGCGTACAAACCCTCGGTACTGATACCCTGAGCGGCTAAAGTACTTAAAGCGCGAGGATCGGCAACAGCAGGCGCACTACCCCCACTGTATACTGTAAAACGATCCGCATATTTATGCCGAGCTAAGCCTTCCGCTAAAATAGAACGCGCGGAGTTCTCGGAGCAAATAAACAGTAGAGTGGGTAATGTCACAATTATTCACATATGAAAAAACGAATATGCGAATTATATTATATGTGTTTATTGAAACTGCAAGCCTAAAACGCAAAGTTCATCAAACTGCCACATAACACATTTTGAAACGGACCCGTCGTTACCGACTTTACGCATACTGAGATAAAGAAATGATCCACCATCAGCTCCGAGCATAGGCTCAGTGCTGATGGTGAAAGCAGAAGGGAAATTTAAAAGGTCTGTGGATGCCGTTGTAACCAATCGTTCATGGCATCAAGTACTGCAGGTTTTAGCGGTATGGCAAAAGCCGCAATATTTTCCTGTAATTGTTGAGTGTTAGTGGCGCCGATTATCGTGGAGGTAACGCCGACAACTTGATTGGTCCAGCTTAATGCTAGCTGCGTTGGACTGATGCGAAAATTCGCCGCCAGTGCAACAAAGTCAGCGATCGCGGCATTAGATTGTGCGGTATCTCGAAATAAGCCATTACGCTGAGCGATAGACCAGCGACTGCCGGCAGGTCGCGCCCCGCCGAGATATTTACCCGACAATGCTCCACCCGCCAAAGGCGACCAAGGCAGGTATGCCAATTGCTCATGCTGACATTGCTCTAACAAATAAGGCCAGTCTTTAGTGTGCAGCGGACCAAATTCGTTTTGCACTGAGACCATTCGAGGCAAGTTATGCTGCTTACTTAACTGCAAATATTGGCTGATCCCCCATGGGGTTTCATTTGACAAGCCACAATAACGGATTTTACCGGCCTGCACTAAATCGGCCAGTGTCTGCAAAATCGCTAAGATCTCATCTTGTTGCTGCTGCACATTGACCGTAGCAAAATTGATGCGATTAACCGCATGCTTACCAAAATGTGGAGATGTGCGATTCGGCCAATGCAATTGATATAAATCGATATAGTCGGTATTTAAACGGCTAAGTGAGCCTTCAACGGCTGCGATGATACTTTGCGGGCTGATCGGGCTACCGTTACGAATATGACTAATACCATTACCGGCAATTTTGCTGGCAATAATCAACTTATCGCGCTGCGCAGCATGGCGGCTTAACCAATTACCCAAAATTTGCTCTGTGGCACCATAAGTTTCAGGACGTGGCGGAATAGCGTAAAGCTCAGCAGTATCAATAAAGTTTACACCAGCCTCTAACGCCAATGCTAACTGCGCATTGGCATCTGCCTGGGTATTTTGCTGGCCCCAAGTCATGGTGCCTAAGCAAACTCGAGATACACTAAGATCGCTGCTACCTAATGTTGAATACTGCATGTTTGTCTCTGAATTTATTCAAATAAGCCGACTATAGCAGATTACTCTGCATTTTAGTGACTCGTTGCGGCGCAACTGTAGATGTTACACACAGGCAATAAGGCTAAAGCCCCAGAGACTAAACGCCAACAGGCCAGTTTTTAGCCGTTACAACAGCTGCAAAGAGCAGCTTGATACACGCATCACTAAAAAATTAGCCACTGGTTAAAGGCTTCTGCATATACACTGCATCTAAGCCATAACTATGCAAAGCGCACTGTGCTTTTTTGGCTATGAGCCTTTTCGCAATAAAGCCCTGTTTATGCCAAAAACGCTGCGATTTTTGAACAGCAACTAAGGCTAAACATGGCAGCGATAAAGTAGCCGCATGCTGCTCAGCTTGTTTTAACAGTATGGCGGCAATACCTTTACCCCGTGCAGCCTCACTAACGGCCAGATCATGCAGATACAATAGATCCGCTGCCGCTGCACGCTCAAATTGACTGGCTAAAACAGTCACATGCTGCGTCAGCGCAGGATAACTGAATAAATAGCCAAGTAACTCACCCGCTGTATTTTCGGCCATCCAGCAACTTTCTGCCGCCACCTTTAAACGCGCACCAAGTAACGCCGGCGGTTCATATAAATCGTCGCTATAGCAGTGATCTTGCAAGGCAACCACCTTAGCAAGATCATCCGCTTGCAGCAGACGGATCCTGACATCCATACTAGCTCGCTTGCCTAACAAAGTTTAAAGCAGCACAAATCGCGGTAACTTGTGCCATAACGCATTGTTCAGGCGTGGCACTGGGGCTGTCTGGATACACTTCAGTGGTGGTCACATATGGGGCCTCTGTAACACGACCGCATAAACCCAAGGCTTTTTTTGGATAATTAATCACCCCCGGTTGTACCATAGGATCACCAATTAACTCACCGTTTTCGTCCGGCGGTGCGATATGCGTTACCTTGGCGACTTCATTAATAATTGCTTGCTGAAAAGCCGGCTCGGGTCGTTCTGCATCGCCAACGAGGTAAAAACCATCCGGAATGTTCCAATTGGTATTGACGGTGCCATCGCGCGCAGCTTTTGCTGGGCGAAACTCCGTATTATCACTGTCGGTGGTTTCATGTAAATCAATGTGTAACAAAGGGGTGATACCCAGTCGCTGTATATACTCACGTAAATAACGTGCTTCGTCACTTGCACTATCACCGCTAAATGAGCGATTTGGATCCACCGCCAAAGGGTTCCAGCGATTAATCGTTTCATAGGCCCAAGGGCTAATACAAGGTGCAATTAGCAGATTAAAATCAGCTAAATAACCCTCTACATGCTTAGCCGCAAAACGCAAAGCACCCTGCACGCCACTGGTTTCGTAACCATGTACACCCCCGGTAATTAACGCTAACGGTTTATCGTCTCGCCAATCACGACTCTTTAAAATATACAGCGGGTAACAAGCAAAACTTTGCGCTTGATAATCAACCTCACCATATTGCACTCTCTCGAAATGCGCATCTAGCGATGCTAAAGGCGCAACCACATCCTGCTGATAACTGCGTTGTACTTTTTGTAACGCCAACCATTGTTGTTTCTCAGCCGCTTGCCAAGGCTGGCCTAAACGGCCAATCGGGTAATATACTTCTGTCATAATGTCCTCTGTTAGCGCTGCTATCTAACCTCACTGTCTAAATTGTATAACAGTTTAAATTGCCATAAACAGCCTACCTGAAAGTAGCTACGAGGCCCAGATCATAGAACGTTATTACGACAATAATCTACGGCAAAGAATATAATTAAGCCCGACAGCAACGTGTCGCAGTATTTGAATAGGCTTGGCGTTATCACAAACCCGCCGCAACTTTCCCAGTGCCGCTTTTTTATGCAGCTTACTGGGGTTAATTAGCGTGTTTTACTACGAAAGTACATTAAAGCAAAACGTATTACCGGCCGGGATAAGCGTGTTATTGATAAGCTGGTTGTATGCGGCCATTTTGGCAGAAGTTATCTTGCGCCCACTGATATTTAAATTAAGCCATGCTATTACACTGCAAAACAAGGACGACGCTTGAGTCGAAAGCCCAGTACTGCTAGGCTAGTTTATGAATAAAACAAGTGCTTTAACCGCTATGAACAAAAGAAATTGGCTGGCAAAACAAATAGATCCTTCGTCATGGCGTCAAGAGGGGCTATCGCCATTCAATTTTTTCATATGTATTGTTATTGTACTTTCCACCATCTTCGCCATATTAGAAACAGAGCCTTTATTAACAGAGGCTTATCCTGAATACTTTGTTTTAATTAATCAGATATTATTATTCATATTTGCTACTGAGTTAGCCTTACGTATCTATATTGCGCCTTATGGGCACGGCGAACAGGGCATTAGCCGTTGGCGCTTTATTATTTCTGGCTGGACTTTGCTGGATATCTTAGTGCTGTTAACTTTTATGCCATTGTCCGAAGATTTACCGCTATTGGTGATTCGTTTGATGCGCGTTTTCCGTATTTTGCGTTTATCCCGGCTGACACGCTTTAATTACTCCCTCACTTTACTGCTGCAATCCATTCGTAAACGACAAACCGAATTGGGCATCAGCTTTCTAATAGCCCTTTTATTACTGTTACTCACGTCGATATTGTTATATTTGGTGGAAGGGAAAAGTAACCCAGAAGACTTTGGCAGTATACCGCGTACCATGTGGTGGTCTATTGCCACACTCACCACTGTGGGTTATGGCGATGTCACCCCCCTGTCGCCACTGGGTAAGTTCTGTGCCGGAATAACCGCGTTAATTGGTATTGGTTTAGTCGCCATGCCTACGGGCATATTGGCGGCCGCTTTTAGCGATGCTTATCAACAAGCTCGCGAACATAAAGCACAACACTTAAAACATTTAGAAGAAAGAAGAGCCGCGGAAGCCAGCAAACGGGTTGAACAACAAAAAAATACCGAAGGCTAAAGCCATACCGCTTCAAAGAAATAACCATTTACAGGCTTGATAGGCTTGCAGGGCACAAGCTAACGCTGTGTGGGCATGATAATCGGCTCTAAAGCCTGTTGTCGCACATGCTGTTGTAACCTAGGATAAAAGTCTAAAAATACCTGTTCAAGCTCAGTATAGCGCGGGGTAATTTCAGTAATAATGCCATCGAATTGATTAGCAAAACGAATTCGCTGAGCAATCCTATCTAACGCCATGCCGACTCGAGGTAATTGCTGGTAACTTTCAAACCAATCTTGCTGTCGTACTTTTTGCATAGTCCACAACATCTGCGCTGGCATTAGAGGTTCTGCATGGGCTAATTGCTGGTAGAGCGCTAACTTAGCGCGACTAAAAGGTTCTGCATAAAAGCGAGACCAATGCACTGTTAAAAAGTGGTCAAATAATACATCTAAAGCCACCCCTGCAAAGCGCCTCCTTGTTGATGAAAATTGCCGCTTAGCCAAACAAATAGCACTATCTGCATCAGTAAAAGCATCTACTGCACGATGATTAGCAAGGCCGGCTTTAATTGAGGGGGCAAGTGAAACAAGGCATATGCCTTTAGAGAAGTCACCCAACAAATTCCCCACTAACGATGGCGCTGTAGGCTGCGCTAAAGCCAGATGTGCCAAATAGTTCATCATCACCTGTAATACAAAATTACTTAAACAACCTGATAAAAAAACCCGCTATTTAGCGGGTTTTTTAGTAAGCGTATCAATTATAAGCTGATGTTTTTCACTCGCGCTTTTTCATTGATGTAGCTCTGCCAACTACGTGTTTGACGCTCAGTTGCAGGATCTCGCTTAGCCGCTTGCAATGCCGCATTTGCTTCGCGATATTTACCTTGATAGAAGTAGGCTTCCATCAGGCTCATATGGATCTTACCAGCATCACGTGAATCAATGGCTAAAGAGGCATCAAAAGCTTTAATGGCATCGTTGTACTTTTGGATGGCTAAATAAGCCATACCTTGGCGACGATACGCATCAGCTTCATTGGTCATTTTAGCTAATTCACCATAGTACTCAGCAGCTTTAGCAAAATCACGAGCAGCTTGGAAGTTAGATGCAATAGCATTTAACATAGTACGATCTTTTTTGATCTTACCGCTTTTCATGTATTTTTCGTAAATCGCTGCCGCTTTGTGCGGAATGTTGTTATTTGCATACATTTGTCCCAGCGTTTTCAGCTCAGACTCTGATTGCAAATAACCATTGTTGTAAGCGATTTGCAGAGCACTTAACGACTTTTGGTAATCTTCAACTAAGGTATAAAAGTTACCTAAGTAAACCCAATATTGGCGTTCTTCAGGAAACAGTTGCACCATGGTTTCTACCGTTTCTACCGTTTTAGGGTAGTTTTTAGACTCATACAAGGCGCCCATTTTCAGCATATAATACTGTTTGTTAGGCTCTTTGGCATAACGAATAGCATTATCAATCGGAGTAAGAACGTTTTTGTAATCACCTAGTTGGTAGTAAGCGTTAGCAATACGCAGATAGACATCTGGGTCTTGCTCACCGGTAAACTTCATCCAAGCTTCGTAGTTTCTAATGGCGTCTTTATGCATGTTTTCCATTGACTGCAAATCTGCAACCAGCTTTAACGATGCAGAATGATCCGCAAAACTTAATAAGTCAGACTTAACGGCTTGCTCAAGATACTTGATCGCTTGCTTGGTATCTTTAGTGGCATATAAAGAACCGATAAAACGTGCTAAAAACGCATTATCAAAATCATTACCACCACGAATTTCTTGCAGTACTTGCAAGGCTTCGTCAATTTTCTCTTCGCTGTATAGCTCAAACGCTTTAGTTACACCGCGACCTACCCGTTCACCAGGTAATTGCGTTTTACGGTTTTTGCGTTCTTCAATGCGTGCTCTGTCAGCATCAGTGATGTTAACCTGTGCCATTGCTGGCACAGAAAAACTAAAACTGGCGGCAACGATCAGAGCTGAGGTTAATAAAGATAATTTTTTCATTTCTTTAATCTCCCTGTTGCATGTCTAAGCTGAAATCTAGCTGTACTTGTTGACCAGGCTGGCGCATTGGCTTGCCATCAACAACTTTCGGGCTGTATTTCCAACGACGCAGAGCACGGATAGCTTCACGGTCGAATACACGACGTGGTTCGGCTTCAATCACTTCAACCTCATCCACACTGCCGTCTTCCATGATAGTAAAGCTTAAACGTACCCAGCCTTGTAAGCCGTCACGCGCTGCTTGCACAGGATACCGTGGTTCAATACGTACGATAGGCGTTGCATCACCGTCACGTAATAAAGAGCCTGGATCACCTAACCCCGTGTTTGCACCCAGATCAAGACCTGGCATATTGAACGACACGGCACCGGCAGTATTGCTCATTTCTGGCTCCGGCTGCTGCTGTTTAGGCGGCTGAGCCGGTGGTGGCGGTGGTGGCGGTGGTGGTGGAGTCCGCGTCTGTGTATCTGAATCCGGCGGTGTCGTATTAATTTCTATAATAATACGCTCCTGCTCAGGAGGACGCCGCTCGCCGCTGCCCTCAATGAGCAGCGCCATAATCAGAAACAACAGGAACGTTACCACGGCACCGATAATTAACGATGTTAGGAAACGTACCATAATTAGTTATTCTCCCCAGCAACAGTAATAACAAGCGACGGATCAGCTGCTTTAATCTGGTCCATAACTTCCATTACTACACCGTGTTTCGATTCTTTGTCTGCCTGAATGATAATGGTATCAGTAGGTGACTCAGCTCTTAACCGCTCGATGTTTGCAGAAACCCGCTCAACATCAACCGGACGCTTGTCCATCCAAACTTCACCGTTAGCACGGATAGCAATAAAGATTGTCGCACTAGGCTTTTTAGTGGCCTGGGCCGCTTCAGGTTTGTTGACATCAATACCTGCTTCTTTCACGAAAGAAGTCGTAACGATAAAGAAGATCAACATAATGAAAACGATATCCATCATCGGCGTAATGTCGATTGCGGCTTCTTCGTCTTCGCGTATACGTTTACGTGCCATAAAAATTCTCTCTTAATGATGCGGTAAGCTGTCTACGAGATCAGCTTTCTCTCGTTTGACTTTCACTTCCAGCCGCGAACTGAAAAATACACCTGACAAAGCCGCAACCATACCCGCCATTGTCGGGATAGTTGCCATGGAGATACCCGCCGCCATTGTGCGAGGGTTACCGGTACCTTGGGTGGCCATGATATCGAACACCGCAATCATACCCGTTACCGTTCCAAGCAGACCCACTAATGGGCACATTGCAACCAGTGTCTTAATCAGTAACATTCTTTGATCGAGTTGATCCGTCGCTTCAGAAATCCAGCAATCACGGACTTTATGCGCATACCAGGAAGTTGTATCTTCCCGAGCATCCCACTTAGCAATGATTTCCCGTTTCATCTTAGGAAAGATTGAAGTGACATACCAGTAACGCTCTATCATCAATACCCACATAATGAAGAGCACTATGGCGACAACGTACAGGACGTTGCCTCCCGTATGGATAAAATCCTGTACTGATTCCCACAGCCCTACTAGCTGGAGATTCATTAGGCTTTCTCCTTCTCCGCGTGAGCAGCAACAATACCCGCGCTTTGCTCATCTAGAACTTGTAGAATTGATTTAGCACGTGACTGAACGATGCTGTGAACGAACAGTAATGGTAAAGCACAAATCAGACCTAGCGCAGTAGTTACCAATGCTAAAGAGATTGAACCTGCCATCAGTTTCGGGTCACCTGTACCGTATAACGTGATTTGTTGGAACGTTAAAATCATACCGATTACTGTACCTAATAGACCCATTAACGGTGCTACTGCAGCAAACAGTTTGATTAAGCCGATACCACGGTCAACCGCTGGAGTTTCACGCAGGATGGCTTCGTCTAACTTAAGCTCTAAGTTTTCAACATCAGCAGATTTGTTGTCATGATAAACTTTCAGAATACGACCCAGTGGGTTTTTCTCTGATGGTGTACCCAGATTTTTCAGCTGTGCGCGCATTTTGCCGCCAACAGAAGCTAATACTAGGATACGCTCTAAGGCAATCAGTAAACCGATAGCTAATAATACGGTGATCAAATAACCAACCGTGCCACCCTGATGGTAGTATTCCATCAATGTTGCGCGTTGCTGGTTTAAACGTAACAGTGAGTTACCTTTTGTTGGATCCACATACATACCTGCTAATTCACCAGCACCTGCGCTATTAAACGTAGCAACTGAGCTTTGAATTTTAGACTGTGGTGCACGACCTAGTGGCTGTATTTGATCAGTATCAACGTTACGGATCAAATAATCAGTCGCTGTGGTTAAGTGGAAAGCACCCAAACGAGTTACACGTTGTGTAGAAGTACCACCGGCTAACTCAACCACTTCAGCGTCAAATTTTGAAATTTTAGCTGATTCAGTCATTTCAGTTAACATAGCAACCCACAGGTCTTCCATTTGATCTAACGTTGGAAGTTCAGTTGCTGCAGCGATTTCACGTAATGGTACATCACGGCCAGGATATTCGGCGCTGATGATTGAGCTGCTAATGGTACCGAGTGTTTTGTTGGCTGTTTGACGAACCACACCGAATACCTCACCCATTGTACCTAAAGCACTTTGTAACTCTTGTTGCTTTTGGGCGATAAGGATGTCGTTTTGAGCATATTCTTGCTGTAAACGTTTACCACGAGCTTCTTGATCAGCTAAGGCTTTTTTCGCCGCATTTAATAATGCTTGCTTATCAGCGCGCTCAGCTAAGAATGCACGCTCACGCTCTTGGTTAACGCGACCTTCAACGGTACGTTGCTGTTGAATTTGTTGCAGTAATTGGTCTAACTTTTCGGTATTCGCTACCGCGTTGAAAGCTACTGACGCAGAAAGTGTAACTGCCGCAGCAACAACTAAACTTTTAATTGCCATTTTCATCTATTCTTACTCCGCTGCGAAAAGTGGTACACGATCCATTTCAAGCGTGGCTTCACGACGAGCCATCTTGATAAAGTTACCTACTGAAGGTAAATAGGAAGCGTCTAATGAAACCCACTCGCCAGTGCTCTTATTGAACACCCAACCAGCGCTGCCATCTAAAGCGATTGCCATTAAAGATAAACGGCCTAAGTGAACGTAATCAACTGTAATTTCGCTACCGCCAGTGGTTAACGTGCCTTGGAAAGCGGCTAACTCGCTACCGTAACCCATTTCAATTTCATAGGCTTCTAGGATTTGACGGAATTGCTCTGAACGTTGTACGTCTGAGCGAGCCATCAATTCACGTAACCGCTCAATACGCTCTAAACGACGTTCAGTACGCAGTGGAATATCGGCTTTGATGAATTGCTCTAAAGAATCGATCATGCGGAACATGAGCGGTACTGTACCTTGGTTAGTTCTCTCAAGGCCATCAATCTGGCGTTGCACAGAGTTGATTTGACGTTGTTGGTCAGCAACTAAGGTAGCTAAGAAATCGTTGTATACTTTTAAATTGTCTGTTTGGTCAACAACTACACGGTACTCACCTAACAATTCCTGAGCTTGCTCATAAATTGTGTTGATTTTCTCTTGTGACTGAACAGCAGCACGTTGAATTTGATTATTTGCTTGATGAAGATCTTTTAAGTCTGTTGCTGCAGCTGAACCAGCCAGCGCGAAGCTGCCTGCCAACGCAGAGGCCACAAGACTCATATGAGTTTTTTTATTAAACATAGTTCCCAACCAATGATTGCTGATTAACGTAACCTGATGTTGTAAGGGTCGCCGTTTAAAACGACAGCAGACCCTCGTTTTAGAGGGTAAACCAACCGCATCATTACAGGTAAAAAGTAAGATGTCAACTGACAGACGCCCCTGAAACACCTGTATTTATGCGGGTTTTGTATGGTTTAACACCATTTTCTGAGTACCGATAAACTCATTATTAATTTTTTTTAACTCTTATTAATAACTCTGCTTATTTTATATGCGGCACTAATTTGCCCGCCGTATACAAATCTACCATAGCATCTAAAGATATTGGCTTAATTTTACTACCTTGGCCAGCACAGCCGAATGCCTCATAACGTGCAATACAGATATCAGACATCGCCTTCACGGACTCTTGTAAATACTTTCGAGGATCAAATTCTGCAGGATGCTTTGCCATATAACGACGAATAGCACCTGTAGAGGCTAAACGCAAATCAGTATCGATGTTAATTTTGCGCACACCAAATTTGATTCCCTGTTGGATCTGTTCAACCGGAACGCCATAGGTTTCAGGAATAGCACCGCCATATTCATTAATAATTTCCAACCAGTCTTGCGGCACTGAAGAAGAGCCATGCATAACAAGGTGGGTATTTGGAATACGTTGGTGGATCGCTTTAATCCGGTCAATCGCCAGAATGTCGTCTGTTGGTGGCCGACTAAACTTATAGGCCCCATGAGAAGTACCACAAGCAATGGCTAAGGCATCAACATGTGTTTCGCGAACAAACTGTGCGGCTTCTTCCGGATCAGTAAGCATTTGATCGTGCGTTAGTTTACCCACGGCACCAATGCCATCCTCTTCACCCGCGTCGCCAGTTTCAAGCGATCCCAAACAACCTAACTCGCCCTCTACTGATACACCACAAGCATGCGCTATTTCAACAACTTTGCGCGTTATATTCACATTGTAAGCATAGTCAGTCGGCGTTTTACCGTCCTCCGCTAGCGAACCATCCATCATGACAGATGAAAAGCCTAACTGAATTGAGCGTTGACAAATACCTAAAGAGGTACCGTGATCTTGATGCATCACAACCGGCACATGTGGAAACTCTTCCACCGCAGCTAAAATTAAGTGACGCAAGAAAGGTGCGCCAGCGTATTTCCGCGCGCCTGCTGATGCTTGCACGATAACCGGACTATCGGTTTTCTCAGCTGCCAGCATAATAGCGCGCATTTGCTCCAGATTATTCACGTTAAATGCTGGGATGCCGTAACCAAATTCGGCGGCGTGATCCAGCATTTGCCGTAATGATATCAGTGCCATGAGTTCCTCTCTTTTTGTGTTAGGTACAGTAGTAAGATTTTAGTTTTGTTATTTTGTTATTTTTTTGCACGTTCTTCTAAAATGGCGACCGCGGGTAAAGTTTTACCTTCTAAAAACTCTAAAAAGGCACCACCACCGGTTGAAATATAAGAAATATCTGCCGCTACACCATATTTATCAATTGCAGCTAAGGTATCACCTCCACCTGCAATAGAAAACGCTGAGCTTTCTGCAATAGCGCGAGCTAAAGCTTCAGTACCTGCGCCAAACTGCGCAAATTCGAATACCCCAACAGGACCATTCCAGACTATCGTGCCGGCTTGTTTTAGTATAGCGGTAAGTTCTGCAATGCTGTCTGGTCCGATATCAAAGATCATGTCATCGTGGTTAACTGTAGCAACCGGTTTTAAAACCGCTACTGTGTCAGCACTAAAGGCGCTACCCACCACGACATCTGTGGGTACAGGAATGTTGCCACCGCGCGCTTTTGCTTGCGCCATCAAGCGCTGCGCTTCTGGGATTAAATCATTTTCACATAACGATTTACCGACATTATGGCCATTTGCGGCTATAAAGGTATTGGCAATACCACCACCGACAATCAGTTGGTCCACAATATTGGATAAAGATTCAAGCACCGTGAGTTTAGTTGACACTTTAGAACCACCGACAATAGCCACCAATGGTCGTTTCGGATTCTTCAGCGCTGCGGCTAAGGCATCTAATTCAGCGGTGAGCAAAGGGCCCGCACAGGCAACAGGTGCGTACTTAGCCACACCGTGAGTAGACGCTTGTGCGCGGTGCGCAGTACCGAAAGCGTCCATCACAAACACATCACATAAAGCCGCTAACTTTTTTGCCAATTCGTCATTGTTTTTGCCTTCGCCTTTGTTAAAGCGCACGTTTTCAAAAACCACCACTTCACCAGCGTTAACCTCGATCCCCTCGAGATAATCGGCTACTAACCGCACAGGAACAGTAAGAGCTTTTGCTAAATAATCAGCCACAGGTTGCATTGATGATGCGCTGTCAAAGACGCCTTCTTCAGGTCGGCCTAAATGCGACATCACCATCACTTTGGCGCCCTTGCTTAACGCTAACTCGATGGTTGGCATTGCCGCTCTTAAGCGTGCATCAGAGGTAACAACCCCCTCACTAACAGGGACATTTAAATCTTCGCGGATTAACACTCTTTTACCGCTAAGATCCAGTTCGGACATGCGAATTACTGACATTTTATTCTCCATTGCAAAAAGCTTACCCTGCCATAGCTCTGGCGGTATCCAACATACGATTGGCAAAACCCCATTCGTTATCGCACCAAACTAGACACTTAACTAATCGTTTATGACTAACCCGCGTTTGCGAGCCATCAACAATACAGGAATGTGGATCATGATTAAAATCGACAGAAACTAAAGGCTCTTCAGTATAATCTAGGATACCGCGCAATGCTTGTTGGCTGGCTTCGCGTAACACCCGATTAATATCATGAATACTGACATCGTGATCTAAAGTCACGCTTAAATCCATTGCCGTGACATTTAACGTAGGCACCCGCACTGCAATGGCTTCAAAACGGCCGGCCAAGTGTGGCATGATGCGTTCGATACCCAAGGCTAATTTGGTATCCACCGGTATAATCGATTGACTGGCCGCTCTCGTGCGGCGTAGATCGGGATGATAAGCATCGATTACTTGTTGATCATTCATCGAGGCATGAATCGTTGTGATGGTACCGCTTTCCACACCAAAATGCTGATCGAGCACCTGGATCACCGGCACGATACAATTGGTAGTGCAAGAACCGGCTGAAATAACTTGCATGCTCGATTCGAGTAAATGCTGATTAATACCAAATATAATAGTGGCATCAATGTCAGCTGCCGCGGGATGTGAAAATAACACTTGCTTGGCACCCGCATCGAGATGCCACTGTGCGTGCTCTCGCGTAGAAAAAATGCCGGTGCATTCCAGTACCACATCTACTGCTAATTCGCGCCAGGGTAATTCCAGCGGATCGGCCTCTGCAAACAGGGCAATATTATCGCCAGCCACCGTTATCCCACCCGGAAACGATTGCACAGCATAACCAAATCGACCATGCGAGCTGTCATACTTTAATAAATGTGCGACACCAGCTGCGTCGGCCAATTCATTAATCGCGACGACTTGAAATTGCTGTTGCCAGCCATTTTCATAAATAGCACGTAAGATATTGCGTCCAATACGGCCAAAGCCGTTTATTGCCAGTTTTATTGCCATAAACGTAACTGCAAGAACCTTATCTGCGGGTAATACTGTGCACCTAACGCGCCGTGCTAATATGAAATGAAGCAGAGTGATGATGCAATTCATCACCACTTTACCTCATGCATCCTTGCTGGCGTAACGAGGCCTTGTTGGCCCCATTAGCGTTGAAATGAACAGCACAGACTCAATAAGAGCCGTTATAAAAGCTTAACTTAACTCAGTAATTGCTGAGCAGCCTCAAGTACTTTTTCGGTAGTAATACCAAAGTGAGCAAATAATTGCTCTGCCGGTGCTGACTCACCAAAAGAGTTCATACCAACGATGGCACCGTTCAAACCCACATACTTATACCATGTATCTGTAATGCCCGCTTCTACCGCAACACGTTTGGTCACGGCTTTTGGCAAAACGGCTTCACGATATGCAGCATCTTGTTGCTCAAACACATCAGTAGATGGCATGGAAACAACTCGTACCGCTTTTCCGTCAGCTTGTAATTGTTTTGCTGCTTGCATAGCCAGTTCTACTTCTGAACCTGTGGCAATAAAAATCAGCTCAGGTGCATCAGTGCTATCTAATAGCACATAACCACCACGTTTAATCGCGTCTAATTGCTCAGCATTACGGGTTTGTTGCACCAAGTTTTGACGCGTAAAAATCAGGCTGCTTGGTCCTTCAGTTCGCTCAATAGCTTGTTGCCAAGCCACCGCTGATTCAACTTGGTCACAAGGACGCCAATTCATTAAATTAGGGGTAACACGTAAGCTGGCCAGCTGCTCTACCGGTTGGTGTGTTGGACCATCTTCACCTAAACCAATCGAGTCGTGCGTATAAACAAAAATAACCCGTTGCTTCATTAGTGCGGCCATGCGCACGGCATTGCGTGCATATTCCATAAACATTAAGAAAGTCGCACCATATGGTACAAAGCCGCCATGCAAGGCAATACCATTCATCATGGCTGACATACCAAACTCACGCACGCCGTAATAAACATAATTACCGCTGGCATCCTTGGCAGTCAGAGGCTTACTGCCCGACCAAATAGTCAGGTTAGAACCGGCTAAATCAGCCGAACCGCCCATAAACTCAGGCAATAAGGGGCCAAAATTATTTAGTGCATTTTGCGATGCTTTGCGCGTGGCAATCGTTGCCGGGTTAGCTTGTAGCTTGGCGATATAGGCCTGGCTTTGCTCAGCCCAATTTGCCGGTAATGCACCGCTACTACGACGTAAAAACTCCGCAGCTAAAGCGGGGTGAGCGGCTTGATAGCTAGCAAAAAGCTGTTGCCACTTAGCTTCTGCTTGTTGGCCAGTGGCTTTCGCATCCCAATCTGCATAAATATCAGCAGGAATATCAAAAGGCGCATGTGGCCATTGTAAAAAGGCGCGAGCAGCGGCAATTTCAGCATCGCCCAGCGGTGCACCATGACAATCATGGCTACCACCTTTATTTGGTGAACCATAACCAATCACCGTTTTACAACAAATCAAGGTAGGCTTATCGGTAACCGCACGCGCTTGCTCAATGGCCGCTTTTACTGCTTCAGGATCATGCCCATCGACATTCGGCACAACGTGCCAGCCATAGGCCTCAAAGCGTGCTGGAGTATTATCAGTAAACCAGCCTTCAACGTGGCCATCGATAGAGATACCGTTATCATCCCAAAAGGCTATCAGCTTACCTAAGCCTAAAGTACCCGCTAAAGAACAGGCCTCATGCGAAATGCCTTCCATCAAGCAGCCATCGCCTAAGAACACGTAAGTAAAGTGATCAACGATATCAAAACCTGGCTGATTAAATTGTGCGGCTAAGGCTTTTTCTGCTAAAGCCATACCTACGGCGTTGGTAATACCCTGCCCTAATGGACCCGTAGTGGTTTCTACACCGGGGGCATAACCGTATTCTGGGTGACCCGGGGTTTTAGAGTGTAATTGACGAAATTGTTTTAGATCGTCAATGCTTAATTGATAACCACTAAGATGTAGTAAAGAATAAATCAGCATTGAGCCATGGCCGTTTGATAACACAAAGCGATCACGATCAGCCCAATTTGGATTGGTTGGGTTATGCTTCAAGTAATCTCGCCAGAGTACTTCGGCAATATCTGCCATGCCCATGGGTGCACCTGGGTGGCCCGATTTAGCTTGTTGTACCGCATCCATGCTGAGTGCACGGATAGCATTAGCAAGTTGTTTACGAGATGGCATGTTTACTCCTGAAAATTGGGCGCAAGGCAAGTTAAGCGCCTAGCTTGCTGCTTAAATTACCACTATTTTCACTCAGCTGCCGGCAGATGGCAAATGTTAATCTTGCTAGATGCCTTTATTTCCTTGGCATCTGATCTAAAAACAGCGCCTGGCGTAATTGACGGAAAGAAAGACGTCTGGGCGTCAAATATTACTGGTAATTACCCGCAATTTTCACTAAAATTAGCGGCTATTTTTTTGGCGCCCATCACTTTGCAACCTGCACTGGCATTGCTTGCCGGTACAAGCTTTTGCAAATAGGCGTAATTTTAGACAGGCGCTTTGGCGCATTCCGCATTAACCAACGTGGTGGAAAACAACTAATGGCACAACATATTTTCACGTCTGAGTCAGTTTCTGAAGGACATCCGGATAAAATTGCCGATCAGATTTCAGACGCAGTGCTGGATGCAATATTAGAACAAGACAGTAAAGCACGTGTTGCGTGTGAAACTTTCGTTAAAACCGGTATGGTGCTTGTGGGTGGTGAAATCACTACTTCAGCTTGGGTTGATATCGAAGAGATCGTTCGCAAAACCGTGCGTGAAATTGGTTATACCCATTCAGACATGGGCTTTGATGCTGACTCTTGCGCAGTGTTAAACGCAATTGGTAAACAATCTCCTGACATCAACCAAGGTGTTGACCGTGCCGATCCAAGCGAGCAAGGCGCAGGTGACCAAGGTTTAATGTTTGGCTATGCAAGCAACGAAACCGACGTTTTGATGCCTGCTCCTATTACTTATTCGCACCGTTTAGTACAGCGTCAGGCGCAAGTACGTAAAGACGGTACCTTACCGTGGTTACGTCCCGATGCGAAATCGCAGTTAAGCTTCATTTATGAAGACGGTAAGCCCATCGGTATTGATGCAGTAGTCTTGTCGACACAGCATTGTGACACCATCAGCACCGCTGATTTGCGTGAAGCCGTTATGGAAACCATTATCAAGCCAGTATTACCGGCAGAATGGCTCACCAGCAAAACCAAATATTTTATTAACCCTACTGGCCGTTTCGTCATCGGCGGTCCGATGGGCGACTGTGGTTTAACCGGTCGTAAAATCATCGTTGACTCTTACGGTGGTATGGCACGTCACGGTGGTGGCGCTTTCTCAGGTAAAGACCCATCAAAAGTTGACCGCTCAGCGGCTTACGCTGCACGTTATGTCGCGAAAAACTTAGTGGCTGCCGGCTTGGCCGAACGTCTTGAATTACAAGTGTCTTATGCCATCGGCGTAGCTGAACCAACTTCCATCAGCTTAGAAACCTTCGGTACTAGCAAACTGAGTGAAGATGAGTTAATTAAACTGGTGCGTGAACATTTCGATCTGCGCCCACATGGTTTAATTGAAATGTTGCAACTGGAAAGACCAATTTATCTGCCTACGGCCGCTTATGGTCATTTCGGCCGCAACGAGTTCCCGTGGGAACAAACCGATAAAGCCGAGTTACTGCGTCAGTACGCAAAATAAACAGTTGTTGTATAAAAACTAAAAAAAGGAGAGCTCAGCTCTCCTTTTTTCTTTTTTTAATGGCCGTTCAGCTGATTTGCCGCTTACCTGACGCTAACTTTTGTGTATGATTATTGGTTAGTTGTACCTTCCAGGGTCATTCACTGTAACAGTGAGTACACAATAAAAAATAAAAAAAGGATATGTTATGTCTGAACAAACCGCAGCCAATAACAATGGCTGGATGAATCGTGCGCTCAATACGATTGAAGTGGTGGGTAATAAATTGCCCGATCCTGCCGTATTATTTGCATTGTTAATGGTGATTGTTTGGGTAACCTCGTGGTTACTGTCGGGGGTGAGCTTTGATGAGCTGGACCCTCGCTCTGGTCAACAAATCGCCATAGTCAACTTGCTTTCGGGTGAAGCGTTAACGAACTTCACCTCCAATATAGTCAATACTTTTGTCACCTTCCCGCCGCTAGGTGTGGTACTGGTTGCTATGCTAGGTTTGGGCGTTGCCGAATATACCGGTTTTATTAATGCTGGCCTTCGCTCAATTTTATCCGTTACCCCGAAAATGCTACTGACCCCAGTACTTGTTGCGGTAGGTGTACTCAGTCACGTTGCGGTTGATGCAGGCTATGTGCTCGTGGTGCCGCTTGGCGCAGTGATATTTTATGCTGCAGGTCGTCATCCATTAGCTGGTATTGCTGCCGCCTTCGCGGGTGTATCCGGCGGCTTCTCAGCTACTTTCTTTGTGCCATCGAGCCTAGATCCGTTACTCGCCGGATTAACACAAACCTCAGCACAAATTCTTGACCCCAGCGTCACCATCAACCCGCTGAATAACTATTTCTTTACCACTGCGTCAACCTTTTTAATTATTGTCATTGGTTGGGTCTTGACGGATAAAGTAATTGAACCTCGCTTAAAAACAACTAAAGTTGATGGTGATACGTCACAAATGGTGACCATGGAAGCTTTATCGCCTAATGAATCTCGTGGTTTAAGAGCAGCAGGCTTGTCGATGTTAGCGGTTATCGCCTTACTTGCCTTAAGTATCGTGGTACCAGAACAAACACCTTGGGCAGCTAAACCAGAAGAGGTATTAGCCGGTGTAAACCCATTGCTTACTGCCGCCGCACCACTAATGAAATCGATTGTGACCATTATCTTTGTGTTCTTTTTAGTGCCAGGTATTGTATATGGTTATGTGTCTGGCTCGGTTAAAAATCACCGCGATGTGGTCAAGGGCATGAGCCATGCTATGAGCGGTATGGGCTATTACATTGTGATGGCATTTTTCTGTGCACTATTTTTATACGCTTTTAACCAATCTAATCTAGGTGTGTTACTCGCCGTAAAAGGCGCTAATGCTTTAAAGGCTATGGGCTTGCCTTTGAGTATGACGCTGGTGGGTATTGTATTCTTATCCGGCTTCGTCAATTTAGTGGTCGGTTCAGCATCGGCTAAATGGGCACTGATTGGCGCCATTATGGTGCCAATGCTGATGGAATTAGGCATTTCGCCTGACTTAACGCAAGCGGCTTATCGGGTAGGTGATTCTTCAACCAACATCATCACCCCACTGTTACCCTACTTCCCACTGATTGTAGTGTTCTGCCAAAAGTATGTTAAAAACAGTGGTATTGGTACCTTAGTCGCACTGATGCTGCCCTTCTCGGTTGTGATGCTTGTATTGTGGACGGCTTTCTTGCTTGGGTTCTGGGCATTAGATCTGCCACTGGGCTTTGGATCAACTTACGAATACGTGCCCGTGCGCTAAGCTGTTTACGGCCACTTTGCAAAACCGCTGTTCGCAGCGGTTTTTTATTTTGAACCCGCAGCTCAGGCTGCTAACATTAACGCTTTTAGCATCGGAACCGCCGGCATGCGTATACCTCGTATTTATACTCCTCAAACGTTGAGTGTTCATCAAACACTGCTGCTTGATGATGACGCAGCAAATCACGTGTCTCGCGTGTTACGCATGCAAACGGACCAAGCCATACAACTCTTTAATGGCGATGGTTTTAATTACAATAGCCACATTGTTGATGTTAGCAAAAAGCAAGTGCAGGTAAAGGTTGTGGCACAACAGGCTAACCCGGTTGAGTCACCGCTATCTATTCACTTAGGTCAGGGTATTTCCCGCGGCGATCGCATGGACTTCGCTATTCAAAAAGCCGTAGAGTTAGGTGTGACTGAAATTACCCCCCTGTTTACCGAACGTTGTGGCGTAAAACTAGATGGCGAACGATTGGCTAAACGTAACGAGCAATGGCAAAAAATTGCCATAAGTGCCTGTGAGCAAAGTGGTCGCAGTGTTGTGCCAAGGGTGCATCCGGCCATTTCTTTAGCGCAATGGCTGGCCCAACAAACAAAAGAATTAAAACTCACCTTGGATCCGCGCGCCAGCGCCACCATTAAAACATTAAGTCCAGCGCAAACAATTCGGCTGGTTATTGGCCCGGAAGGCGGCTTTACGGATGCCGAAGTCATCGCTACGGCCCAAGCCCAGTTTACGGGTATTCAGCTTGGACCGCGCATTTTACGAACAGAAACGGCTGCACTAACCGCCATTAGTGCCTTGCAATTGCAATTTGGCGATCTTGCCTAAGGTTAAATGTTATGACGATAAAACTGGGTATCGTGATGGACCCCATCAGCCAAATCAACATCAATAAAGATTCCAGCTTTGCCATGCTGCTGCAGGCGCAAAATCGTGGTTATGAAATTCATTATATGGAAATGGCCGACTTGTATTTATTACAAGGCCAAGCGCGTGCCCGTACGGTTACGCTGCGGGTACAACAAGATCAACATAGCTGGTATCAATTTGGTACAGAACAGGATATCGCCCTAAGCGAACTTGATGTGATCCTGATGCGTAAAGATCCACCGTTTGATACCGAATATATTTATGCCACTTACATGCTAGAGCGAGCAGAAGACTTGGGGACTTTGATCGTTAACAAGCCGCAAAGCCTGCGTGATGCCAATGAAAAACTCTACACCAGCTGGTTTAGTCAGTTTACGCCTAAAACCTTAGTCAGTCGTGATCCTTCGCGTTTAAAAGCCTTCTATAAAACTGAGCAGGATATTATTTTGAAGCCGTTAGATGGTATGGGCGGCGCATCGATCTTCCGCTTACAACCGGGCGATCCGAATATCAGTGTCATCATTGAAACGCTGACTGAACATGGCAGTCGTTACGCTATGGCACAACGTTTTATTCCAGAAATTACCCAAGGTGATAAACGAATATTGGTGATCGATGGTGAACCTGTGCCATACTGCTTAGCAAGGATCCCTGCTTCAGGGGAAACACGCGGCAATCTGGCCGCTGGTGGTCGAGGTGAAGCTCGAGCCTTGTCTGAAACCGATTGGCAAATCGCTAAAGCCATCGGTCCAACACTAAAAGCCAAAGGGTTAATCTTCGTCGGTCTAGATGTTATCGGCGATAAATTAACTGAAATCAATGTTACCAGTCCAACCTGTATTCGGGAAATCGAAGCCGCTTTTCCGATCAGTATTACCGGCATGTTGTTTGACGCCATTGAACAGCGCCTGGCAGCACGCTTAACGCCGTAATGATATCGCGGAGGTTGTATGCAAGGATTTCAGAACCATTTTCTCATTGCAATGCCTGCTTTGGACGATCCGATGTTCAAACGCAGTGTAACCTATGTTTGTGAGCACAATGATGAAGGCGCTATGGGTATTGTTATCAATCACCCTCTCCCGGTCAGCGTGGCGGATTTATTAAAACAACTCGAAATAACCTTTGATGCCGACAGCCCGGTGGCTAGTAGCCAAGTTTGTGCTGGAGGCCCAGTACAGAGTGATCGTGGCTTTGTATTGCATACCGCTAAACCGGGCTATCATAGCAGTATGCCATTGGAAAACGGCTTAATGGTCACGACCTCAAAAGATATTTTGATGGATTTAACCACCGCCGCTGCGCCAGAGAAGTTTATTTTGGCGCTGGGCTATGCCGGTTGGACCGCCGGCCAGTTAGAGCAAGAAATTGCAGATAATAGCTGGCTAGTAGTGCCTGCCGATAATCATATCATTTTTGATTTGATCCATGCTGAAAAATGGCAATCCGCAACCGCGGCCATTGGCATTAAACCTTGGCAATTAACCAACGAGGCTGGCCACGCTTAATGCAACATCGCACCATTTTATGTTTTGATTATGGCACCAAAAGTATCGGGGTCGCTGTCGGTTCAGAATTAACCGGCAGTGCTACCTTACTTCCTGCTTTAAAAGCGCGTGATGGCATTCCGGAATGGGAGCAGATTGAGCGCTTAATAAAAGACTGGCAGCCGCAGTTATTGTTAGTCGGTTTACCGCTTAATATGGACGGTACTGAGCAAGACTTTACTGTGCGAACACGTAAATTCGCCAACCGCCTCCATGGCCGCTTTGGTTTAGCCGTCGCGCTACATGATGAGCGTTTATCCACCGCAGATGCGCGCAGTAGACTATTTGCAGAAGGCGGTTACCGTAATCTGAGTAAAGACAAAGTAGACAGCCTGTCGGCACAAATCATTTTTGAGGGCTGGCATGAACAACAACACTAAGCCTGACTTGCCACAAGGCTATTATCAACACTACAAAGGGCGTTATTACCAAGTTGTTGACTTGGCTATGCATAGCGAAACCGCCGAATGGCTAGTGATCTATCGTGCGCTGTACGGCGATTTTGGCCTGTGGGCTCGCCCCGCCACCATGTTTAGTGAAAACGTTGATATTGCTGGCGAACTGATCCCGCGCTTTAGTTATGTTGGCTCAACCTTACCCAAAGCACTAAGCTCACTGGCGAATACGCCTTAATGATGGGTAACAGTGACGCTAATAATCTCGCTGTTACCCATACTACAACGCGCTCTAACTTCGTTGCCGATACCACTCACCCAGAATTAAGCTCGCGGCCACGCTCACATTAAGCGATTCCACTTTACCGGTGCCGGGTATTTGCAGCGCGATGTCCGCGTTTTTTGCGACATGTTGCGATACACCAAACATTTCTTCACCAAACACAATCACCACTTTGGCCGGTAATGGCGTGTTATATAACGAGCTGCCGCCATGGCTAGAGGTTGTAATAAGCGTATAACCTGCCTCTTTACAAAGCTTCAGCGCCAGTGGCAGATTGTCGCAACTTAAACCATCGACAAATTCCCCGCCGCCTTCAGCGGTGCGCAGCGCCGCGCCCGATTGTAATAACTCAGGCTGCTTCATAATAATGCCGCCCACGCCAAAATGGGCACAGCTGCGGGTAATAGCGCCTAAATTATGCGGATTACCTACACCATCTAACGCCAGCAAACAATCTTGTTTGCGGCCTTTCTGTTGTAAATAGTCAGCAAGTTTTTGCTGCGCTTTACGTTTTACCAGCAGCACTATGCCACCGTGATGGCCACTGCCGGCTACTTTTTCAAGATCGGCATCATCAACGATATGGTAGGCTTTTTTCGCTGCGGCTAAATACTTCATCATATCGGCAAACTTTGGTGCCAGCTGCGCCGATAAATACAAACGGATTACTGACTCTGGCCGTTGTTGAAACATGACCCGACAGGCATTCTCACCGTAAATTTTACCTTCGTTATCCAACACGGTTTTCAACGGCTTAGCGGTTTGCGGTTTTAATGCGGCTACCGGACGTTTTGCTTTATTTGCTGCTGATTTCGCGTTTTTCATCCAAGGCTTTTGCAACGGATCCGCTGCTTTGCCGCCTTTTGGCCGTTGTTGTGACATACCCATTCCCGTTTCTTTAGCATTTTGCTATCGCTTGCTGTATGCCGCAGATTTTAGCAGTTAGGCGCCGACAATACTTGGTTTTTTCTTGCACCGAGTCCGCGTGGGTCTGCTGCAAAGCGATTGCTATTAGTGCCATGGTTTTAACACTTGTTTTTTTAAGTTAACGCAGTATCCTTGGCGCCTTAAATGGCAAAGCAAGGCTCTTTTTTATGCTCAGTTATCGTCACAGCTACCATGCGGGTAATCACGCCGATGTGGTAAAACATCTTACCGAGGTAGCCATCTTAGACTACCTGCTAAAAAAAGATAAACCGCTGTGTTATCACGATACGCATGCCGGCGCGGGCCTGTATAGTTTGCAAAGCGAACACGCGCTAAAAACCGCTGAATACCAAGGCGGTATTGCTAAACTTTGGCAATACGAAGCGCAAAGCTCCTTATTAAAACGCTATATCGCGCTAATTAACCAACTTAACCCCGATGGCGAACTGGCTTTTTATCCGGGCTCGCCGAAAATTGCCGCGTTAATGCTGCGTAATGACGACCATATTCAAGCCACTGAACTGCATCCTACCGACTTTCCGGTGCTAAAAAGCCAATTTGTGCGCCGCCGTTATACGCGTATTGAAAATACCGATGCTTATGCCGGCTTTAAAGCGATGCTGCCGCCCTTGGTCAAGCGCGGTTTAGTGTTAATAGACCCGCCTTATGAGTTAAAAACCGAGTATCAAGACTTGGTTACAGGCTTACAAGAGGCCTATAAACGCTTTCCGCAAGCGACCTATGCCATTTGGTATCCGGTGATTGAACGCAGCGCGGTTGAAGCCTTTATAAATAGCCTTGTTGCTACTGGCATTAAAAATCAGTTACGTATTGAGTTTAATTTACATGCCGATAGCCATGGGCATGGCATGACGGGCAGTGGTATGTTGGTGATTAACCCACCTTACACCTTAGCCGAGGACATGCAAGGGGCGTTAAACGAAGTGCAACAAAAGATCGGTGAAGCGGCCAGCCGCTTTAGTATTATTCAACTGGTTGGAGAATAAATATGCGCAGTTTTTTAGTGTTATGTGCACTGTTAATAAGCTTCAATAGCTTTGGTTTTGGGCGCACGGGGCATGCGCTGATCTGTAATATGAGCTTACAGTTACTGTCGATACAAACCCAACAGCAAGTGGCTAGCTTAGTTGCTGCCTCACCCCATACCGAATTCGCCAATGCTTGTGCTTGGCCAGATGAAGTGCGCAGTGAAGAGGAATATCGTTGGAGTGCGCCCCATCACTATGTGAATATGCCGCGCCCAGAACAAGAAATTAAGCATGACCACTGCCCTGAACAAGGCTGTATTTTATCGGCTATCGCCGATATGCAGCAGCGTTTAACCGCAGATGCGACTGACTGGCAAGCCTTGTTATTTTTAGCGCATTATATTGGCGACTTACATCAGCCACTGCATGTCAGTTACGCCGATGATCTTGGCGGCAATCGCACTGCTGTGTATTTTTATAACCCAGAAACGCCGGCTAATTTACACGGCATTTGGGATAGCAGCATGCTGCACAAACTCGGTTATGACGAAGATTACCAGAGACAAGAATGGTTATTTTTGCAAATTAACCCAGAAAACACCGCGCTGTGGCAACAAGGCAGCGTGTTAGATTGGGCAAATGAATCTGCACGGTTAACCTTTGATATTTATCAGCATTATCGGCCAGGCATGTTAATTGACGACAGCTATTTAGCACAGTATCAAGCTAATTTAGAGCAACGTTTACAACAAGCTGCGGTGCGATTGGCGCTTTTGCTAGAACAGCTGCTCGGTCAATAACGTCTTTAGTCTCGCAGCCAACACGCGGTTATTTAATCCACCCTTTGCTAATTTGCCGGAACAACTCTGTTCCGGCGCGCTCTAGCCATTCAAAGGCTAACATTTCCTTGCTGATCACTACTGCACCGGCTTGTTGCATGCGACTAAGCGCCAACTGTTTGTTTTCAGGCGTACGCGAGCCGACTGCTTCGCTAACCAAATACACTTGATAGCCGGCAGCAAGTAAGTCTAGCACCGTTTGCAACACACAAACATGCGCTTCTGTGCCAAGCACCACGACTTGTGGCCGTTGCTGTGCGGCAACAGCCGCAACAATCTCAGGTTCACGCATAGCACTAAAATGAATTTTTTCATGCACCGCGCCACTAGGAAGTAACTCGAGCAATGAGGGGATAGTATGACCTAAGCCAGCAGGATACTGTTCTGTCGCTATTACCGGCACGTCACATAAGCTGGCAATTTGTAACACCCAAGCGGCAGCCTGACTCAGCTGCGCGTGATCAGCAATAGCTGGAGCCAATTTGCTTTGGATATCAATCAGCAAAACCTGACTCTGTTGTACCTGCAATAACATAGAGACTCCAATACTAAACCTTTTAGCTAAAACACCCTTACCGAATCATTCGTTTTATTGCCCACGCCACAACGCATGGCACAGGGTTTCATGCTTTTCGCGACTTAACAAAATACGGGCTAATACCAAGTCGGCACTGCCGTTCTCGCCCGTCACACCAATTTGCGCCTCGAAGTGCAGCTCCGGTTCAAGCTCTTGGTTGACCGTATCTAGCCAATCCGCACCTGGCACCACCAAATCGACATAGCCCCGTGCTTCATAATGCTGTTGATAAAACTGATAGTCTTCAGCAGATAGGTTATCGGCTGCTAATTCTTCAAATATATCAAAGGCATGGTCACATAATTCATCTAAAGACCACATTTCCAATTCTTGCATAAATCCCCCACATAATTTGTCGCAGTATACCAAGGCTTTGCGGCGAAAGCTTGCCTGCTGCTACAATAGCGTTTTTGCTATCTTGGTTTAACTATGTACCTGTGCCCACTGTGTCAACAAGCTTTAGTTCTGAATAATAAACAGTATCAGTGTGTCAATCGACATAGTTTTGATCAGGCCAAAGAAGGCTACGTTAACCTGTTGCCAGTACAGCAAAAAAACTCGCAAGATCCAGGTGATAATAAAGAGATGATGCAAGCCCGCCGCGCATTCTTGCAAGCCGATTGGTATCGGCCCATGGCCGAGCAAGTTGGCGCCACGTTACAACCGCTGCAAGTCACTACTCTGTTGGATCTGGGGTGCGGCGAAGGCTATTACAGTAACCTATTACAGCAACAATTAACTCTTGAAGAACAGCATGGTATCGATATTTCAAAAAGTGCCATTCGCTCGGCAGCAAAACAGTATCCACAGGTTCACTTTGCGGTCGCTAGTGCCTATAGCTTGCCTTTTGCCGCAGGCTATTTTGATGCCATAGTGCGTATTTATGCGCCCTCTTTAGCCAGTGAGCTAAGCCGTGTGCTCAAAGTGGGTGGTCACTTACTTACCGTTACCCCCGCCCCTGAGCATTTGCTGCAACTTAAACAAGCGATTTATAGCGAAGTACGTTTGCACAGTGATGCCGTTACTGACATAACAGATTTTCAGCATGTTGCAAGAGAACGGTTGAGTTTTCAGCTAACGCAGTTAACGGCAACCGATTTAATGCAGTTAATCACAATGGTGCCATTAGGTTGGAAGTTCAGTGCTGCAGTCAAAGCAGAATTACTGGCGCAAGCGCCAGCAATTCAATGTGATTTCTATTTAGATTTATATCAGAAAGTTGCCAAGGCTTAACAGCTAGACGCTTTTTTTGTGCTGTTTTTCTCGGAAAGTTTGCAACCTGCCAGTAAACTGGCTTTGTCTTCTTTTTGCATTGCCGTAAACATGGTTGACCAAAAATGCGTGCTTAATTCTGCAACCACATTCGATTCCGCATTTAATAAAATCACTAAGCCCAACTCACGATCTTTAGAATACGCTAATTCGGCACGAAAGCCTTGAACCCAACCACCGTGATACACCAGTTGCTCTTGACCAAACTGATAAACGCGCCAGCCCAGGGCATAATGGGCATCGGTAATATGCTCACGCCACTGACGACGGCGCAGATCGCGAACCGTGCGAACACGCTTGTTCGTCATATATTGCAGTTGTTCGCTATTTAGCACCTCTGGGTTATAACCTAATTGCGCAATTAACCAATAGCCTAAATCGATAGCACTGGCATTGACCCCTGCAGCAGGTGCAAAACGATAGTAACTTTCGCTAACGGTACGTGGATACCATTTACCTTTAGCTTTCACATGGGGAATAGCGCGATTTTCAGTATCTAAAAACCCCTGATAGCCCACCGATGCCGTTGGCATGTGCAGTGGTTCAAAAATATTCTGCCGTAGCAAACTGGCATAATCTTGCGAGGTCGATTGCTGCATAATGGGTTCAATTAAACTGAACAAGACATTTTGATAGCCATAACACTGGCCGGGTGTACACAGCGGATCTAACTTTTGAAATTGCGGTAAAATACGTTCAGGCTGAAAATTAGCCTCAATCAGGTTGTCATAAGCATTGGCAATTACCCCAGTGCTTTGCGACAGTAAATGTTCTACCTTTAATTTATTATTGAACGAACGCGTTTTAAACGAAAAATCAGGCAAATAGCGATTAACCGGATCATCCCATTTAAAATGACCTTGCGATGCAAGAATACTGGCTAACCCGCCGGCGAAGGTTTTAGAAACAGAAGCAA
Organism: Alishewanella sp. HL-SH05; assembly: GCF_052655985.1. Next base: position 2,868,254 of record NZ_CP199753.1, read on the forward strand.
TTCGAAATACGGTAAAAGCATCAACGGGTAGCTTGCTACCCACTTCACGTACACCAAAACCCTTAGCGCGGATAATCTTGTTTTTATAAACAATAGCATAGGCGGCACCAGGCACTTGCTGTTGCTGCACTTGTTCTTGAAAGAACTGGTCAAACTCTTTTAATAGTTCTGGCGAAGGCTCGGCAAAAACTGTAAAGCTAGCACCTAAACATAACAAACCGCATAACGCTTTTAGCAAAATAACCTCATCTACTACTGATCTACCGCTTCAGGGCAAATCAAGGGTTAGTCTTGGTTAATCATAGCAGCTAAACCCCAGTGTACTCTAGGGTTAGTTCTGCGTTACCTGCTATTTTTGTTTTGGTTGGTTAAGGCACTAACCCTTTATTTTCAGGCCTAAGTACAAGCCGGTGTATTTTATTAACAAATGCACAAACTATAATGCCAATAGCAGCAAACGGCCCCAAATCATCCACAGCACCACACAACCTAAGACAAATAACCGAAAACGTGGACGCAAGGTATTGCTACCAATATGCACCACGGTATGTGCGATACGTAGCAGCACAAAGGCCGTACCGAGCAACAAAAAGGTCAAATCGGCCAAACCAAACTGCAATATAAATAACACACTAAATAGATACAGCATGGGCATCTGAAATTGATTATCGAAATTACGGCCGGTCGCTATGACTTGTTGATCCGCGCCACGTAAATCCATGGTTTGAAAAGCGGCCATGTTAATTTGTTTGTTACGAGCAGCTTTGAAACGTCGCCGCCCCATCAGCACCATGACCACGCTGGTTAGCACGACTTGCGCAAAAACGGTCAATAATAACCACTTTTCCATCTTTTATTTCCTTAAATCAACGATATTGTTGTTGGGTAGTATGCCTGTTTTAAGGTAAAACAACCATTAAAGGTCTAAAAGCTAATGTAAATTTAAACTACGCAAGCTAGTAGACACTGCGGTATCATAAGGGCGCACTGGCAAATGCTGTGGCTATGCAGAGCAAACAGCTGATGAAAACGACGCAGTAAAGGCTTGTATAGGGTATGAGGTGTTAATGGATAAATTAAATGCGCTGATGCTCGTTCGCGCTTTAGCCGCTGAAAAAGAAGGATTACCCCTGCTAAAACACTTAGTGGGCTGGGTAAACGAGTCACGCTTTAGCTTTGAGCGTAAAAAGCGCGCTAAAAAATTATTAGAAACACTGCAACAAAATCTCGCTGAAAGTGAAATGATTGCCAACAACTTGTTCAGTTGGCTGTGCAGTGTGCATATCTACCCGGCATTAGTCAGCCTTGGCGTATTTTCACGTCGCGGTTTTTTTCGTGAACTATCTAGCCGCCTCTATGAAAAAGTGAACCCAGCACCGCGTGATCTGAACGAATTAAAAGACGTGCTGGCCGAGGTTTTTAAAAAAATTGTTATTGATGATGAAGAGCATGTTGATGGCCCAGGCTTGTTTACCGAGTTCAGCAGCTTTTTTCTAAGCGTAGTCAGCAAAGAAAAGCTAACGGCATTTGAAGAACACATGCATGAAGATGCCTTGTGCGCACTGGAAATGCTCAGTGTCTGGATCGCTGCAGAAGAGATGGAGCCGGATCTGATGCGATTAGATAAGCGGCTCAACAACATTGATTCTGCATTTATTGCGCTGCATCGTGAACTGAATATGTTAGTGGGCCATTATCGGCAAAAACAACCGGATGTCGAATTACCGCTCTACGACTGTGCACATTACATCGTGATGGTTGAGCAATGCTATGAGCAAATAGACCGCTTAAGACGCCGTGCGGCAGCAGCAGGCAGCACGGTGGCCGTGTCTCATCTGTTAGAACGCTTAGAGCAAACGCTAAGCCGGATAGAACAATTAGTGATATTGATCACCGGTCAGGATCGCGCCGAGCTGCACCGGCATACTTTAGAGTTAACCGAGCAGTTACTGTATACCAGCCGCGAGAAAAAAAGCGTGCGTGCGCTATGGCGCAGCAGTACTCAGCTGTTATCGAAAAGTATCAGCGTGAACAAAAGCAGTCATGGTGAACATTACATCACCCGCGATAAAAGCCAATTTTTTGGTTTAGTGGCCTCAGCCGCAGGTGCAGGCGTGATTATTGCCGTGATGGCACTGATTAAAATTCATATCCAAGCGCTGGGGTTATCCCCCTTCTCTAACGCTGCGCTGGCCAGTTTAAATTATGGCCTAGGTTTTGTGCTCATTCATATGTTAGGCCTGACTGTCGCCACCAAGCAGCCAGCCATGACTGCGGCCAGTTTTGCCGCTGAAGTTGAAAAAGGTGAAAACGGGCGGGCAGCCCATAAAAAACTGGCCACCTTACTGATTGACGTAAATCGGTCGCAGTGGGCTGCAGTATGGGGTAACGTCAGTATTGCCGTGATAACCGCTTCAATTATTGCCTTGAGCTTTTGGTATTGGCAAGATCGCTCCATTTTAGATGCCGCTGCGGTGTCTTATCAGTTAGATGCCATCTCACCTTGGCATGGCTCACTGTTTTTTGCGGCTATTGCGGGGGTTTGGTTATTCTGCTCGGGCATTATTGCCGGTTTTTTTGAAAACCGCGCCAATTACCTTGAATTAAATTTACGGCTATACCAACACCCCTTACTGAAAAGGCTCTTACCGCAACGTGCACGTAAAGCTTTTGCCGAATATTGGCATGAAAACTATGGTGCCTTGGCCGGTAATTTCTTTTTTGGTGTGTTATTAGGCATGACCAGCTACTTAGGCTACTTGCTTGATTTACCGTTGGATATTCGGCATGTCGCTTTTGCTTCAGCCAATTTAGGCTACAGCACAGTCGATGGCGATTTGGGCCTCTTCGGCTTTTTGTTTTATTTAGTGATGGTGTTATTAATTGGTTTTGTTAATTTGTGGGTGAGCTTTACTCTCGCCCTAACCGTGGCATTGCGCGCACGCGGCACGCAAATTGGTAAGTTTTCGTTGTTACTGAAAAGTGTGTTCGAACAAATAAAACAAAATCCGTTAAATTTATTCTTTCCAATAGTGCAACCCGCTAAACCAACACAAAACAATAAAAAAGCAGATGACAGCGCTGTTAAGCGCGCTGAAAAACCGCAAGAAAGGGTGAAAACTGCAGATCATTAACACCATACCAACGCCCTGCTGCCGGTTAATTTAAGCCGCAGCAGGCAGTTAAATCCTGCTAGGCTTGAAGCGCAGCTAGCTGATTTTCTATAGTAAGTTGCTATACTGCGCCGTCAGCATTTTTAGGGTACCGTAATGGCTCAATTGTATTTTTATTATTCGGCAATGAATGCCGGCAAATCCACTTCTTTACTGCAAAGTGCCTATAACTATCAAGAACGCGGCATGACGGTGGCCATTTTCACCGCTGCTTTAGATAATCGCTTTGGTTTAGGTAAAGTCAGTTCGCGCATTGGTTTGGCCATGGATGCGCACATTTTTGATCACCAATTCGACTTTTTCACTACACTGCAACAACAAAAAGCCGCAGGTCGTTTAGATTGTGTATTGATTGATGAAGCACAGTTTTTATCAAAAACACAGGTGCGGCAGCTGACAGACGTAGTAGATGAGCTAAATGTGCCGGTGTTGGCCTTTGGCTTACGTACAGATTTTTTGGGTGAAACCTTTGCTGGAAGCCAGGCACTTTTAGCTTGGGCGGACAAATTGATTGAATTAAAAACTATTTGTCATTGTGGTCGTAAAGCGAATTTTGTGGTGCGGTTAGATGAACATGGCCAGGCAGCGACAGCGGGCTCGCAAGTACAAATTGGCGGTAATGAAAGTTATGTTTCGATGTGTCGTCAGCACTTTAAAGCGCTAGTATGGCAAAAGCCAGAAACGGCTGAATAGCCCTTTGGCTACAACAAGAACATGCGGGTTAGGCTTTTAGGTCAATACGCTGATGAATGTTATGCCAGTTTTCAGGAAACTTGCCTTGCAGTACATAGGAGAAAGCAATTAACTCGGCGATAATCAGATACAAGGCCTTAGGGATCTGATCGCCTAATTGTAATTGGCTTAACAGCCGAGATAACTCGGCATCTTCATGTATCAATACACCGTGCTCACGCGCTAGGGCAATAATATCAGCTGCTAACTGGCCATGCCCTTTTGCAATAATAATGGGCGCGCCGGCGCCGTCATATTTTAGCGCGGTAGCGCTTTGCTCTGGCTGATCACTCATAGCGACCTCTGCTTTGCTTAACCTTGTTTTTGTTGATGCAAATTGACCAACAATTCGGCTTCAGCGCGTGGTAATTCACATTCACGGATAATTTCTTCGAGATCAGCGCCCAGCTCCACCATCTTCATGGCTCGGCTATAAATTTTACTCTCTGGATCGCTTAGTGCAATCACTTGATGCTGTTCGTGTAACTCAGCTAATTGGTTTTTTAAGCGCTGTTGCGACTCTTGTAAATTGAGTACGCGCTGGCCAACACCAATCACGCCTGAGCGCAGCTCTTCTAGCTCAGCCTGCGCTGTGGCCGCGTGTTGCTGGCTGCTCTCAAGCTGAGCACTCAGTAAACTGACTTTACGCTCAACTTGTGCCAAACGCTTACGCAGCCATAAGGCCAGAAGCAGCACACTGATTATGCCTAGGCCTAACAACGGCCAGACTAACCAAACAGGTATGTTCATCAAAGGCTGTTAATCTCGTCCCATTCTTCATCATTTAGCATTTTATTCAAGTCAACCAAAATGAGTAACTCACCATCGCGGTTAGACACACCTTGAATAAAACGCGCACTTTCATCGGTACCGACATTTGGTGCACTATCCACCTCAGACTGTTTTAAGTAAACCACTTCGGCGACACTGTCGACCAAAATACCAATTACTTGCTTTTCTGCTTCGATAATCACCACACGAGTATTATCGGTGACTTCGGCTGGAGGTAAACCAAATCGAGCCCGCGTATCAATAACGGTAACAACGTTTCCGCGTAAATTAATGATGCCCAGTACATACTCTGGTGAGCCAGGTACAGGTGCGATCTCACTGTAACGCAGCACCTCTTGTACCTGCATCACATTGATGCCGTAAGTTTCTTCCTGCAAACGGAAGGTTACCCATTGCAACACTTCGTCGACAACCTGTTTTTTATCTGCCGATTGGGAAACTTTATTACTCATCTACAGCTCCTCGTGCTCTATTTCTGCGGGCGTTGATATCGAGGCCTTGGTTTAACAAGGCGATTAGCTCGTCAACTTCAAGTAAGACACACATATGTTCTTTGATCAATCCGGCGATCCACGGGCGCTTGCCTTGGTGTTCACGCCACTTCACTTCTTCAGGTTCTAAGGTCATGGTATCAATTAGGCTTTCGCAACACAGCCCCCAATTACTTGACCCTAACATAATGAGATAATTATAGTTTAACTCTTGTTCCAGAGTTTCGTTATATTTTTCTGGCATGACCCAGCGCGCGGTGTCGACCACATTGATTTTTTGTTCACGATACAACATCACGCCGCGAAACCAATTCGGCTTGCCAAATAAACTGGTAATGGTTCTAAGCTCATGAATACCACCAAGTTCAGTCAATGGCACTGCAATTTTTAAACCGGCCACATTAAAAAATAATACTTGAAACCGTTCTTTTCGATACGCTTTCGCCGTTGTATCGGAGGCAGCAGCGACGGTATTAGCCGCTAAACGCTGTGCTATGGGGATCGCTCTGTTACTGGCAACCTCAGTGTGCTGCACGGCCAGTTTGGCCGGTGCTAAAACGGGTTCAACCGGCGTTTTTACATTAACCGCGGCGGCTGTCGCAGCCACGGGCTTCGCAGTAACAGCTTGCGCTAATAATGTGTTTAATTCAGCACGTTGTTTTTCCGCAACAGCACTAACGGCGACCTCAGCGCGATCATCGTCTTCGGTTAATAACGAATCTAAATAGCCTTGAATCACTTTTTGACTGGCAATTAACTGGCTCATATTAAGCCTCCGGCGTTAATTGCAGCAAATAAGTCAGCAACGTATTGTAAGCAAATACACCACGAGCATTGCTGGCAAACATATGCGGGGGCGTTTGTGCTAACGACGCATCGCGAAACTTCGTATCAATAGGAACCACAGAAGACCACACCTGATCCTGATACGTCTCTTTTAACGCTTTATAAGCTTCTAGCGAGGCTCGGGTACGTTTGTCGTACATAGTAGCAATTATAGTATAAGATAAAGCTTGTTTAGAGCCACGCATTAACGCCATGGTCGCAATCATACGCTCTAAACCTTTTAGTGCCAAAAACTCGGTTTGCACCGGTATTAACACGCGCTGACATGCCGCCAGCGCATTGACCATTAAAACCCCCATCACCGGGGGGCAATCAATCAATACATAGTCGTAATCGGCGGCAATTAACTGTAAGGCTTTTTTCAGTAATAAGCCCATACCCCCTTTATTGCCCATGGCACGATCGAGAGTCGCTAACGACATGGATGCGGGCAGAATATCTAAACCTTCAGCCTGAGTCGGGCACAGCGATTGTAATATTTCTTCACGGGTAATCTGTTTACCGCGCATAAAAATATCAAACACACTCACTTCTAGCTCTTCGGCATCAATACCAAAATAGTAGGTTAAAGAAGCATGGGGATCGGTATCGACTAACAGCACACGATGACCGCGCTCGGCCAATAAGCCACCAAGCGTCACTGTGGTGGTGGTTTTACCTACTCCACCTTTTTGATTTGCGACTGTCCAAATAACCACTATTTAGGATCCTGTCCTTGCGGCACGGCGTCAGGGTTTTCCTGACGCGTTGTAATACGTATCCCGCCCCCAGGTAAAGCAATAACTTGAATAGAACCATCTTCTTGAGTGACTTGACGCAGTTGCTGCTCTAAGGCGGCATTTGCTTCTGGGTTTAGCTGCTCGGGCCGATAACCATAACGAGAAATGGCAATCACCACTTTACGATTTTCAGCCCGACCGCTGGCGGTACTGTTATCGGCACTGGGATAATACTGACCGAAGCCTTCAATTGCCATACGATGCGATGGCGTACCAGACTCTTCTAATAAGCGTAGCACTGAAGTGGCACGTGCAACGGATAATTCCCAATTAGATGAAAACACTTCATTACGGATAGGAATATTATCAGTATAGCCTCTGACTCTTAAAAAGTTATTGATTGGATTAATGATTTTGCCAATTTCTTTTAACAAAGTACGGGCTGACTCTGTTGCAGTGGCGCTGCCTGACGCAAATAATAACCCGCTGTTTAGCTCGATCACCAACCAATCTTCATCTTGCCTAAGTTTAGCGACTCCTTGTTCAATTAAATTACTTAGCGCCTGTGTCAACTCTTGCTCTATGGATTGTAAGGCGCTGCCTAAAAAGCGTTGTCTGACATCAGATAAGGTCGCTGAGTCGGCAACCAGTTCCGGCCCTTGCGCCGGTTCAAGGGAAGTGCCGTACAATGGAAAATCACTTTGTTTATTGCTTAACGGTAATAAGGTTTCACCGGTGGCGGCGGTTTGGTCTTTGACCGTTTTGTCAAACACTTTGGTAATAGAATCGGTGAGTACACTAAACTCTTCATTTTTGACTAAAGATAACGCATAAAGCACAACAAATAAGGCAAACATTAAAGTCATGTAGTCAGCATAGGACACCAGCCAACGATCAAGATCTTCGCGTTCAGTTTGTTGCTGAGAACCTCGATGTCGATACATACATTAACCTGGTCGATAGGCGGCAAGTTTCCGCTCAATAGTCCGCGGATTTTGCCCTTGGGCAATAGACACTAAGCCTTCAATAATCAACTCGTGATAAAGACTTTGTTGCTGAACTAAGTTTTTTAATTTGTTCCCTAAAGGAATAAATACAAGGTTCGCGAAACCAACGCCATAAATGGTGGCTACAAAAGCAGTGGCGATGCCCAAACCGAGCCTATCAGGATCACTGATATGACTCATTGCTTGAATAAGCCCCAATACCGCGCCAATAATACCGATAGTCGGGCTGTAACCACCCAACGCTTCAAAAATACGCGCGCCACGCAGTAAACGTTCGCGAGTCAAACTTAATTCAGCATCTAAGGTGATTTGTAAGGTGTCGGCTTCTGCACCATCAACTAATAAGTTTAAACCACGATGTAAAAACGGATCGGATTCTTCTAGTGCTGCCGATTCCAATGACAAAAAGCCATTAGCGCGCGCTGAATTTCCCCACTCAACAATCCGGTTCATGGTTTGTTGTACAGGTAGCGCCCGGGGTAAAAAAGCCCATGGCAGCATAGATAAGCCCAAGCGAAATTGTTGAAATGGGGTTTGCAACATTACTGCACCCAGCGTGCCACCAAATACAATAATAAACGCCGGTAAATGCATTAAGGTACTGAGTGTACCGCCTTCTAAAACAAAGCCGCCAGCAACCGCTACTACCGCCAGTATAAAGCCAATAAACGCCAACTTATCCATGCTTTAGTTCCGTCAATATTCTTGCAGCCACATCAGCTAAAGGCACTTCCGCATCCATTAATCCTGCTGCTGCAATCGCTTGCGGCATCCCATAGACAACACAACTGGCTTCATCTTGCGCCCAAATGGTTGCGCCCTGCTGTTTCAGCATACGTGCACCTTCGCGACCATCAGACCCCATACCGGTTAATACAATCGCCAGCACTTTTTGCTGAAACACCCTTGCGGCAGTAGCAAAGGTGACATCCACACTGGGTTTAAAATTAATTCGCGGGGAATCATCATCTTTGATTTTTAAACGCGCTTGGCTTTCATTGCCATCCACCAACATTTGTTTGCCGCCGGGCGCTAAATAAGCCACACCTGGGCGCAACAGTTCATTGTCTTCGGCTTCTTTAATTTCAATTTTGGCCAACGAGTTTAATCGCTGCGCAAAAGCGCCGGTAAAAGCCGCAGGCATATGCTGAATTAGGATAATCGGTAACGGGAAGTTAGCGGGTAACGCCGTTAAAATACGTTGTAAAGCAACGGGACCACCGGTAGAGGTACCAATGGCAACCAGTTTATATTCTTTACCACTGCTTTGGGTCACGGCAGAGCTGCGTGGGGTTAACGTAGGCCGTGGCATGGCACTGCGAGCCCCGAGGCTGCGACTGGCATCAGCTAATGGCCGCGTTGTTACATCGGCGGTGCGCGTCGTTGGCATAGCAGTTTTTGCTAACGGAGAGTGTGCGAATGTACTGCGACCTAGGGGGCGACGTCTTGCAACCGCTTTAACGCGATCGCGTAACACATCGATAGCTTCTTGCTTATCGCGGGCAATATCTTCAAATTTTTTCGGTAAGAAATCGACAGCCCCTGCTTCTAGCGCGTCTAAGGTCGCTTTCGCGCCTTCATGTGTTAGCGAAGAAAACATTAAAATAGGGATACGCTGAGTTTTCAGTATTTCGCGAACCGCAGAGATACCGTCTAATACTGGCATCTCGATATCCATGGTGATCACATCCGGTTTTAACGCTAATGCTTTCGCTATGGCTTCCTGCCCATTATTGGCAGTATCAATCACCTCTAACTCGGCATCAGCCGATAACATTTCGGTTAAGCGGCGGCGGAAAAAACTTGAGTCATCAACGATTAATACCCTAATAGTCATGCAATACTCACTTAACCACGTAGCGTTTTAAAGCGCTCGAATTTTATTTTTGACTTTTTAGCATAATGCTTAAGCAGGTTTGGCACGTCTAAAATCAAGGCGATACCACCATCAGAAGTTATGGTAGCACCAGCCATGCCAGGTGTACCTTGTAATAAAGCATCAAGCGCTTTGATCACCACTTCTTCTTGGCCAATCAGTTGATCAACCACAAAACCTACCTGCTGCTGGCCGATTTGCACGATCACAACATGACCTTGTTCGCGGCGCAGCTTTTTATCAGAGCCTTTGACCAACCAATGTTCGAGGTAAAACAAGGGTATGGCTCTGTTGCGCACCACGATGGTTAACTGGCCATCAACAATATTCGTTTTTGCTAGATCTAGATGAAAGATTTCATTGACACCGGCTAAAGGTAAAGCGAAGGTTTGTTTACCTACCACCACCATTAAGGTTGGCAAAATAGCTAAGGTTAACGGCACCTTGATTTCTAGCGTAGTGCCTTCACCCAATTTCGAACTAATATGCACGGTACCGTTCAGTTGAGTGATCTTGGTTTTCACCACATCCATGCCGACACCGCGACCAGATATATCTGAAATCTGCTCTTTAGTTGAAAAGCCAGGTGCAAAAATCAAATTAAAGGCATCGGTATCCGACATTCTGGCGGCCGCGTCGATATCAATAACACCGCGTTTAATGGCAATACCTTTGAGTTTTTCTGGATCCATACCGGCACCATCATCTTGAATGGTCAACAGAATATGGTCCCCAGCTTGGGTAGCCGCTAATTTCACAATACCGGTCCGTGCCTTTCCTGCAGCTGCACGGACATCAGGCATTTCAATCCCGTGGTCAACCGAGTTGCGCACCAAATGCACTAACGGATCGGCTAAGGCTTCCACCAAGTTTTTATCTAAATCGGTTTCTTCACCTTCAAGGATTAGATCGATATCTTTTTTCAAAGAGCGTGCTAAATCACGCACCACACGAGGGAAACGACCAAACACCTTCTTAATGGGCTGCATGCGCGTTTTCATCACCGCACCTTGAATATCCGCAGTGACCACGTCAAGGTTGGCAATCGCCTTAGTCATTTCTTCGTTTTGCGTTGAGCTGGATAAGCTTACCAAACGATTGCGCACCAACACTAACTCACCAACCATATTCATGATTTGATCTAGGCGTTTAGTATCGACTCGTACCGTTGTTTCAGCGGCAGCTGCAGCTGCAGCCGGCGGTGCGCCTTTATCCGCTGGCGTTGCCACAACTGGTGCAGCCGTTGCGGCAGGCGTTTGCGGTGTTGTTACCGGTGCAGGTGGAACTGGACGCTCCGTAGCTTTAGCCGCCGGGGGTGTCACTGGCGCTTTGCCTTTGCCATGCAATTGATCTAATAAGGCTTCAAATTCGTCGTCAGTAATTTCGTCATCTTTTGGCGCAGCAGCTTTTGGCTTGACGGGTTCAGTTTCTGCAGGAGCTTTAGCTGGAGTGTCGCTGTTAAAACTGCCTTTACCATGTAACTGGTCTAACAGGTTTTCAAATTCGTCATCGGTAATGTCATCAGACATATCAGCGCCAAGATCAGCACTCGTTGTCGCAGTAGGCGCACTATCACGACCAGGGCACCGCTGCCATGCAGCTCATCAAGCATACGCTCGAATTCTGCTTCAGAAATACTGTCGATATCACCCGCATCTTCAATTTCTGCAGCCGCTTGAGCCGTTGCGGCTGGCGGCGCTGACACTACTGGCGCTTCAGCGACCGGATCTGCAGCGGCAGGTTCACTGTAGTGATGGAGTGCCGCTAATAAATCAGCCGCCGCTGGCGTTAACGGTTGCCGACCTTTGACTTCGGTAAACATACTGTTGACCGAATCGAGCGCTTGCAAGATCACGTCCATCAATTCTGGCGTTACCGAGCGTTTGCCTGTTCGTAAAATATCAAATACGTTTTCCGCGCCATGGCAGACGTCAACTAATTCGGTTAGCGATAAAAACCCCGCCCCGCCCTTCACCGTGTGAAAACCACGGAAAATCGCATTAAGTAGCGGCGCGTCATCTGGGTTATTTTCTAACTCAACTAACTGTTCTTGCAGCAACTCCAAAATTTCACCGGCTTCTACCAGAAAATCCTGAAGAATATCCTCGTCCATATCAAAGCTCATCTGCAGACACCTCAGTTAAAACCCTAAGCTAGACAGTAAGTCGTCGACATCGTCCTGACCATTTACTACATCTGCACGCTCAGCGGCATCAATAATCGGACCTTCGGCAGCAACCAACGTTTTAGTTTTACTTTTTGCGGGTTGTTGTTCCAGAAATTGCGAACTGGATTTACCAAAAGCAGTAACAAGACCGATAAGGCTTTCTTCGACTTCTCGTACTAGTTCAATCACACGGCGAAGAATTTGCCCAGTAAGATCTTGAAAATCTTGCGCCATCAAAACGTCAGTTAACAAGCTGTTTAGACGTAATGATTCGCTCGAGGTTTTTTGTAAAAAACCATCAATATTATGACAAAGCGCTTTAAATTCAGCTAAGGGCAAATCGCGCTGCATCAACTTTTGCCATTGCGGCATTAATTGCCCAAGTTGTTTAGTGATCTCATCGGCAATCGGTAAACAAGATTCTACGGCATCCATGGTACGGTTAGCGGCTTGCTCTGTCATATCAATAACATGGTTTAAGCGCTTTTTCGCATCAGGAATATCTTCTTGCAATATATTGCTAAGAGCTGGATCAATTCGGAAGTTTTTTAAGGAATCGTGCAGTTGTCGGGTAATTTTACCGACCTCAGCAAATAGCTCAGATGAGCCAGGCGTACCTAGCTGTTGCACCAGTTGATTAGCAACTTCTTGCTCACCAATCTCCAGTAGCTGAACGAGTTCTTTTGCTTGTTCAAGCGTAATTAATGGGACCTTAGTCACAGGCATGGCTTTACTCCTTGGCAAGAAACGGTTTAACCGATCCGCTCAAATACTTTCGCCAGCTTTTCCTGTAAGGTTGCAGCAGTAAAAGGTTTGACGATGTAACCATTAACGCCAGCTTGAGCTGCCGCGATGATTTGTTCTTTTTTAGCTTCAGCCGTTACCATCATCACCGGAATGTGCTTCAGCTTAGCATCGGCTCGAATTGCTCTTAGCAAATCGATACCTTGCATACCCGGCATATTCCAATCTGTGACCACGAAGTCAAAATCTCCGCCTTGTAACATAGGTAAAGCCGTGCTGCCATCATCTGCTTCTGAAATATTCGTAAAGCCTAGATCGCGCAACAGATTTTTGATGATACGTCTCATAGTAGAAAAGTCATCTACCACAAGGATTTTCATATTTTTATTCAAAGTCCCCTCCGAAGAGAAAGTCATCCAGATAATATGGATGCATTACAACCAAGCCTGCATTCGGCCTTTTAAACGCACCAATGCCTGACTATGAATCTGACTGATACGAGACTCGCTAACATCCAGCACCGCCCCGATCTCTTTTAAGTTTAGTTCTTCATTATAATAAAGCGACAGCACTAACGCTTCTCGCTCTGGTAAACTGCTGATGGTTTTGGCAAGTGCATCGTTAAAGGCGCTGTTAGCTTGATGCTGATATAACTGATCGGTATCGCTATCATCAGCAGTCACCAACACGTCTTCAGAAATACCAAGGTCTTCAATACCAATAATTCGACCCGAGCTAACATCACTAATCATATGATGATATTCATCTAATGATATAGCAAGTTTTTCTGCAACTTCATAATCTTTAACGTCACGGCCCAACTCAGCTTCTAGCTCGGCGATGGTGTCGGCAATTAAACGGGAATTACGATGCACTGAACGCGGCGTCCAATCGCCGCGACGAATTTCGTCTAGCATGGCGCCGCGAATACGAATGCCTGCAAAGGTTTCAAAACTCGCGCCTTTGCTACCATCGAAATTTTTCGCAGCTTCAATTAAACCGATCATCCCAGATTGAATTAAGTCATCGACTTGCACACTGGCCGGCAAACGGGCCAATAAGTGATAGGCAATACGTTTGACCAGCGGAGCTTGTCGCTCCACTAACTGTTGCATGTGGTCTACGCCACCATAAGCGGCAAGCTTACTGTTCACAGAACCCCCTAATCAGACTGTGGCTGTACTAACTGCTCCAGAAAAAACTCCAGATGCCCAGATGCACTGCCTGGCAACGGCCATTTCACGGCTTTAAGCGCTAAGGTTTTAATTGCCATACTCGCCGGTGTTGTTGGGAAGGCTTCAATAAAAGCTTTCTGTTTGCGCGCAGCTTTGCGCACGTTTTCATCCTGTGGCACGGTGGCCACTAATTCTAAACTGACATCAAGAAATCGATCAGTGACACGAGTCAGTTTAGCAAATAATTCTTGGCCTTCTTTTAGGCTGCGCACCATATTCGCTACAATTTTAAATTTATCGACGCCATGGTCGCGACTTAAAATCTTCATTAAAGCATAAGCATCGGTAATGGAAGAGGGTTCATCACATACGACCATTAAGACATCTTGCGAGGCACGAGAGAAACTAAGCACCATATCGGAGATACCCGCGGCGGTATCAACTAGTAACACATCAATAGGTGTGTGTAATTCACTGAAGGCACGAATTAAACTAGCATGTTCTACCGGAGAAAGCTCCGTCATATTTTGACTACCGGAGGTGGCAGGCACAATTTTAATACCGTAAGGCCCCTCTACTAAAATATCGTCTAAAGTAGCCGATCCAGCAAGGACATGGGATAAATTTTTATCGACGCGCAAGCCCAACATCACGTCGCAATTGGCTAAACCGAGATCGGCATCAAGTACTAAAACCTTTTTCCCCAGCTGGGCCAGCGCCATAGCCAGATTCAATGTAACGTTGGTTTTACCCACGCCACCTTTACCGCCGGTTATGGAAATCACTTTTACCATCTGTTTTTTCATTTTTCTAAGGCCACTGGCTTGATCATCGGCTAATACATCTTTAGGCATAGGCAGCTGCTACCTGCGTTGTGTCGTCTTGATACCATTGATGGCGGTTATCACTGTGTTGTTGACGTAACTGCTCCGCTTCTTTTACTAAATCGGCCGCGTCAGCAATCCGAATATCTTCTGGCACACGTTGGCCATGTGTTAGGTAACTGACCGGCAAGGCATTTTGTAATGCCACATTGATCACTTCACCTAAACTTAAACATTCATCCAATTTGGTGAAAATACAACCTGATAAGCCAATGCGTTTAAATTGTTGCACACTTTCTTGCATCACACGCGCCTGAGCTGTGGCTGACAATACCAGATAACTTTTTATTTTAACACGAGAATTATGGACCAATGACGCAAGTTTCTCGGCTAAACGCACATCACGTTGACTCATGCCGGCTGTATCAATTAAGACCAGTTTACGCTGTTGTAGCTGATTCAACAATATCGCCAGCTCTTCGCTATCTTTCGCCTGTTTAACGGGACAACCGATAATGCGGCCAAATGTCGCCAGTTGTTCAAAAGCACCGATCCGAAAACAATCTGTGGTAATTAAAGCCACTTGATCAACACCATGTCGTTTGGCAAAACCCGCGGCAAGTTTGGCTACGGTGGTGGTTTTGCCTACTCCTGTTGGGCCAACTAAGGCAATAACCCCACCTCGACGCAAAATATCATCGTTAGTGGTATTTAACTGCCCTGAGAGTAATTCTAGCGCAGTATCCCATGCAGCAGCGGCATTTAAATCATCTGGCATGAAACAGGCTAACTGATCAGCGATTTGCTCAGACAAGCCCATTTGTTGCAAATTCTCAATCACAAGTGCCCGCACGGGCTCGCGCCGAGCTAAATCTTGCCACATTAAACCCGAGACTTGATGCTGCAGTAATTGGCGCATCGACAGCATCTCAGTTTGCATTTGGGCGAACTGTTGCTGCATTAATTGTGCTTGGGCTTGCTGGGCTTGACTAATTTCTTGCCATTGTGCTGACTGAGCTTGAGTATTGCCAGAATTTTGACGTTCAAATTGTGGGGCTTTTTGTAACGCGGGCTCAGCAACCTTTTGCTTGGTTAGTGCCGCTGCGGGGGCTTGCGGCTCCCGACCTTGTTGCTTAATCATTTGTCTGGCGAGTAAGGCGCGTAATGAATCTGCTGGATCCGCTTCTGGCTCGTCATCAACACTGACACTAAAGCGAGGCTCGGCGCGTGCACTGGCACTTGCTACCGTTTCTGCAGTATTAGAAGCCTGTGATGGCGTGGCTTGGCGAGGTGTTGCTGCTGGGGCTTCTGCATCAATCGCCGCAACAATTTCAACACCACCAGCGACTTTTTTATTAGATAAAATAATTGCATCGGCGCCGAGGAACTCTTTGACTTCTGCCAGGGCGCTGCGCATATCTTTGGCAACAAAGCGTTTAATTTTCATGAGTTACTCCTAATTCTGCTGACCGATTACACTAACGATTCGAATTTGTTTGTCATCGGGGATCTCTTGATATGACAACACTCGTAGTCCTGGGATAGTGTATTTCACGAATCGTGCCATGACTGAGCGTAAAATTCCTGACGTCAGCATAATGGCGCTCTCACCGGTCAACTCTTGGTTCTGATGCGCTTCTTGTAATGACTGCTGAATGCGATCGGCTAATCCGGGTTCAATACCTGCGCCATCGTTACCCGCCGCCTGCATGGATTGATGCAACATTTGTTCAAGCTCAGGCGCAAAAGTAATCACCGGGATCTCAGGTTTACTGCCCACCACCTCTTGCACAATAAGCCGACGTAAAGAAATACGACAAGCCGCAGTTAACACATCAACATCCTGACTTTTCGCGCCATATTCCACCAAAGTTTGTACAATTGTGCGCATATCACGAATTGGCACACCCTCGTGTAATAAGTTTTGCAGCACTTTTACTACGGTTGTCAGTGGCAGTGTTTCAGGGACTAAGCCTTCCACTAGCTTAGGTGAGTGCTTGGCCAGCATATCTAACAAATTTTGAACTTCTTCATGGCCTAATAAGCTGGCGGCATGATTAGTTAAAATTTGACTAAGATGCGTAGCAACAACGGTGGCCGCATCAACCACGGTATAACCTAGTGTTTGAGCATGTTCACGCTGATCTTTACTGATCCACACCGCATCCAAGCCAAATGCCGGATCTTTAGTGGCGATACCTTTTACCGTACCAAACACCTGGCCTGGGTTAATGGCTAACTCATTATCGTGGCGTAATTCCCCCTCACCATTGGTTACGCCCATCAGGGCCACCCGGTAGCTGTTCGGCTCTAAATCAAGGTTGTCGCGAATATGGACTGGCGGTACCAAAAAGCCCAACTCTTGTGATAGCTTTTTACGTACGCCTTTAATCCGATTTAACAACTCGCCGCCCTGGGCTTTATCTACAAGCGGGATCAAACGATAACCCACTTCTAAACCAATGGTATCAACGCCATGCACATCGTCCCAACCGATCTCTTTCACAGTTTGTGATTCAGGCTTAGGTTGGCCAGCCGTAGCTGCGCGCGGTTGCAAGGCTGTCGCTTTTTCGTTGGCCAGTTTTTTGATATACCAGGCTACGCCGCCCAATAACGCTGCTAAGGATAAGAATGAAAAGTGTGGCATGCCGGGCACAACGCCCATTAATGTCATCACGCCAGCGGCGACAAACAACACATGGGTGTTATCACCCAACTGACTGGTCATTTGCTTGCCCAGATCGCCTTCTTTGTTTTGGCGGGTGACGATAATGGCAGTACCAATCGATAATAATAAACCCGGGATCTGCGCAACCAAACCATCACCTATGGTTAGTAAAGTATAAATTTCCATCGCATCGCCAAAACCCAGATCGTGCTGCATCATGCCGATAAACAAGCCACCAATCAGGTTGATCACCAAAATAACGATACCGGCGATAGCATCGCCTTTTACGAATTTACTGGCACCGTCCATCGAGCCATAAAAGTCGGCTTCATTAGTCACATCTTCGCGACGTGCTTTGGCCTCTTCTTGAGTAATTAAACCAGCATTTAAATCGGCATCAATAGCCATTTGCTTACCAGGCATCGCATCTAAGGTAAAACGTGCAGACACTTCTGCGATACGACCGGCACCTTTAGTCACCACCACAAAGTTGATGATAATTAGGATCAGGAAGACCACGATACCCACGGCATAGTTACCACCGATAACGACCGAGCCGAAGGCTTCAATGACTTTACCGGCCGCATCGCCGCCATTATGACCTTCCAGCAACACGACACGGGTACTGGCCACATTAAGTGCCAAACGTAGGATGGTCGCAATCAAGATCACACTGGGAAAAATACCGAAATCTAACGGCCGTTTGGTATAGATGGTGACCAGCAACACCACCAGCGCCAGCGCGATATTAAAAGAGAATAAGACATCCAGCATAAAAGGTGGCAGCGGTAATACCACCATAGCCAATGCCGCCAAAATTAAGACTGGCGTGCCAACCCCCTTAAGGTGTTGAAGTTGGGATCGATCAAATTTACTGTAAAGCTGGCTCAACTGCATGGATAACCTGACAATTTAATGACGGAACAACAGGCTAAAGCAATAAACGTTCCAGTATCAGGTGAGGTTATTGAAAAGCAGCTAAATGAGCGATAAAACCGTGCCGACACTTTATCGGCACGCGGCGCTCATTCGTGGTTAGTGTTTAAATTCATCAGGGATGGGTAGCTCTTTCGCGAGATTTTTCGGCCGACTGCCTTTGCCTTTACGATACAAGCGTAATTGGAAAACATAAGCGAGCACTTGCGCCACGGCCGCGAATAATTGTTCGGGGATCGGATGATCAAGTTTAGTCGTGTAATAAATCGAACGGGCTAGCGCCGGTGATTCAATCACCGGGATTTTATGGCCATTGGCAATTTTTCGAATATGCATGGCGATATCATCGACGCCCTTGGCCACCACCACCGGTGCGCGGAACTTGCCTTGATCATACTTTAACGCCACCGCATAATGTGTTGGGTTGGTGACGATAACATCCGCAGTGGGGACTTGCTGCATCATCCGTTTCATCGACATCTGCATTTGCGTGCGACGTATCCGCGCCTTGATCTCTGGGCTACCCTCCGAGTTTTTATGCTCGTCTTTAATTTCTTGTAGCGACATTTTTAACTGCCGCACATGATTCCACTTTTGATAAGGGGCATCGACGATAGCAATTAACGAGGTACTGGCACAAAGCCCTAAAAACAACCATCCTAAGAAATATAACGCTGATTCAATATTATTCGGTTCGCTCATCAAAGACAGCGCCATAATATCCATAAAGAACAGCTTTAATAAGAAAAAGGCAACGCCGACTACCACAGCTACTTTTAAAAAACTTTTACCCAGCTCGACCAGCGCTTGTAAGCCGAACATGCGCACTAACCCCTTCATTGGGTCCATTTTACTGGCTTTGGGGCCTGCAGCTTGCCAACTCAGGTTAAAGCCTCCTAACAAGGTATTACCTAAAAACGCGGCAATAAGGATGAGAGAAAATATGCCGATTAAAGGCATAATGAGTTCGCCACCCGCATCGCCCCAGGCAGTAAACATCGAATTCGTTTCAAAAATATCCTTTTGATCGAGCCGCAACATACGCTGACCAATGGTGAGCACTGCCATGGCTAGCATCTTGCCAAACACCAATAATGCTGCGGCGCTGCCAATGAGTACAAAAGCCGTGCCAAGGTCTTTTGAGCGGGCTATCTGGCCCTTTTCTGCTGCGTCTTGCAGCTTCTTGGGCGTGGGCTGTTCGGTTTTTTCTGCGCCGGAATCTTCTGCCATGTCAGCCTCCTAGCAACTGATCAGCCGACAGCTGTAATCAATTACATGCTGCCACTGTTTATCGTAATGGAATAAAAAGGTATCGAGTGTTAACCATAAAATCAGCAAGCCTGACAGCATGGTTACAGGGAAACCAATCGAGAAGATATTCAGCTGCGGTGCAGCTCGAGTCATGATGCCAAACGATAAATTGACCACCAGCATAGCGACAATCGGTGCCAAGGCAATTGCTAGCGAAGTGGCAAACATCCAGCCGCCAAACTCAATAATGGTCCAGTAGTGCGTTACATCCCACCATTGACCGTTAATCGGCAGAGTATCGAAGCTAAACACTAGCATCTGGATCATAATCAAATGACCATCGAAAACAAAAAACAACAAGGTGGCTAAAATCAGATAAAACTGACCGATAGCCGGAACCGTCATGCCGCTCGCCGGATCGGCCATTGATGCGAAGGCTAAACCGGTTTGCGCTGCCAGTAATTGCCCTGCCAACACAAAGGTATTAATAAACATCAACGAAATAAAACCAAGGGCAAAGCCAATGGTAATTTGCAACAGCACTTCTAAAACCATGGCAAAAGAAATCAACTCTGGGTAAACCGTCTTTGGCAACATTGGCATCATCACTAGCGTAATCATCACCACTAAACCGGTTTTGATCCGCGTAGGGATAGTGCGCACGCCCAAGCCAGCCATAATCATCAACATACCGGTCACTCGACACAGCGGCAGCAGAAAATCAGCAATAGCCTGTAACAGCGTTGCCATCAAAATTTCCATTAGCCCACTACCGTTGGAATGCTTTGATATAAGTCGACGGTATATTCCATGATCACCCGAACCAACCAATGCCCGCCGAACATCAGCGCTAATAAAGTGACAATTAAACGCGGTAAAAAGCTTAACGTTTGTTCGTTAATCGAGGTCGCCGCTTGAAAGATTGCCACAATTAAACCGACAAACAATGACGGCAAAATAATGGCGCTGACCAGTAAGATCACGATAAATAATGAATCACGCAACACATCAACAAAGATCTCTGGACTCATGTGCCGACTCCATAACTGGTGGCCAAGGTGCCCATCACTAAAATCCAGCCATCGACCAGCACAAACATCATTAACTTAAAGGGTAAGGAAATAATCATGGGTGACAACATCATCATACCCATGGCCATCAAGACGCTGGCTACCACAAGGTCGATAATCAAGAACGGGATAAACAACATAAAGCCTATTTGAAACGCCGTTTTTAATTCGCTGGTGACAAAAGCCGGGATAACAATAGTCATCGGATAATCTTGCGGCTGCACAGCCACATCTAAGCCCGCAATCTGCGCAAAGGTATCCAAGTCTTTAACCCGCGTTTGATGCAGCATAAAGGCTTTTAAAGGCACAATGGCTGCATCAAGTGCCTGCATCGGATCCAGGGTTTCAGCAAGGTAAGGTTGGATGGCTTGCTCATTGATGTTTTTAAACACCGGCGCCATGATAAAAAACGTTAAAAACAGCGTGATGCCAATAAGTACTTGGTTAGACGGAGTTTGCTGTAAACCGATAGCTTGGCGCAGGATGGCCAGCACCACGATGATCCGAGTAAAACTGGTCATCATGATCACCATCGCCGGCACAAAGCTGAGCGCGGTCATGATGGCCAGTACTTGCAGCGTGACACTGTAAGATTGTGAGCCATCAGAATTGGTCGTCACAGTCAGTGCCGATAAACTGCCATTATCGGCCAACAGATCAGGACTTAGCAGAGCTAATAACAACAGAAACAACAATCGCAACATGGAAAAATCTATTTTTTCAGGAATGATTGCAACTGTGTATGAAAGTCTGATGCCAACTTTTCTTCGGGAAGCGGATTTTCTAATTCAAACAGCAAATTAATGTTATGTGGCGTTACGCCAATAACACGTTGTTTGCCTTGCATTTCAATAACTAAGATACGTTCACGCTGCCCTAATGGCAGAGATGAAATGACTTTAATATGTTTAGTACCTGGCAGGCGTAACGACAGTTTTTTAACCAACCACCCCAAACCAATCACTAAAACAACCACCAGCGCCAGAGAAATGACGATTTTCATCAAGGTCATCGAGCTGGGTGTTGCTGCACTATTATTCTCGGCCGCTTTCAGCCGATCTGTACGATCGCTTGCTGTGTTATTGTCAGCCGCTGGTGCTGCTAATGGCGCGCTGGTGTCTTTTACTAAGGGGTTAGACTCGTCCGTGACTACTTCAGCGGGTACCGGCTCAGCCAGCTCTGGCTTGTTGACCGCAGGCTCAACCGTGGCCGCAGCGCGCTGCTGCGGTGAGTCTGTTGCAGGCGGCGCAGTAGCTAATGCCTGCAGAGGCAGCCACATGCAACAGGTTAAGGCGAAAAGTAAGCTACTACTGCGCATTAACGTAACTTCTTAATCCGCTCAATTTGGCTAATCACATCCGTTAATCGGATACCAAATTTGTCGTTAACCACCACCACTTCACCATGCGCAATCAGGGTACCATTGACTAATACATCTAAAGGCTCACCGGCGATCCGTTCGAGCTCCACCACCGAACCTTGGTTCAGTTGCAGCAAATTACGAATACTGATTTTAGCGCGGCCTACTTCCATCGAAATAGTCACGGGAATATCTAAAATAGTATCGAGCTTACGCTTATCTAGCGAATTGCCCTTATCGTCTTTTAATTCTTCAAGATCGACCTTTTTTGCATCACCACCTTCAGCCTCAGCCATCGCTGCTGCCCATTCGTCCATTGTGTCTTGATCTTCAGCCATCGTTGTTACCTTCTTTCCCGCTCACCGATATATAAATCGGCCTCTAATTCTGAAATATCTGCATCATTGTCTAAGCGACGGCCACCCTTGGTGAACACTTGTAGCTCAGACTTCACCGATTCAGGTCGCTTAATCTTCTCGGAAATCTTCAAGGCGACATTATCGCGAGAACGCCCCAGCTTCGCACGATACGTCGGTAAATCTTCTACCAGCACGGTAATATGCTCTGGCATTTCGACCGGAATAATATCGCCCGCTTTTAATTCCATGATTTGCCGCAGCGTTAAGTCAACTTCCAGCATTTTGGTGCTGAGATCGACTTTGACGTCCATAATTTCATCACGCAAGGCTCTAGACCAGCGTAAATCGGTGTCTTCTTTATCGCTTTGCACACCGGCATCTAACAACTCACGTATCGGTTCTAGCATCGAATAAGGCAGAGCAACGTGGAAATCACCGCCGCCGCCATCTAATTCAATATGAAATGAGCTGACCACCACGACTTCAGTGGGGCTGACGATATTCGCCATGGCGGGGTTTACTTCCGAGTCCAGATATTCAAACGACACATCCATTACTGGCGCCCAGGCTTCTTTATAATCTTCGAAAATGAGTTTTAATAACATTTGAATGATACGACGCTCGGTAGGCGTAAATTCACGCCCTTCAATTTTGGCATGATAGCGGCCATCACCACCAAAGAAGTTATCTACCAAGATAAATACTAGCCTTGCTTCCATGGTAATCAGGCCCGTACCTTTTAAAGGACGGAAACGCACCATGTTTAAACTGGTTGGCACAAATAGTGTGTGCACATATTCGCCGAATTTAATCATTTGCACGCCGTTAATCGATACTTCGGCAGTGCGGCGCATCATATTAAACAAGCTAATGCGCATGTGCCGAGCAAAACGCTCGTTTACCATCTCAAGCGTAGGCATCCGACCACGGACGATACGATCCTGCGAAGAGAAGTCGAATTGAATAGATTGACGCCCTTCTGTGGCTTCAATCCCTTCGATATCTTCTTCTTCTACGTCATCGACACCATGTAATAGCGCATCAATTTCATCTTGGGACAATAAATCGGACACGGTTGCTCACTCTTATTGCATAACAAAACCGGTAAATAGCACTTCGGCTATTACCACAGAACCCACCACATCCAGCATGGCGTTTTGTAAATCAATTAACGCTTTATTTTTTAATTCTTCTTTGCCTGTAGCTGAAATCAATTCGTCAGCATTAGCAGCACTAAAGGTGGCTAATAAGGCGCTTTCAATTAACGGAATATTCTTGAGCGCCAACGCTTGGTTTGCTTCGCCTCGCACCATTAATTGCACCCGGATTTGCACTAAGCGATCTCGCGATAAACCGGCTACATTAAATACAAATGACCGCGGCAATTGCACATAAAGCGCCGTGCCCTGCACCACCGATGTACCGTCGGCAGCAGTTCCACCACCTTCTTCAGTCACTTCAGTACTGGCAGCGGGTGTATCTGAACCCATAAAGAAAAAATAACCGCCACCGGCACCCGCTAATACCACCACGAGCGCAATAAGCATCATAAGCTTTTTCTTTTTGGCTCCCTGATCAACAATCTCTAACTCATTATCTGCCATTCTGTATGGCTCCCTTTGCCGTCAAAAAACTGACTAAATTACTGGTATTATGCTCACCTGTCACGGCTGTTGTAAACGAAAAGCCGTGATAACTGTGAAATCGACTTACTTTCAGCCGCCAAACGGCTAAACCATCTCAGTCTGCTTAGGCATAGTAATCCACGATACGCTCACTATGTTGTACCTCGACACTGCGCTCTTGCACTGGGCCATCAATATCATCAAACAGCGCCGAACCTTGGCCCTGGCCTTGCTGCGAGCCAGAATCAGCAGATTGCCGGTCTTGTCGCGATTGCTGTTGCACCTGACCTTCGCCTAATTGAATGCCCTGTTGTTGCAATAATTCACGTAATCTCGGCATTTGTTGCTCTAATAGCTCTTTAGCATGGGCTTGTTGCACTATAAACTGCACCGATGCTTGTTCTTGCTGTAAATTAACGCGAATTTGCATTTGCCCCAATTCGGCGGGATCTAAACGAATATCCGCCACCTGAATATTTTGCCTTACCATAATTTGCACGCGTTCCCGTAACTGGCCGGCCGCATCTTGCTGTAATTGTAGCTGCTGCATACTGGTGGGTAAGGTTGCTACAGGGGCTTTGCTTTGATGAGCGCGCGTTTGTTGTTCTAAAGCGCCAGTGAAACCCTCAGCACGCAGCATATTATTAGCTAATTCACTTGCTGTCGGTGAGCTGCTACTGGCGACTGGCACGTTATTCGCTTGCTGCGCCAAACTCACTTCTAGGTTTACCGCGGCAAACTGACGAGCATCTTGGCGTTGCTGGCCCGATTGCTCATGTTGTTGCTCGCTGTTGGTGGCATTTTTGGCCACATTCTCAAGGGTGTTTAACTTGATGTTTGCGGCGGTCTCGACACTGGCTGTAGGCACTTTAGTTAACTCGGCTGTCGGGGCAGTGACAATAATAGGCTCAGCTTGATCTTCCGTCACAGTATTTAGCGAAACAGGTTGTAACGGCGCACTTTGCATAGCCGCAGTTGCTGCGCTCTGATCGCTTGAAGGTATCGCGGTAGAATTTACTGCCGAGACGCTCGCCTGCGGCGTCTCTACCTGACTGGTTTTGCTATTTAGGCTGTTACTGGCGGCCAATTGTGTCTCTAAGTCGGCTAACGCCTGCTCGGTTTGCTCCGCTTCAGCGGTCAAAATGTCGGCGTTACTGTCATTTTGCTGAGCTGCAGCGGCCAGTGAACTGACGGGTTGACTCGCTATGGTGTTGACAGAGTTGCTCTGACTAGCCATCTTATTTAAAGCGCCGGTTTCAGATTGATTACTGGCCGCTGACTTAATAGTAACCGCTTGCTCTGGCAACGTAATGCGCGAGTTTTCTAGCTCAAGGTCAACTGAGCTAAGCTCAGCGGTTTGTAAGCTTTGTTCATTTTGTTGTTTTGCCGTTAACGCTTGAACCGTTTGCTCATCCAGCACCGCTTTGGTCTCTGCCTTTACTGCTAAAGGCTCTAACGACGCCAGCGCTGCGGCTTTATCGGCCGCTTTCTCTGGCGCAACATCACCTAAGTTTGAGTCAATAACCTCGGTCAGCGCCGCATCATCCGTTATCGGGATAATCGGCGTGAGGCGATCAGTCACTGGGCTGTCATTTAGCGTAAATTGTGAGGCACTGGTTTTTTGCTTTAAGGCTAACAATGCCGCAGCTTGCGCTTGCTCATCCTGCTGAGCTTGAGTAAGCGCTTTATCACTCACGGTAGTTGCTGCCGCTGAGGCATTACTCAATGCCGATTTCGCGCTATCATGACCAAGCGCTGTGGCCTTTTGCTCGTCGCTTGACGAGAGCTTAGCTAATACGGCTGCATTGGTGTCTATTACATCGGTTGCTGCTGCATTTGACGCTTGCTGTTCAGCAGTTAGTGCCTCTTTGGGTAGCATACTCGCGGCCAATTGTGCCGCAGTAAAAGTGTTTAATTCAACATCGCCAGCAGGCATGTCTAAACTAAAAAACTGCGCATCTACTTCGCTAAAAAGGCTATCTTCGGGTAAGGGTACAGGCCCGATAGTTTGAAAATCTGGTTTGGGTTGAATTTGAAAAAACTCAGCGGCCACCTGCGCTCGGTAACGCAACTGTGTACTGGTATCCGTAGATTGTTTAATTAACCCCAACCACTGCTCAGCAATATCTAAATCAGGGGCGAGTTCGCTTAATGCGTCAATGCTATCCAATAGCATGGGATCGGTTAACATTTTCGGCTCAGCAACAACTGCACGATTATCGGCTGTCGTTACAGCAGGCTTAGTAATGCTAGACTTTGTGGACTCGCTGCTTTCTATAGAAGTCGCTTGAGCTTTGTCAGCTTGACGCGAATTGGCGGCAACATTTTGCCCTGCAGTACTCTTTTGTTGCTTATCTTGCAGCAATTGTTGAAACACGCCGGCTTGCTGCGCACTGGCCGGATCATTAAATTGCCCAGCCGCAGCCTGCTCGCCAGAAGGCGTGCTGTCTAAGCCGTTAAACATTAGGAAAAACTGTAAGCCTTGAGTCATCTGTTACTCCGCATGCATCTAAGCTGCTGTGTAAGCCTATTTATATGCAAATACCATACAAAAACCGCGCCACTTTTAACTGTTTGTAATGGTTTAGTACTGCTCTGTCTGTTTAGTACGTTGATAAAAACGTTGCGCCGCGTATTCATCGGCCAGTTTTTGTTGTTGTTTTTCTGCTAGTTGAAATTCTTTTTGTCGAGCTTGTTCAATCAAGATCTCTAAAGCTTTACGCTTGGTCTGCATTTTTAACCAGGTTTGCCGCCGCTGCTCTGCTGCGTTACGATTTTGCTGTACTACCCGACCTTGCTGAGTTAATGCCTGATCTAACTTACTGATAAAACTTACATACTGATTATATTGGCGACCACCGAGGCCGGCACTGCCTTGCTGCAAGCTTTGCTGAATATATTCAGTGCGATAATCGGCTAAGCCTTGATATTTTTGCTCAGCCTGCACAAACGCTTGCTGTGCTCGTACAAATTGCGCCTGCAAGGTTTCCTCACGCTCTTTTTGTACTTTAATTAACAACGTTAAACGTTCATTGGCCATTAGTTAGCTCGCTTCGGTTGGGGAGCCAACTGACTAAGCAGCGTCAGACACTCATCATATTGCACAATTTCTTTCATGCCTTGCTGTAAGAAGGTATTGATGCGCGGCAACATGTTGATGGCCAAATCTAACTGCGGATCACTGCCTCGAACATAAGCGCCTATGGCAATTAAATCTTTGCTTTGCTGATAACTGGCATATAACTGCTTAATACTGCGCGCCATCAATTGGTGTTGCTCGCTGGTTACCGCGGGCATGACTCGACTGATCGATTTTTCAATATCAATTGCCGGGAAGTGCCCGGCATCGGCAAGACTGCGCGACAGCACAATGTGGCCATCTAAAATCGCACGTGACGCATCGGCGATCGGATCTTGTAAATCATCACCCTCTGATAGCACGGTATAAAAAGCGGTTATTGAGCCTTGATTGCCCGAGCCATTACCTGCACGTTCAACCAGCGCCGGTAATTTGGCGAACACTGAGGGTGGATAGCCCTTCGTGGCGGGTGGCTCACCAACGGCCAGGGCAATTTCGCGCTGCGCTTGGGCATAACGCGTAATAGAGTCAATCAGCAGTAATACATCAAGGCCTTGATCACGAAAATACTCGGCAACTTGCACCGCCGTTTCACAGCCTTTTAAACGCATTAACGGTGACACATCGGCCGGTGCGGCAACTACGACAGAGCGTTTCTTACCTTCTTCACCTAAAATTTCATCGATAAATTCCTTTACTTCGCGTCCCCGCTCACCTACTAAGCCCACCACAATGACATCCGCAGCCGTGCCGCGCGTCATCATGCCCAGCAGCACACTTTTACCAACGCCAGAGCCGGCAAATAAGCCCATACGCTGCCCCTTACCAACGGTTAAAATGGCGTTAATAGAGCGGATCCCGACATCTAGCGGCTGTTTAATTGGCCGCCGATGTAGCGGATTTATCGGTTTACCTTTACCTGTAGCATAGTGTGTTGCTGTAATTGGCCCTTTGCCATCCAGCGGTTGGCCTACACCATCAATTACCCGCCCCAGCAATGCCATGCTGAGCGGCACACCTTTGTGCTGCAACAGCGGCGTGACCCGAGCGCCCGGCACCACGCCGTCAATATCATCTTGCGGCATTAAAAACACGCGCTCTTGGGCAAAACCCACCACTTCCGCCATAATTTGGCCGCGAGCACTGTCGACTAAACAGGCTTGGCCAATAGCCGCGCTGCAGCCCACGGCTTCCAGCGTTAAGCCAACTACACGCACTAAGCGGCCAGAAACCATCGGCCGGCTCTGATGTATATACTGATGTTGCTGCTTAACACGGTTAAGCAAGCTGACAGGTTCAGTCATAAAACCCCTGTGTTGTGCTGCACAAGCAGCATTGTCAGATAAAAAGCGGTTTACTCTGGAGAGGACTGATGCAGGAAGTGTTCCAAGCTGCTTTGTAGACGTTGCGTCAAACTTCTGTCGACACTGGATTTTTCGG
The DNA here is from genome assembly GCF_052655985.1 of Alishewanella sp. HL-SH05. The sequence continues at coordinate 2,896,588 of NZ_CP199753.1, forward strand.
CTTCTACCAAGCAACCGCCTTGTTCTACCAATGGCTCAGCACGTAATTGCCATTGGCGTTGCTGTAAATCATCTGCAGAATAATGTTCGCGGATAATGGCTAAATCATCTGGATGCAGTTTAATCAGCAGTTGACCCGCTTGCATCGGTAAGGCCGCAGTGGCTTCTTGCAAGGCTTGCAAAATCACCTGAGGATTGGTTTTGACTTCAACGCCGATCACTACTTTGGCCATTGCTAAAGCTAACTCGGTTAATGCCTGCTCAACTTGCTGATTTAAATCGGCCAGCGGTTGCTGTAATTGTTCGATTAACGCCGTTAGTTGCGCCAATTTTTCATCGATATCGGGCTGCGCCGCCGCTAGGCCTTGTTTTTTGCCTTCAGCCAAACCTTGCGTTAAGCCATCTTGTTGCCCTTGTTCACGGCCTTCGTTGTACCCCTTACTAAAGCCTTCGTCTTTACCCTCGGTAAAGCCTTCATCATAAGCAGATTGCCGCAGTTGCTCCATATCGGCCGCAGTCAGCGGTTTAAAGCTTTCTTCTTCCTCGGCTGGGTCAGAGGTCGTCGTTGGGCTTGGGCGTCGTAAATTCAGCGCATTAGTATGCCCTGGCAGCATTTCGGTATCTGCCGTCATATCGGGGGTATCCCAGGTTTGCAGCAAATCAGAAACCGCTTCGTCAGGCGAAAAAGGTTTTTTATATCGAAACGCATCTTTACTCATCTAGCCCTCGCGTTTAAACGAATTCTTCGCCACCGCCGCCGCCTAACATAATTTCACCGGCATCAGACAAGCGTCGTGCCACCGATAAAATCTCTTTTTGCGCGGTTTCAACTTCACTTACCCGAACTGGGCCCATCGCTTCTAGATCGTCTTGTAATAATTCAGCGGCGCGTTTCGACATGTTCTTCAAGATTTTCTCTTTCAGATTCTCATCGGTGCCTTTTAAGGCTCTCATTAATACATCTTGTTGTACTTCACGCAGAATGGCTTGGATACCACGATCATCAACGTCAATCAGGTTTTCAAACACAAACATCAGATCTTGAATTTGTTGCGCCATTTCTTCGTCATGCTCACGGATAGAATCCATCAGCTGACCTTCTAAGTTGGTATCTAGGTAGTTCAAGATATCGGCCGCTGCTTTTAAGCCACCCATTTTCGCGGTTTGTGCACCCGCTTGACCGGCAAATTGTTTCTCCATAATCTCATTCAACTCTTGCAACGCAGCGGGTTGAACTTCTTCAAGGTTTGCAATACGCATGGTTAAGTCCAATCGCACTTTTTCTGAAAACTGCGATAAAATTTCTGCCGATTGCTCTGGCTCTAAATAAGATAAAACGATAGTTTGAATTTGCGGGTGCTCGTTGCGAATAATATTGGCAACCTGCTTTGAATCCATCCATTTTAACGAGTCGAGGCCGCGGGCCCCTCCACCAAGAACAATTTGGTCAATCAGATTTGCCGCTTTCTCTTCACCTAACGCCGCCGTTAATGCTCGCTTGATAAACTCTTCGCTTTGGAAACCAATGGTGCTGAAATTCTGAATCTGTTCGATAAAGCGCCGATGTACCGCTGAAATCTTAGCTTGATTCAAATCAGTAGTTTGCGCCATCGCCATACCAACCCGCTGTACCTGCTTCGGCTCTAAATGCTTAAGAATTTGCGCGGCGTCTTCTTCTGACAAACTCAGTAATAAGATAGCGGCCTTTTCGACACCATCTAACTTATTGACATCAAAGATTTTAACTTCTTTTTTCTCATTCATCTTCAGATAACCAATTCTTAACTACCAATGAGGACAGCTCTGGTTCGTTTGCCACTAAGGCACGCACCGCTCTTAATAAATCTTCGTCACCATGTAAATCGGGTAACATCAGGGTGCCATCTGGAGCAAATCCGACTGACTTCTCATCAAATTGTGCCACAGCTATATCGTCATCATTACCCAGATCTAAACCATTTGTCATAGCTTGTTCATCATAAGTATCAACGGTTTCAGTTGGGTTCATGAGTTTTTTCAGCATTGGCAGCACAATAAAGAGTAGCAGCACAATGATAACCAAACCACCCATTACCAACTTAACGACTTGCAAGAACCAATCTTGTTCATAAATCGGCACATCAGATAATGCTTCGACTTGTTCACGAACGAAAGGCACCGAAATCACTTCAATAGTATCGCCGCGCTGAACATCAAAGCCAACGCCACCTTGTAATAAACGGCGAATATTCTCTAATTCTGCTTGCGCCATCGGAGTGGCGGGGCCAAGGGTGCCGTCGTCTTGAGGGACGCCTTGTTTATAATCGACCGCAACCGACACACTTAAGCGACGTATAACACCACTTTGCTGAGTGGTATGGCTAATTGTAGTATCAAGCTCAAAGTTACGAGTAGATTCACGACTATTGCGCCCCGGGATCACCGCTTGTGAACTGCCCCCAGTAGCTTGTTCAGGAATTGCCGAAGGCATAGGCGGTTGATTGGACAATGCGCCAGGAATACCGCCACTGCCGCCGCCAACGCTGTTTTCTTCAATCACCATTTCGCTGCGAATTGCTGGTAAATCTGGGTTATAGCGTTTTTGGGTTTGCTCAACAGCGGTAAAGTCCATCATTAAATCCACTTGCGCAGTATAATTTCCCATGCCCAGTACCGGTAATAAGATGGAATCAACTTTCTGACGATACTCATCTTCACGACTACGTTGCATTTCTAATTCACGACGATTGCGGGCTGAACTGCCACTTTGAGAACCGCTATTTAGTAAACGGCCATTTTGATCGGTAACGGTGACACGACTTGGCTCTAAACTTTGTACGGCTGAAGCAACTAAATCGACAATCGCATCAACTTCACTATCGCGGATCACTCGGCCGCCACGTGCAGTGACTAAGACCGTGGCGGACGGTAAGGATTGTTGTCGAGCAAACACGTTTTCTTTAGGAATAGCCAGTAGTACCCGAGCTCTGGCAATACTTTGAAGCTCTTCAATAGTTCTCGCTAGCTGTTGCTCACGGCTGTGTTTTAGCCGTTCCATTTCTAAACGTTGACTCACCCCAAAACCGCTGTCTTGTAATAAAAACTCGGTACCCAATGACGGTTCTTGGTTTAAACCTGCACGAGACAAACCTAAGCGCACATCTTGTAAAGAATCTTCAGGCACTAAAATAACGTTACCTTCTAATTTGTATTTCACTTTTTGCGCGTCTAAATGATCGAGCGTTTGGATAAGCTCCTGCGTGTTGTAAGTGCCTAGTGGCCGCATTTCAGGGGTTTTAGCCCACAGGATAATCAAGATGGCGATGCCCAAACAAATAGTTAACGCCACGATCAACGTCACCTGTCTTAGCAAATCACCACTTCCACCCAGGGAACTTAAAAAGCCCGCCTTGTTTTGCGCTTGATTGTCATTACTAAAATCGGTGTTGGTTAACGCCAGTTCTGTCGATTGATTATCTGCCACCATACTTCTCCTGCTTGCGCTGTCTGTCTAATTAGACCGGCATCGACATAATTTCTTTATAGGCTTCGACCACTTTATTACGAACTTGCACGGTCGCTTCGAAAGCCAAAGAGGATTTTTGTGATGCAATCATGGCTTGCGCCAATGACACCTTTGGATCGCCCAATTCAACGGCATTTCGCATTGCACCAGCTTGTTGCTGTATTTCATTAACACTGCCTAGCGCGTTTTTAAACAAGGTAGAAAAATCTGACTGGCTGCTGTTTGTCGGCTGCACCGCCATGCTTGGATCGGCTTCGAAGGGCAAAGCACGTGCTTGGGTTGCCATGCTTTGCATTTGGGCATATAACGCCTGACCTTTAATTTCCATAATGCTGCCTGTCAAAATTTTGTTATTTACGAGGATATAACAGACTAAGCAGAAGTTGTGCCAACTCGCCAAACACAGGGAAAACAGGGGTTATAACAAGATAGCCTTACGCAGCATCGGCATTCGTTGCCAAGCAGCGTAAGGCTTTGTAGTGAAATGACGTATGAAGCTCGCTTAAGCCGGAATATCAATACCTGACTCGCGCATCCGCGCTAATTTGTAACGCAAGGTGCGATCACTGATACCAAGTTTTTCTGCTACGTCTTTGCGTTTAAAAGCACAAGCCTGTAGCGTGGCGAGAATAAGCTTATGCTCTTGCTCATGAATTTCAGTTTTAAAATCAGTGGTATCAGCCATCGTTGAACTCACACCTTGCACCCGCGGCACGGCACTTTGCCCGAGTGAACCCGGCACTTCTAATAAAATATCAGCCGCCGCAATCTCAATACCGCCTTGTAAAATTAAAGCACGCTGGATCACATTATCGAGCTCGCGCACATTCCCTGGCCAGCTGTGCTGGGTTAAACGCTGCTTAGCCGCTTTACTCAACTGGCAGGTTGGCCGTTGTTGTTTATGGCAATGCCGGCGCAATAAATGCTCCGCCAATGGCACAATATCTTCCGGGCGCTGGGCTAATGCAGGCCAACTTAACGGAAAGACATTTAAACGATAATACAAATCTTCACGAAACAGGCCATCGGCTACCGCTTGAGCAAGCTCTCGATTACTGGTGGCTAAAATGCGCACATCCAACTTAATAGTCTTACGACTGCCCAACCGCTCTACTTCGCGCTCTTGTAGCACTCGTAAGAGTTTAACCTGCAAATTCATCGGCATTTCAGTAATTTCATCCAGCAGGATGGTACCGCCTTGTGCTTGTTCAAATTTACCTGGACACGCCACCACCGCGCCGGTAAACGCACCCTTTTCGTAACCAAATAGGGTAGATTCCAACATATTATCGGGGATCGCTGCGCAGTTAATGGCGATAAAAGGCTCAGCTGCACGGGCTGATTGTTGATGAATATACCGTGCCAGCACTTCTTTTCCCGAGCCACTGGGGCCTAAGATCATCACACTGGCTTCAGAATGCGCCACCCGCTCGGCCAATTGTAACAAGGCTTTGCTCTGCTCGGCCGCGGCAATCGGCGTAAAGCTGTCTGTTGGCTCAGCGACCACATAACGCGCTACCGTACTGACCAGCACCTCAGGTGAAAACGGTTTCGATAAATAATCAATCGCCCCTAAACGAATCGCCTCAACCGCATCTTGCACAGTGGCATAGGCCGTCATCATCAGTACGGGTAATTGCGGATATTGTTCGCGTAAGGTTTTTAACAAGGTTAAACCGGATACCGAGCCCATTTGCACGTCACTGATCACCAGCTGCACACTTTGTTTTTTTAATAGCAGCAAGGCTTCTTCGGCACTGGCGGCACTGAGCACCTGATAATTAGCCAAACTCAGTGTATCGATTAAGGCTTCGCGTAAACCGGCATCATCTTCCACAATTAATATTTTCAGATCTGACATGGCATTACTCCTTAGTCTTAGCAGCTGAGGCACTATGATGAATAGGTAAGCTGATCTCAAAACAGGCGCCACTTAACGCGCCCTCTGGCCTTGCTGCTAAATCAACATAATGAATACTGCCCTGATGGCTATGGACCACCGCATGCACAACCGCTAAACCTAAACCACTGCCACCGGCTTTATTGCTATAAAACGGCTCAAACATCTGCGCTTGCACGGCTGGGGGAATACCCGGGCCATTATCACTAAATTGCCAAGTTAACTGCCCTGCCTTGCCGATTTGCTGCGCTAAGCACAATTGCGCGTTATCGCCTGCGGCTTGTAAGCTGTTATGCAATAAGTTTAATAAGGCTTCTACCAGGCTGTTTTTATTGCCTAGTAAAGATAATTGCGGTGAGGTTAAACTGATCTTAAGAGTGGCATGATGATGGCTAAGCAAAGCTTCACTGCGCAATTCCAGCTCGTCCATCAATTTCTGTAATGTTATGCTAGCCACGGCTTGTGCCGTACCTGAGCGCGCAAATAACAGCATATCGTTCACCTGCTGCTCTAAATCGTGCAAGCGCGCCAGTAACTTATCTTGGAATTGTTCACGTGATTGATTAGGCAGTTTTGGGCTACGTAAATTCTCTGCATACAGCATGGCAGAAGATAAAGGGGTGCGAATTTGATGCGCGAGCGTCGCCATCATTTTACCCAGCGTGGATAAACGCTGCAGATGACTTAAACGATTTTGCAGCTCACGCGTTTCGGTGAGATCGGTCAGCACAATAAGTTGCCCAGAGTCTGGCGTTATAGCACTGATTTGCAGTTTTACGCGCCGGCCATCCGTTAACGACACTTCTAGACCATCATCACTGCGAGGTCGAAAGCAGCGGTTAATCACATTAAGCCATGATTCACCGAGCAAAGGCTCGCCAAGCATCTCTACCGCGACATGATTCACTTCAATCACGCGGCCCCAACCATCAAGCAACACCACGCCGGAGGGTAAGCATTGCAGAATGTGTTTTAACCGCTGCTCTTGCGAGCGCGCACTGCTTTTTGCTGGCGCGATCAAAGGATGCACAGTCGCACTTGATACTTCATTCAAGTGGCTGGTTGCGGTTAATACTGACATAGAGTGGCTCCTGCTGCTAAGGGCCAACGGCGAAGCAGTTGGCGGATCTTAACAGGAGCAATGCAGAGAATGTGCCATGATTAAATCATTGAGTTTAAACAGCTTTATGCGTCAACAATCTGACAGCAGGCTCAAAGTGCTGCAGAGTTACTCTTCTTTACCTAAATTGTATTTACGCATTTTTTCAACCAAGGTGGTGCGGCGCAAACCTAAAATATCGGCTGCCCGTGCCACTACAAAATCGTGGCGCTCTAGTGCTTGGGAAATAAAACGAATTTCTAATTCAGCGAGAAACTCTTTTAAATCTAAGCCTTCTTCCGGCAAGGTATCTTGAGTGATAACAGAGGTAAATGTAGCGACTGTCTCAAAACCGGCGGCCTCCTCACTGTCGCTGCTGTCATCGCTTTGAAATAACGCATTTAACAGATCACGCTCTTGTAACGCTTCTGGATACACCGGCTGATAAGATTCAACATCTAGGTGCTGATATTTTTTCGGTAGCTCGGCCACATCGACGATCTGATCCGGATACATAATCACCATACGTTCGAGCAAATTAGCCAACTCGCGCACATTACCTGGCCAACTGTGTAGCTTTAAACTGTCGAGTGCGCGTTCAGTAAACTTCACTTTTGCTTGATGTGCGGCATATTGGCGGTTAAGTAATTCAGTAATTAAAATCGGTAAATCGTCTGCACGATCGCACAGCGCAGGCGTATCGATAGGAAACACATTTAAACGGTAATATAAATCTTCCCGAAAACCGCCGTCTGTAATCATCACTTCTAAATCGCGATGGGTTGCCGCAATAATTCTCACATCGGCTTTCAGGGTTTGGCTGCCACCTACGCGCTCAAAAATCCGCTCTTGCAACACCCGCAGCAATTTCACTTGCATGGGCTGTGGCATATCACCAATTTCATCTAAAAATAAGGTGCCGCCTTGTGCTAACTCAAAACGGCCTTTGCGGGTAGAAATAGCCCCAGTAAAGGCGCCTTTTTCATGACCAAATAACTCACTTTCTAACAATTCAGCCGGAATTGCCCCGCAATTAATTGGCACAAAGGGCCCATTGGCGCGGTTCGATAATAGATGAATATTCCGAGCGACCACTTCTTTACCGGTACCTGAAGGCCCTAATACCAGCACATTCGCTTCAGTTTTGGCCACTTGCTGGATCAAAAAACGAATTTTTTGCATGGCCGGTGTTTGCCCAACCATGCCATCGAAGCGCACTTGATTATCTTGCTGTTTGTGGGTGGGTAATAAGCGATGGTACTGCTGCGCATCGCGCAAAAGCTGCGTTAAGCTATTATAGGAAAAAGGCTCACTTAACACGCCAATCACGTTGGCCTGCTCTAATAAATAACTTTGGCTGTCACCTATAACTAAAAACGCACTTGCCGGAAATTGCCGAATAATCGCACTGGCATCTAATTGATCGGTCGCCCCTAACACAACCACCGAAGCCGGATGATGTTGTAGGGTATTGGCTAAATCATCAGGGCTAACAAGCTGATGAGCTTCACCAATAAAACTGCAGACGGTAGACAAACGCTCACAGCGATTTAGTTGTAAATCAACCAGATAAAGATGAGGGTTATCAGACATAAGCGCACAGTTTATAAGTATAATTGACTTTATTGTACAAGCTGTGTGCAGCCTTGCAAGGTAAAACGCTAATTTTTTGACAGGGCGTCAAAAAATTAGCGTTTAGTAAAATGAAGCATCATCCTGTTTAACTTAACAGCGACAGCGCCTGCTCTGAACTCACGCGCGCTTGCATGGCCACATTCACCGAGCTTTGCGATAAAATATTATTCGCCGCCCGCTCACTGCTAGCTTTGGCATAATCAAGATCAGCAATACGTGAACGCGCTTCAGAGGTGGCAACTTGCTGACCTGATATCGCACGAGAAGCACTATCAAAGGCATTAATGCTAGCCCCGACCTCAGTTTGCAACGCATTTAACTGCTCTGCCACAGCGCGCACGGTTGTCAGCGTTTGTGGCTGAGTTAAATCAATACTGAACAAGTTTTGACTGTTCAGCGCTGCGCCTAAGTCTTGGGTTTGTAATTGTAGATTGCTATTGCCAGCATTAAAGCTAAGCGCCGTATCTTCAAAAAGTTTCTTACCGGCAAACTCCGTGGTTAAACCTTGTTGGATATTAGCCAAATAACCGTTCGCTTCGCTTTGCAGCGCTTGTTTGTCAGCATCGCTGTAAATGCCATTACCGGCTGCAATTGCCAACCGCTCAATTTCATTCACGTTATCGCTAACTCCTTGCACCGCTTGCTCATAAACCCGCGCAAAAGCAACACCATCGGCAATATTTCGCTGCCCTTGCTGCTGACCGTTTATCGCGCTGTTCAACCGATTACTGATTTGCAACCCCGCCGCATCATCGGCAGCGCTGGTAATACGCTTACCACTGGCTTCTTGCTGGGCTAATTTCTGTTGTTGCTGCAACACATTATTTAAGATGTTATTGCTTGGCGTTGTAATTTTCATCAGCATGCCTCGTTATCAAATCTTAATTAAGTTTAGCCCTAAAGTGGTGTTAACTCAAATGAGTGACACTGTCAAAATACTTGCAGAAACATCTTAAGGCCCTACTTAAAATACAACTGCAGCGATTAACTTGCATCTGCTCAGAAACGGGTTAAACTAATTTAACTGACCTGCTGTTTTTACAAGACTTTTTATATTTTTGCTTTAGAGTAATTACAAATGGCATGTCTTATGCTTTACCGTAAATAACGAGAAAAATGGGTGGGCAGACAATGTTTGATGGTAAAACGATCCTAATCACTGGCGGTACCGGCTCTTTCGGGCATAAATATACCCAAACGCTTATTGACCGCTTTAAACCAAAAAAAATCATCATTTATTCACGCGATGAACTGAAACAATATGAGATGCAGCAAAGATTTAACCAAAGCTGCATGCGTTATTTTATTGGTGATGTCAGGGATGGTGACCGTTTAGTTAGAGCGATGCATGGTGTTGATTACGTTATACATGCCGCTGCACTGAAGCAAGTTCCCGCAGCAGAATATAACCCTACTGAATGTATCAGAACTAATATCAATGGTGCAGAAAATGTGATTAATGCCGCAATCGACTGTAATGTTGAAAAAGTCATTGCCCTCTCCACTGATAAAGCCGCTAACCCAGTTAATTTATATGGTGCCACCAAACTCGCTTCTGACAAATTATTCGTCGCCGCAAATAATATGGTGGGAGGAAGTCGCCCCCGTTTCTCTGTTGTGCGCTACGGTAATGTTGTAGGCTCTCGTGGTTCAGTTGTTCCTTTCTTTCAACAACTGATTGATAACGGCAGCGACCATCTGCCGGTTACCCATCAAGATATGACACGCTTTTGGATTAGTTTGCAGCAAGGCGTAGATTTTGTATTGAAGAACTTTGAACGGATGCTTGGCGGTGAGATCTTCGTACCCAAAATACCCTCTATCCGCATTACTGATTTAGCCAAAGCTATGGCCCCTGATTTACCCATTAAAATTGTCGGCATTCGCCCTGGTGAAAAGTTACATGAAATGATGTGTCCGGGTGACATGTCCTATCATACTTACGAGTTTTCAGACCATTTTGTGATTGCGCCTGCAATTAAGTTTTTTAATCGCAGTAATGACTTTACTTCTAACGGGCTTAACGAACAAGGCCAACCCGTTGAAGATGGCTTTGAGTATGTTTCTGACACTAACCCAGATTTTTTATCCGTTGCCCAAATTGCACAATTTAATTTGGAAGCGGCTCTATGATCCCTTATGGTAAGCAGCAACTCGATGCCGAAGATATCGCGGCAGTCACAACAGTATTACACTCAACCTGGCTAACTCAAGGGCCACAAGTTCCCGCTTTTGAGCAAGCTATCAGTGAATATTGTGGGGCGAATCACGCAGTAGCCGTAAACAGCGCTACTTCAGCTTTGCATATTGCTTGTTTAGCTCTTGGCGTTGGACCTGGTGATCGTGTCTGGACTTCCCCCATTTCCTTTGTCGCCTCGGCAAATTGTGCATTGTATTGTGGTGCAACTGTCGACTTTGTCGATATCGACCCTAATACCGCCAACATGAGCATTCACGCGTTAGAAGAAAAGCTTGTTGAAGCGAATAAAAGCAACATGCTACCCAAACTGGTGATCCCGGTGCATTTTGCAGGTCAATCCTGTGAAATGGAAAAAATCGCAATATTGGCTTCGAAATACGGTTTTAAGGTTATCGAAGATGCATCGCATGCTATTGGCGCTCAATATCAAGATAGACCAGTGGGCAGTTGTCAGTATTCTGACATCTGTATTTTTAGTTTTCACCCGGTAAAAATTATTACTTCTGGTGAAGGTGGCATGGCGTTAACGAATCAGAGCGATTTAGCGCGTAAAATGCAAATGTTGCGCAGTCATGGGATTACTTCAGAAAGTGAAGAGTTCACGGAAGAAAGTCACGGCCCCTGGTATTATCAACAACTGCTGTTAGGGTTTAACTATCGGATGACCGATATCCAAGCCGCTTTAGGTCTAAGCCAATTTAAAAAATTAACGCAATTTATCACTGCACGTAACACATTAGCTTTGCAATATAATCAACTACTGCATGCACACCCCAGTATTATCCCTTTGCAAGTGCAGGCTGCTTGTTATAGCAGTTACCATCTGTATATCGTTAAACTATCAGGAATAACTCCCGATAAACATAAAGCCTGTGTGGAACATTTACGCAATAAAGGTATTGTCGGCCATGTGCACTATATTCCGATTTATCTCCAGCCGTTTTATAAAAAGATGGGCTTTCAAAGAGGTTATTGCGAACAAGCCGAACACTATTATCAACAAGCGATTACCTTGCCATTGTTTCCCGAATTAACAACTGAGCAGCAGTTTTACATAATACAAGAGCTTATTTATGCATCAACGCAGATTGCATAAATAATTATGATCCTATTTGTTTAGATATGGAAAGCCATATGAATATCGCTATTATCCCCGCACGCGGAGGCAGTAAACGCATACCACGAAAAAATATTAAACATTTTTGTGGTAAGCCTATGATAGCGTGGTCTATTGAAGCAGCGAAGAGCTCGGGTGTTTTCCAACATATTATCGTTTCCACCGATGATGCCGAAATTGCCGCTATAGCAAAACAGTATGGTGCAGAAGTTCCCTTTGTTAGACCTGACACCTTAGCTGATGATTTTACGGGTACTGGCGCTGTTGTTAAACATGCAACAGAATGGGTAGCACAGCACTTAGGGCATCCTACCTATATTTGCACTTTATATGCCACCGCCCCCTTTGTACAGGCAGCCGATTTAGCCAAAAGTTTGCAACTACTAAAGCGAAGTAGCAAACAAATTATTTTTAGTGTCACTTCATATGCATTTCCCATTCAGCGCGCTATTAAAATTCTTGCTGATGACTCTGTTACCATGTTTCAGCCTGAGTATTATTCGAGTCGTTCTCAAGATCTAGAACCGGCATTTCATGATGCTGGTCAGTTTTATTGGTCAAGTTTTACTGCAGTACAACAGCAAATATCTGCTTTTTCTTCAGACGCACTAGCCTATAAACTGCCCAGAATGCAAGTGCAGGATATCGATACAGAAGAAGATTGGGATAGAGCCGAATGGCTTTTTAAAGCACTAAAAAGGGATGCCGCCTCGGGAGAAAGACTGCTATGACTTCCGAACCAAAAATCATACATTGGAAAAGCCATCACGGTACTCTCGTTTGTAACCATAACGGTTTTGATCTTATTGATTGCAGCAACTGTGGTTTCAAGCATGTGGTGCCGTTACCTTCACCTGAAGAGTTAATCGATGTTTACCAACATGATTATTACGATCAGGAAAAACCACTTTATCTAAGTCGATATCAACAAGACCTTCCATGGTGGAATCTTGTTTATGAACAACGCTATCGGATCTTGTCTCAACATTTGTCTTCTTCACAGCGAACGATATTAGATATTGGTTCAGGGCCTGGATATTTTTTATTAAAAGGCAAAGAGCTTAATTGGCAAGTCTTTGGTATTGAACCGTCTGTTCAAGCAGCAACTTTTAGCAAACAACTTGGATTAGACGTTTTCAATGGCTTCTTTTCACCTGCTACGGCAGATACTTTTGGCAAAGTTGATGCAATCAACATGAGTTTAGTGCTCGAGCACATCCCCGATCCCGCCGCATTTTTGACCTTAGTTCATCAACAACTGAACAAAGATGGCCTGCTTTGCATCATCGTACCCAATGACTTTAACCCTTTTCAAACACTTTTAAACCAGCATTTGGACTATGCCAAATGGTGGGTAGCACCACCACATCATTTAAATTATTTTAATTTTACATCATTAAGCAGGTTATTAAATCACTGTGGTTTTGAAGTTGTCCATCAAGAAGCAACCTTTCCAATCGATCTATTCTTAACAATGGGTGATAACTACATTGGTCATGATGATGTTGGCCGCGCTTGTCACACCAAACGCATGACTTTTGAAAAAAATATGTTAGAAAATGGACAGCACGAATTACTTTCGGAGTTATATTCCGCGTTGTCAAAACTTGGTATTGGTAGAGAGGTTGTTTTGTATGCAAAAAAAAGTAACGCCTGAAATCACTAAGCAAACCCGGTTTTTACCTGATGCTTTACTCTATCAACCTAATTATTCACCCTGGCTAGCCGAGGACAGTGATTTTTCACGTTTGAAACAACAAATCGAGTCTTTTACTCTCGTTTCATCAGATCGCCTTTGGACTCTGCATTCTCTGGCGCAACATGCCAAGCAATCGTTATTAAACTACCTGAAGTCTAATTAAGGAATTTGGCCATGAGCAATGCAGTCATTCAAACTAATGTTTGTGCAATTTGCGGCGCCACAGATATCAGTGATCTCATCATCAAGCATGACATTTCTTACGCTAAATGTGTGCGATGCAGAGTACTGCGGCATCACCCATACCCTTCTGCAGAACAAATAAGCGCATATTATACTCATTATCAAAGTTTAAAATCAGCGGGCTCCATCTATCTAAGTGACGATGGTTACTCAGTTTTTTGTCGAGACAAAAAATTAACGTTTGCTGATCTCGGCATAAAATTATCCGATTTCAACAACAAGCAAGTTTTAGATGTTGGCTGTGCGACTGGACAATTCTTGCAGATGATGCAAGATGCCGGCGCAACCAATGTTATGGGGTTAGATGCTAGTGCTGAATGTATAAATATTGCGAAAAGCAAAGGGCTAAATTGCCAGAATCAAGAATTTTTGGATCATCAACAACAATATCATGTTATTTCAATGTGGCATTTAATTGAACATGTTATGGACCCCATCGCATATTTGCATAAAGCATATGAACTTCTTCTTCCAGGCGGTTGGCTATTGATAGAAACTCCCGTTACAGGAGAATTATCAACAGCATTTGGAAGTGATTGGCGTTACTTGATGCCCATTGAACATCTTCACCTATTTCCATTTGATACCCTAGTGCAATTAACAAATCAAGCCGGATTCGCCTTACAACGCTTTACGCGATTTGGTAGCGGTAATGATAGTGGTACGGTTTCGCAACCCAACAAAGGGGCCATGGACCGATTTGCCAAACATACTGGGGCAGGTGACACCATAGCCATGTGGCTAATAAAACCCAATCAGCAAGCAGAGAAATAATTATGACCATGCAAAAAAAAGAGGCTATTCTCATCATAAGCGCAGGCATTATGCAAATTCCTGCCATTAAAACAGCAAAATCGCTTGGTCTGTATGTAGTTGCAACCGATCGTAACCCTCAAGCAGAAGGCTTTGCATTTTGTGACGAGGCCGTGGTAATTGATTCAAAAGACATTGCTGGGCACGTCAAATTTGCTCAAGATAATCAACAACGTTTAAACTTAAAAGCAGTATTTGCCGGCTCAGACATTGCCGTTACTGTTGCCGCAGTGACCAATGCGCTAGGTTTACCTGGGATACCAATGGATGTTGCGCAACGTTCTAACAATAAAGTATTGATGAAGCAGCGTTGGATTGAAGATGGTATTCCCACACCCTATGGTGCAGAAGTATCCAGTGAAGAAGAAGCACTAAAGATCCTTGAAAAGATCGGTTTCCCCGCGATTGTAAAAGCCGTTGATAATGCTGCCTCACGTGGCAGTATGAAAATTGATTCTGTGAGCCAACTAGCGTTGGCCCTGCATAATGCCAAACAAGCATCTAAAACAGGTACGGCAATTATTGAACAATATGTTATTGGCACTGAGCAAAGTGTTGAAACTATCATATGGAATAATAAACATTATCATGTCGGCATGGCCGATCGTGAATTTGGTTTTCATCCCTATCATATTGAGACAGCACATGTTGATCCATCAGTACTAGATGAGACTCGACAACAGCAGATATATGACGTTGTTGATGCCGCAGCACGCTCGCTTGGAATTACCTTTGGGCCTGCTAAAGCAGATATGATTTTAACAGCGCAAGGGCCAATGATCTTAGAAATGACCGCTCGCTTAAGTGGAGGCTTTCATTCCCAGTACACCACTCCTTTAAGTAGTGGTAAAAATCCGATTAAAGCCGTGATGGAACTTGCCTTAAACCGGCCTTTAGATGAAAAACTGCTTCAGGATAGCGTGCATAAAACAGCAGTTTGTAGCGGTCTATTTCCCCCTAAAGGCAAAATAAAGGCTATTCATGGATTGGAAAAAGCGCGATCTATACCGGGTGTTGCTGAGATCATTTTGACTCGAAAAGCAGGTGATTATATCACCGATTTTATTGATAACGGTTGTCGCTTTTGCTGGGTTATCACCGTAGCGGCTAATGTAGAAGAAGCAAAAGCAATCGTCGCTGAGGTGGCAAATACTATTCATTTTGATATTGCACAGGACACCTAAAAGGAGCAGCTATTATGGTTCAGTTTATTGCCGAAGTATCCAGCAATCACGCCCGAGATTTAGCGCGTTGTTTTAAATTTATTGATGCCGCTGCTGACATTGGTTGTAGTGCAGTGAAGTTTCAATTGTTTAAACTGCGTGAACTTTTCTCAACTGAAGCACTCGCTTTTAAACCAAGCTTACTAGAAAGAGAAGCATGGGAATTACCTGTTGAGTTTCTGCCTGAGTTAGCCAATCATTGTCGTAAAAGAGAAATTGCATTTTGTTGCACGCCATTTTACCTGGACGCCGTTAAAGAACTGCAGCCTTATGTGGATTTTTATAAAATTGCCTCTTACGAACTTTTATGGGACGACCTTTTGATTGCTACCGCGTTAACGGGTAAACCTGTGATTTTATCTACGGGTATGGCAACGATAGATGAAATAAACCATGCGGTTTCTGTACTAAAAGCTAACAAATGTTCTGATTTAACCCTATTACATTGCACATCAGCTTATCCTACACCCTATAGTCAAGCTAACTTAGCTGCAATTAATACGCTTAAACAAGCAACCGGTTGCCAAGTCGGCTGGTCAGATCACACGGTGGAACCAGGAGTGCTGCAGCGAGCCATTCATCACTATGATGTTCAGACCATTGAATTTCATCTTGATCTCGACGGCTTAGGAGAAGAGTTTGCAACCGGCCATTGCTGGTTACCTGAGCAAATCGGACAAGTCATTTCTGATTATAAAAAAGCGATTCAAGCTGACGGCGATGGCGATAAAAAGCCAGTAGCATCAGAACTCGCTGATCGTGCTTGGCGAGCCGATCCGTCTGATGGTTTACGCCCTCTCGTATCGACCAGGCAAACTTTAAAACCAGCTAAACATGCATAAGCTTGAAAATCATACTATTTTGCTAGCTTGCCATGCTGGCAGTAAAATAGGCTTGGGGCATCTAAGCCGTATTAGTGTTGCTGCGCAACATTTAAAACCGCTGGGGTATGAAATGCACTTGTTATTACAAAGTGATCAGCATATCTCTCAAGCATTCCCAGACTATTTAACGGTTCAGCAAATCGATTTTGAGCAGAATATTTCTGAAACAATATTAAAACAAGTTACTCGTTTAAACTGTCGTTTAGTTATATTTGATTTTCATTATCACAGTACACCAGATACATTCGCAACTTTGTTAAAAGCACTGCATGTTCAGCTAGTCAAAACCATAGCAATTGATGCACTAGCTGAATATATAGAGCTTTTAACTATGTTATACACCCCTTCTTTTCAAGTGAATCCCACTTTATCTGCTTGGCAACAAGAAAAATGTCAATTCGGTTGGGATGCATTTTTATTAAAAGTATCGGCTGAAACCCTTGTTGAAAAAACCTATTCATTGTTGATTTTGACAGGCGGTGCGGATACGACCAACTTAGGAAAAGAATGGTTAATCACGCTTGATCGACTGTTACCTGAAAATTTAACTTTTCACTGGGTGCAAGGACCTTTTGCAACCGCACCTACAAAGCCCGAAAATACTCAGCGAGAGATACATATTCATCGTAACTTACCTAATCTTGCCAAACTCATGAACAGTGTCACATTTGCAGTCACACTGTATGGCATCAGTTTTTATGAACTGCTCTATTACGGTGTTCCCTGTGTGGTCTTCTCACCATACGGAAACAAGGACGAACAAGAGCTTAATGAGATAAGTAAACAGCAGCTAGCCTTAGTCGCAAAAAATGAAATTGATGCGACTACACAACTACAACGCCTCATTAGTTCAAAAACTCTGAGTCGGTGTTTAGCGATAAACGCCCAAAAACGTCTTGCTGGCGCAAACGGTGATAAATTACGTCACTGCGTCTCAACGTTATTGGAGGCAAAATGAAGCGTGGTTATCTTTTATTTCATCTAAATTTAGCGTTTTCCTCAATAGCAGAATCAGCTCGACCGGAAGTGATTCAACAATGTTACTGGCCAATACTTGAACTCATTGAACAAAGCAACATCCCCATTGGCATAGAATTGACAGGATGGACATTACAACAAATCAATCATCTGGATCCGGTATGGGTTAATAAATTTAAAACGTTGTTAGCACAGCAGCGCTGTGAATTGATTGGTAGCGGTTGGAGCCAATTAATTGGCCCGCTAGTTCCTTTTCAAGTTAATCTGTGGAATCAAAAACTCGCTTTAGCGCTTTATCAAACGCTTTTAAACTATCGTCCCTCTCTCGTGCTAGTGAATGAAATGGCGTTTGCAATTAGTCTTGTTGAGCTCTATCAACAAGTAGGCTATCACGGTCTGATTATGGATAGAGATAACATTCGTCTTGCCCTAAAATATGAACATCATGACATGCCGACGCATGCCTGTGGAGTAACCACAACTAAACTCCCTGTGCTCTGGTCAGACTCGGTCTTATTTCAGCGTTTGCAAAGAGCTGTTCATGGCGATATTCCGATAGTTCAATATCTGAACTTTGTGCAGCAAAGAATGGCAAGTGAAGAATTGCCGTTAGCTATTTACGCAAATGATGCTGAAGTATTTAATTATCGTCCAGGCAGGTTCAGTACTGAAGGTAAAACCCACCCTGAAGGGGAGTGGACTAGACTGCAACGTATCCTAAAACAATTACAAGAACAAACTGGAATTGAATTTATTAGCCCAACAGACGCGTTGAAACTCAGTAAGCTGCAACCAGAAAATGCCATGAGGCTCTCTTCATTAAATCAGCCTATACCAGTTAAAAAACAGGCAAAATATAATGTTAATCGCTGGGCAGCTGCTGGCAGAGACAATATATGGTTAAATACACAATGCCACTCCCAATACCAACAGCTAAGCCATGACGCTAATTCATATCAATGGCAAACCCTATGCGAATTGTGGGCAAGTGATTTTCGCACACATATTACCCAAGAGCGTTGGCTATCTTGCTTACAAAAACTGTCCACGATTGACCGTGTAACCTCTCCATCAACAGTTCAAACTTTAGCATCAGATACTGAAAATAAGCTTGAGCTCAAGATTGATGATGAAGCAATTTATTGGCACTTAGCGACGTCTCAAATTAAATTAACACTTAACCTTCGTCGCGGTATGAGTATTGACAGCTTGGCATTCAAAAGCTGGCAATTCAAACCATTACTGGTAACCAAACATCAAGGCTATTTTGATACGATTGCACTAGCGGCAGATTTTTACTCAGGTGGTTTAATTATTGAAATGCCCGGACTTCGGCGCAGAATAACTGATTTAGAATGGGTCAATCCTGAGTTAACTGATGAGTTAAATTTTCATGTCATCACAGCAAAATTAGACTTAGCTCATTTTAATTTAACCAAGATCATCAAAATTAGTAAAACCACCGAAGAGCTTCGTATTAGCTATCAACTGGATCCCCCTGTTCGTAATGACGCTATTATTCGTCTGGGGATTATGACCATCAATATGACAGAGCTAGAGCAGCCGGCAACACTTGAGGTTTGGCAAGGTGGGGCTTTGCCAGAGCATTTCTCATTGGCAGATGAATGCGACCATACTCATAATGTTTCTACCTTGGTCTCTTCAAGCGCAAGCTTCGGTGCAACAACGGGTCAAATAAGTATTGGTGACCAACATCGAGCCATTACACTAAGTTGGAACCCCGCATTATGTGCTGCAGTGCCTTTATTATTAAACCGCCGCTACAAACAACAACATCTAACAAGGATATTTTTTTCGTTAAGTGAGTTAGACGATACATTTAAGGCTGGCGGTCATTTACTCAATTTTGAACTGGCCATAACACCAGGTAGCTTAAGTCGTGCTGAAGAGTCTCAAATACCTAGCGTCATGATACAACAATAAGCAGAGCAGTATGTTTGAATCAATTAACTATCATGTCGACTTAGACACTGAATGCCAAGCAGAAGCCGAAGCCGCCGCAGCTGTAGCGATAGTTCAGCGAAGCACAAAAAACATACAGGCAATCACACGGCAAATTCCATCGTTAGCTGAGATAATAAAGCAAAAACCCCAACGATATGAAATAGTTGTAAACGGGAACAAGACTCTGAACTTGTGTTTAAAAACAGCTGGGGCAATGCTTTACGGACAAGACCCTGAAGCCGAAGCAGCCAATGCTGTAGCACAGTTTTTAGATAGCAAATCACTGCCTCAATCCAACTTAGTGTTAGTGATTATCGGTGTTGGATTAGGCTACCACCTGCTGCCATTGTTGCAAAAAGCGCTACCAAGATTTGTCATCTTCTACGAACCAGAACCTGATATTTTATTATTATCTTTACAGAGTGCTCCGTGGTTTGAAATATTAACCTTCTGTCAAGCACAGGGTATTCAACTTTTTGTGCAACTGGGAACATCAGCAAAAAGCGTTAAAGCTGATTTAGATGAGCTGAAACAAGCTTACCCTGATGCAGGACCTGTGTATTATTTTGAACATTTGCACTACCCACATTTAGCTTCAGAGTTATATCAGCAAGAACACAGTGACAATTCTAAGAATTGTGCGCTAACACCACAGTTTTTAGCCAGTGCCATCTCCCAAGTTAACCCTAGGACCATTTCACTATCAATAAGTCATGATGAACAAGCATGTTTTAGAAAAAACCTTGCATGGCTTGCCAAAAACCAATCCTCACTCTATGAAAAATTGCACTCATATCAATGGCAAAACTGGCAACTTGTAATATGGCAGCAGCATTATGCAATGCAAGATAAATGTGGAAAAGTCTTCTCAGTCAGTGCAAACAAAGCGCATCGAGGCACAATAAAACAGTCCTCATTAACACGAGATCCGGTTGTGTTTGACTTTAGCTTACCGGAAAAATTACTTAACACTGCGTTTGCAAAGTTATTTAAAAACGTTAAACAATTACAATTGACCATACAAACTGCGTCTGAGCAGAATGCTCACTTTGTTACTGAGCGGATTTTACTGGGTAGCGCTGACTATGAAGCCTGTGGCAAAGCACTAGAAAATTCAGAGTATCTTTTGGTTCTAGAGCCAGATACAGACTTTCTTTACGCGTCACTTTTTACTGTAGCCTGGTACCAATTTAAAGGAGACTTGTATTTTTGCCAGCAGACTGCAGAGGTTGAGCAACGCATTACAGCTCAGTATCAAAGTGGACAACTCCAGCTAACAGATATCTTTATCGATCAACCATATTATGAAAAAACGCTATTCTCTGCTTATCACCTGTTATTAGAAATAGTGCAGTCTTGTAATGGTAAAAGCCATTATTTTGAAAAACAGTTTGCCAGTTTAAACCATTATTACCAAAATATATCCAACGCCACTTACCTAACAAATAAACAAGTTTCAGAACAAGCCCCTATATTCATCGTCGGTAATGGTCCCAGTTTAGACCTACATATTGATTATGTGGTAAAGCATCGAAAAAATCTTATTTTGATTAGCTGTGGTACGGCATTAATAACCCTACATCGTAATGGCCTTACACCCGATTATCACATGGAATTAGAGCGTGGTGCTGACACGCTATTTTATCTAAATAAACTACCCGCTTCGTATCTTAAACATCTGACCTTAATCGGTCCAGCTGATATACACCCAGCAATACTGGCGGTTTTTCAAAAAAATCTCTTAGTGTCGGTTGAAAACACAGATGTACATCGAGAGTTTACATCGAATTTCACTCATTTTAGCTTGCTGCAATTAAACTATTCTTACTATACCGTAACCAACTTTGCTGTTGATTTGTTTTTAAGTATAGGAGTTCAAAAACTCTATTTAATAGGCGTCGATTTCGGTTTTAAAAATCAACATTCTCATCATGCACGAGATTCTGTTTATTTTCAGCAAGACGGTTCTCAACTATATGATTATGAACAAACACATGGTTCTGCTTACGTTATTAACGCAAATTTTGGAGGAGAATGTTTAACTATTTCCAGCTTTGATATGGCGAGAAAATTAATGGGAGAACGTATTGCATTATCACCTGCTCAGCAGGTGTTTAATTGTAATGACGGAGCAGCGATCACTTCAAGCATCCCACTTCGCATACCTAACATTACTTGCACATTGTCAACCATAAATGCTTTCAAACAAGATTTTTTGACATTATTCGTAGAGGCTAAACTTACGATTAAATTTGAAGAACTGACTCAACAATTTAAGGAAAAGGGACAATATTGTGTGAAACAGCTTCTGAGTTGTTTAGATGAAAATATAAATGCGGCGCCTATATATATTGCCTCACTGCAACGCCAAATTCTCAATTCAACAATAGCGAGTAAATTAGATCACAGTTATACACTCTTTGATGGTTCGCTACGTTATTTTGAAATGGTCAGCAGCAGGTTTTACCGATGCCAAGCTGAAACACAAACTAACTTAGCTCTTTGCCAGTTTTGGCGCACTTATCTGCAACATTGTTTATTTCGCTTGAGTTTGTAGGGTTATTAACCTAAAAATTATGCATTTCGATAAAACTCAACCCTTTGTATTTTCAGAAATAGATGACTCTTTATTAAACAAGAAACTTACATCCACAGCACAGTGTTTGAATGGCGCGTTAGTAAAGTCAAGATTGGCTTGCAGTAAGTACTCTCGCCAGATTTCTAACACGTTATTAAACACTTTAAGTTCTTCGAGCTGTTCAAGCGGTTCATTGCTAACTGGCAAGATGCGAGTCATAACACTCAACATATAAATAACACTACCACAAAGTAAATAAAAACCCAGTTTGTTATCAGAATAATAAGCTTCAATAAAAGTTTGCCATTGAGTATCAATCAGCTTTTTCGCGTCCTGGTAATTGTCTACATCAACCAAAAGCATAAGCATTTCATCAACCACGCCTGACAAACCGCTATGCTGCATCAAATCAGCAAATACTGCAGTGTGAGATTGTAATTCAGCCGAGTAAAAACACGATGTAAATAGTTCTCCGAAGTTCTTTAAAGATGCTGACTGTTCTATCGACACTAATATATTTTGGGGTCTTAATGGCATTGCTCCTTGGATATAAGCACCATCACTGCAATTATAAATAGCCGTATTTTTATTTAAGTTAGCTATCGTCATTTCTAAAATGCTGCGAGAAAAATCAAATTCAGCTTTTGTTTGCACACAATCTCTAAAATTACCTTTAATTTGTATACCTGCATTAAAAATTTTATCTGCATCCATCACGCCAGCACCATCATTATGATAATAAGCTGAGTGTTTAGAGTGATGTTGCTCAACGCTCAAATACCCTAAATCGATGCCAAAAAGATAGAGATGTTTAAAACCCAAGCTGGTAAAAAAATCTACGGAAAAGTTCGACACTGTAGGGTAAGCATGACTTAAAGCGCTAATATGTATACCTTGCTGCTCTAAATATGATCTGAAAAAATTGGTTGAAGACTCACCGTCTTTATACGCCAAATACACAGCCTTAAATAAACCCGCTGTGTCTGGATGAATCCCATTAACTGACAACAGCGCAATTTTCTTAAGCCACTGAGGATCCTCTACTTGGCTGATCCAATTAAAAGTGGCTCTATTCTGTTCAATTTCAGCATGAAAATCAGGGGTAATTCCTAATCGATATAATGAACGTAAAGCAGTACCACAGCTTACAACAATAATGTTTTCACGATGTTCTTTTATGTAAGTATAACTTTCATCAAGACTTGGCCCGTTTCCTACAATAAATATGGGGATATCTTGTAAGTTTTCCATACCTAATTTTTGTCGTTGCTGCTTTAAAAAATAATGACCACTTTTCATACTATGAAAAGTATGAGCCAAACTAAAGCGCACATGATCAAAGGTCTCCCCCATCGCCACTATAATCTTCAATTGGGAGTAAAGTTTCTCCAAAGCATTTCGCATACCTGGAGTGAGAAACGCTGGAAAAATTTGACTCTTGGCAATACCGTAAGCGCCGGTTTGATAGTATTGGCCCATGATATCTTGGAAATATTCTTCACCAGAGCCACCAATATTAAAATAAATCCGCTGTTTAGACTCTGCAATTTTTGTAAAAAGTGTAGCCCAATCTGTCACGAATAAACTTGCATAGAAAAAATCAAGATTCGGTTCAAATACAAACAGATTTTTGACTTCACGTTTAGATAGCAATATATCAATATGCAGCCCTAACCCAACACCCAAAACGATTAAATTATCAACATCCGTATTCTCATCAAATACACGAGGTTTTAAATTTTTAAATACGGGCTGTAACTTTTTAACCGCTTTGAAATGAACGTAGTTACTCATTTTTTCCAAGCCGCCTTGATTAAGAATGACTTGGTTGTCTAATGGACTATGCAAAAAACGTTCAACCATATGTGCTGATTGCTCAGTCACATCGTCATAAAATAACCCTTTTCGAGTATCACACCAGAGATTAAACTGCCCCTGTATGTCAACTACCCGCCAATCTTTGGGTATATAATCAACAAACACATGATATAAAATCGGATAATATTGCTTTAAGGCGACTAAATTCTTTTCGAATAGAGCAGTTTTAGGAGCATCTTTATATTGTTGATTAGCCAGAATTCCCGAGAAACGCTCCGAGATATAAACGTGATCATCAACATAACCAAGGAATTGTGGTCTTTGACGTAACAATTTCTCTGGTTGACCACTAAAAGCAATCAAATAATTAAATATTTCATCTGAAACGGGATGCGCTAAATGTCGATATAAGTAGCATTTATCGAGATTAGGAAGTAACTGCTGCAACTCTTGTAAATCAGCGGTTATCGTCGCACCGCTGTTACCTAGTTGAAGTGAAATCTGCGTATTTAAAGCTACGGCAGTCTCAAAAATCATTGCCCAATCAGTGGTGTGCAATGAAGTGATAAACAAGTCCATGTCGGCTTCATAAATGACTAAAACACTGGGTCTTACTTGCTTAATTAATGGTAAAAGATGCAAACCCAAACCAATACCAAAACTTAAGATAACTGCATTTTCAGACACAGCTGAATGAGACTGGGGCTGCAACGAAGAGGTTAAACTAACAATTGGAGCCGTTTGACAAAAACTGGCCACCTCATCCTTAATCTCTGCTTCTGGATTTTGACTATATAAAACACGACCGCTGGCAATTTCAACAATATTAAGCTGCTGATTTTTAGTTGAAAAAACACAATATCGTTGAGCAGAATATGCATTAATTTTACTATGAATGTCATTATTGAAGTGTTTAAAAAACAGTAAGTTTTTTTGCAGTTCACGATTAAGTTTAATTGCTGCTTGTTGATCATTAATAAATTGAATATCGGCATCTTCATCAAGAAAATCGCTCATCAAATTTAACATGCAAAAAACTCAGTTAGGTATTCTGGCGGTAATTATGGCTGGCTTTTCGACCTGTGTGAAGTTCTTTCAAATTTGTAACAACTTTGGTGTGTTCTGACAGAATATGTTGTCTTGTTTTATCAAACCAATGATTTAACGTCTGTAACTGCTCTACCGCCAGAGGGTCAGACTTAGCTGCAACAGCTAAGTCTGCAATAGTGCGGTCTAAATTTGAAAGCAAACAACTGATTTCTTGCGGGTCAAAATGTTCAGCAGACAATAATGCTTCTATCTCTGAGACAATGAGATCAATATTGACCGGCGGCAGCTGACTTAACATCAGATCCCTACAACCATTTGTTGGTCTCGCTGTGCTTGCAAACTATAGCCCTTTTCGCGGTCAGCCACTGAAATTTGATCCCAAGCTGATTTAATCGTCACCATTAAAGAAATGACATCGTCAATTTTCTCAATATCAAGGTCTCTACTAGCAATTGTTAAATGATTTAGCATGAAATCATACAATGAAAACAAATTATCTGATAACTCTCCACCCGCATCCATGTCAAGTGAACCTTGAAGAGAACTAATAATCGCAATTGCCTTGGCAAGCGTTTGTGCTTTACCTGCAAAATCCTTTCGCTCAATAGCCCCTTTGGCTTTTGCCATATTTTCTAAAGCACCTTGCATCAATAATTGAATTACACGATGCGGATCAGCCACAGCTAAATCATCTTTTACACCAACTGACCTGTAAGCTTTAATACCATAACTCATAGTGACTCCTTAGCTCGAACTATTCGATGAAAACTTAGGAAGGCTAGACAATGCGGCAGTCACACTCGCCTGCTGACGTTGCATTTGACCCAAAAGAGAGTCTAGTGCAGCGTAACGCTTCCTAAGTGAATCTTCATAACTAGCTATGTATCGGCTGGCGGCTTCAGAAGCTTTAGTATTTTCTTTTAATTGTGACTGCAAAGTATCCTGACGATTAGATAAAATACCACCCGTTTTGGTGTATTCACTTAACAACGAGTCAAGTTGACTCACTAAACCTGCTTCACCGCCAAATAGCTTTGCTATTTCATCATATTTTTGGTCTAGCGCATTATCAAACCGATTTTTCCCCGTCTCGGTATTAAATTCAGTACTGGTCGAAATTTCTAAATTACCATCTTTATTAAGAGTAATACCCAAGGCATATAAGCTATTTAAACCCTGAGAACTATCAGGAACAGTCGAACCTAAAATACCACGTAGCTGGTTTAATACGTTTCTGGGTAAGGAGTCTCCCGCAAGGGCACCGCTTTCAAGCGTAATAGAGCCATCGGCACCTAAAATACGATTACGTGTCAAATCACTGACTTGAGCAACAAGTGCATTGAAACTGCTAATAAAGCTATTAATATTTGTTTCAGCTGCCGTTTTATCAGTAGCAATATCAAGCTTTGCATTATTGCCGGTTGGCGTAACATTTTTGACTGTTAAGGAAATATCCTGCACAACATCTGTAAATACATTGCTGCTACTATTAAAAACGGTACCATCTACCTCGATTTGTGCATCTCTAGCGGCAGAGGTTAAATTCAGCCCCGCCACAGCACCACTGGGTATAGTAGATAAGGCATCAAGCTCAGCGTTGTCATTACTAATAACCAGGTCATTATTTGTTCCTGTAATATTAGAATTTAATACGAGTTTTGCGCCGGTAGTACCGCCAACATTCAAAATATTAGCGTTAACACCAAAATTCTCCGCTGAATCATTAATTTTTAAACGAAGTTCGTTTAAAGTCATTCCAGCTGTCACTTCTACAGTAAAAGATTTGCCGTCTGCCGTTAAAGTAAGATTACCCGCCGTATTAGATATAACCGCACTGGCATCGGCAAAAGAACCGTCAGTCGTTTCCAAACGACTCCCTTTGGCTAACTGATTCACTTTAATTTCGAAGCTTGAAGCCGCAGCGGTGTTTTTTGCCGTTGCCTCAATAAACGTTTTGTCCGCCTCTGGCTGAGTAATACTAACTGTTCTGGCTTTTAAACTGTCACTTGTAAGTTTTTTTGCCGCATCCAAGAAACCTGATAAAGCGGATTTGAGCTGACCAACACCAGAAAGTGAAGCGTTAAGCGTAGAAGTTGTTTTTTCAATTCGTGAAAACTTGGTTTGGCGCTCGGCGTTTACGAAACTTGACACTAATTCGTCAAGCGGTAAACCTGAAGCTGCACCCAAAAAGTTTATTGATGACATAAACGCCCCCTATGCTTTAACGTTTTCACTCTGATGATACTATACCTGCTTATCAACCAATACACCCAATGACTGTCCCATTTCTTCCTGAAGTTTTTTTATGTCCTGAGCAACCTTTATCAACTCCTCAGAAGGAATTTGTCTGATTAGCTGGTCATTACTTCTGTCCATAACCTTGATTATAGATCTACCTGAAGCTTCATCCACCATAAAACTCAATGAACGCTGTTCAAATATTGCTGCTTTGTTGACAATACTAAGTGCATTTTCAACCTCTGCAGCACTTGGGAGAACTGCATTAACTTTAGCTTCTACAGCAGTTTCTTGCTTAGCCAAAGGCCTAAGCTGCTCGGCATTAGCAGCTTTACTACTAAAATCGGTTTTGTTAGTAATGGATACTGCAGCATTTGTGACTGTATTCATAATATCACCTCAACGGATAAGGCTAGATGAAGGCGCTTGCCTTCATCTGAGCACTTAAGACGTTATTATCCTAATAACGACAACGCGGCTTGCGGACGCTGATTCGCCTGAGCAAGCACGGTTTGGCTTGTTTGCTGCAGAATCTGAGCTCGAGTCAATTCCGCTGTTTCTTTGGCGAAATCGGTATCACGGATCCGTGCACGCGCACCTGACACGTTTTCAGAAACGTTAGTTAAGTTACGAATTGTTGCTTGGAAACGGTTTTGAACCGCACCCAAATCCGCACGTTTTCCGTCAACCGACGCTATCGCTTTATCGATTGCAATGATCGCGCTACCTGCGTTCGCAGACGTAGCAACTGTTGTACCCGCTATAGATAACCCTGCAGCACCCCAACCACCTGTCCGGTTTAAACTTACCGAAATGTATTCATTAGTAGTGCCTTTAGCACCAACTAAAAAGTTAAACGAACCGCCGCCGCTCAACAAAATACGGTCACCAAAACGTGTAGTACTGGCAATACGGCTGATTTCTACTTTTAGTGCTGACACTTCTTTTTGCAGTGCAGCTCTATCGGCAGTGGCATTAATACCATTTTGAGATTGAACAGCCAGTGTACGCATCCGTTGCAATGAAGTAGTAATCTCTTCCATCGCACCTTCAGCAACTTGCGCTAAAGAGATACCATCGTTGGCATTTCGAGCACCTTGATCCAAACCATTAATCTGGCTGGTCAATCGGTTAGAAATCTGCAAACCAGCCGCATCATCAGACGCACTGTTAATCCGGAAACCAGAAGATAAACGCTTAAACGCGGTATCCAAGGCGCCGCCTGAGTTCATCAACTGACGCTGAGCATTCAGCGATGAGGTGTTAGTATTGACAAATAAAGCCATGAGTCACTCCTTAGTCATCGGCATATATCGCCTTTGACTGTAGTTTAAAGTACGGATAATCCGTTTAGCTGAGCCAAGCTGCAACTTGGCTTAACTTTGTATCGGCGGGCTTTAAATTTACTTTAGGTTTTTTTTAAATTATTTATAAGAATAATACTGCGGCGTTTAGGAAGGATAAAGCCGCCATATGGCGGCTTTATAATAAGCGAGTCACTCCACTGAAGCTTTTCCGGCAAGAAGCAAGATTACTGCAATAATCTCGATGCTTCAGCGCGTTACGCTATTAACCTTGTAATAAACTAAGTGCACCCTGTGGACGTTGGTTTGCTTGAGCTAAAACCGTTTGGCTAGTTTGTTGTAAAATCTGTGCCCGCGTCAGCTCAGCGGTCTCTTTGGCAAAATCGGTGTCACGGATCCGAGCACGAGCACCAGATACATTTTCAGAAACGTTCGTTAAGTTACGAATCGTTGCTTGAAACCGGTTTTGCACAGCACCTAAGTCAGCGCGTTTGCCATCCACAGCCGCTATTGCTAAATCTACAGCAGCAATTGCCGATCCCGCATTAGCTGATGTAGCCACCGTGGCGGTATTAACACCTAAACCAACTGAACCCCAACCACTCGTTCTAGACAAACTTACAGAAATATATTCGTTTGTGGTTCCTTTAGCGCCAACTAAAAAGTTGAATGCTTTATTACCTGTACCATCTAGTAGTAATTGATCACCGAACCGAGTTGTGGCAGCAATCCGACTAATTTCAACTTTCAATGCTGAAATTTCTTTTTGTAAAGCACCGCGGTCAGCTGTTGCATTGATACCGTTTTGCGATTGAATCGCTAAAGTTCTAATGCGTTGCAGTGAATTTGTAATTTCATCCATTGCGCCTTCAGCAACCTGGGCTAATGAGATACCATCATTAGCATTTCGTGATGCTTGATCCAAGCCATTAATCTGACTAGTTAAACGGTTAGAAATCTGTAAGCCAGCCGCATCATCCGCTGCGCTGTTAATCCGGAAACCTGAAGACAAACGTTTAAATGCAGTATCTAAAGCGTTGCCTGAAGATTGCATCTGACGCTGTGCGTTCAGTGATGAAGTATTGGTGTTTACGAATAAAGCCATGATGTATTCCTCGCTTTTTAACTGTTTAAGGCAATTTGAACTGCGTATTGCCTGTTTCTTGCCGTGTTAAATATGTATCGGCGCAGTGCGAGGAAACTTTAGAATTTTTTTGAGGATTTTAAATCAATATTAATCAGTGACTTAAGAGCAGGCGTTGCTGCCTACTCTGGTTTTTAGCGAATATAATCAAATAACGTTGTGGCATTAACTTTAGAAAAAGTCTGTGATGCCGCTTGTAACGCCACTTCTTGACGTTTAATTTCAGTAAGCGCTGCGGCAAGATCCACTTCGGAGATATCTGCCTTATACTGCTGGTTATTAATTAATAAATCCTCGTTGGTATTAAACACACTGTCGACCACATTTAATCGGCCACCTAGATTAGCTAAAACACTATCAACGTTATTCGCGGTAACCGTGGTTTGCTGCAGAATGTCAGCGAGTCCAGTATTGAGTTCTGCATCAGTTGCTATTGGATTACTTAAAATCTCTATATACTTTTGTAGTGTATTTAGAATATTAGTTTGTTGAGGACTAGAAAGTTCAAAATCTACTTGGGCTGGTAGCGTTGTTGCCGTATCAAATGTAAATTTCGCACCATTAAATACAATAGCTGAACCTGGGGTATATGCACCAGTAACAGCCGGGCTTAATGGGCTGCCATTACGTAAAAATTGATAGTTACCCGTGGCATCAATATCCAGCTGATACTGATTGTTTGCTGCGGTAAGATTATCAAAATTACTTAAATAAAAACTATCAAACGCAGTTTGATCTACAACATCTATAGATGCTCCAGTTGGGGCACTAGTGACTTGTGGTTTAAAACGTTCAAATACGCTATCAAATATAGCTTTACCACTATCATTACTTGGCAAGGTGATTGACTGTGAAACTTGCAAATTACGCGTACCATCATCTCCCTTGAATTGATATTTACCATCAGACGTGAATTCATAAGCAGCCGTCTTATCTTGATAGCCAGCAAAAATAAAACTGCCCTCTGAACTACGCGTGTTCATTAAATCAAATAACTCGGTTTGAATATTTTTTAATTCAAACGCGATGGCTTTACGTTGTTCAATTGTGTAGGTTCCATTACCACTGGCTTGCGCCAGCGTAGAAACACGATCGTAAGATTCTCTCATGCTGGTAAGCACCGTTTCTTGCAGTGCTAAGTTGTTTTTCAACAAAATACTGTTGGTTTGAAATTGTTCAATCTGCGCTTTACTTTGATCCAGGCTTAACACCTTAGCCGCGCCTGCTGGGTCGTCGGCGGGAGACAGAATACGTGTTTGTTTGCTCAACTGCGTTTCTGCTTTTGACATACGTTGCTGTGCGTTAAGAATGCCATTCAAGCTTTGTGTAAACTGCATATTAAAAGTTAAACGCATGACTTACCTCACTGACTGTAACAGAGTGTCAAAAATTTCTTGCGAAGTGGCTATAATTTTAGCTGCTGCCGCATAACTTTGCTGAAAACGAATTAAATCGGCTGCTTCTTCATCTAAATTTACACCGGATAATGACTCATACCAAAGGGTTGTTTGCTCTAAAATAGCAATATTGGCTTCATCGGCGGTGCGCGCTTGACGAGTGCGCTCACCTATATTACCCACCATAATCCCATAACTTTGGTTAAAACTGTACAAATTCACCGCACTACTCTGTTCATCCGGGCTGCGCCGCACCAAAGATTCATTTTGTAAAGCTGACATGGCTAAACCATTACGGTTATCATTGTAGCCGTTGGTATTAAAATCTAAAGTAAAGATATCACCGGGTTTGGGAATGCCCGTAAGACTAAAGTCAAACCCTAGTTGCTCTTTTAGATTTGGTACTGAAGTACTGTTCTCAAACATATTGTTGAAATTATTTGTAGTAAACCGGCTTTCACCAATAACGCCTGTATTATCTGCAATCTCAAATATATGCTCACCAGCAACACTATTAAACCCTTGATACGTTACAGTATAAGGCCCATCCCGAAGGCCATTGCTCAAAAAAGCAGAGTCTGCTGGATTGGTATTGAAAACCGTCACGCCTTCAACTCGACCATTTCCTAAGTTACTGATAAGGTACTCGCCACGTATTGGTCCAGAAAGTGCTACATCTTCTGCCCTTGATGTTGCCATTTGGAGTTCACGCGCCGCAGAACTTAATGGTTTTAAGATAAATTCATCACCTGCAACACCACTAATAGTTAACTTTAAACCAAATAAATCACCATTAGCATCATCTGCGGTAAAGGGGGTTACTGAGGGAAAACCCGTAGCACTGGTTAAAGTTTTCACTTTCGTTAGATCAGGTTGGCCATTGCTGTCTAGATAAGGCTGTCCCATCTCATCTAACGCCGTTACAGTCGCGGTAGTAGCGTCAACTATCTTCACAAGGAAATTATTCGGGGGCAGTTGGTTGGCTTTGCCGGGTTCAATTTCTACAATAACACTACTGTTAGCGCTATTGCTTTTAAACGCTAAACCTTTTGAGCTTGGTAAAGTAAATAAATTCTGGCCAATTGTGCCGTTAAGAGTTAAACCCAATTTATTCTGCTGGTTCATACTGTCGGCCAGTGTTAACCCTAATTGGCCAAGTTGTTGTTGCGTTGGGTTTAAAACCTGCAACCGATAATCCGTCAATGCGCCCATTTTACCGCCAATACCTTGGGCACTCAGTGCCACTTTTGCATCAGCATTTTCACGTAAGGTGAGCAAGATTTCACGATCATTAGGATCGGGGTCACCTCGCATGGAAAGTAAATTAAACTGACCACGTTCAACCACGAGCGACTGCCCCGTACCCATAAACACCAGTTTTTCACCTGATTTAGCATCCACTGTTTGGATATCGACAAATTCGGCTAACTTTAATATGGCCGCGTCACGCTTATCGAGTAAATCTAGAGGAACCGGTCTACCGGCACTAGAACCATAATTGACAATTTCAACATTATAAGCCGCAATCTGACTCACAAAGTCATTTACGTCTTTTACATACACATCTAGTTGCTGATTTAAGAATTGTTCTTGATCTGAAAGAAGCGTGGACATATTGCTAAACTGATCAATAAGCGATTGACTGGTACCCAACACTAACTGTCGATTTGATAACTGGGTGGGGTCATTGTTAGCTGTTTGAATTTGTTGAAACAAATTGTTCATGCCCGTTGATATACTGTTGGCGGCATTAGAAAACAACGCATCAACTCGACTCGCTTCCGATAAATACTGTGAGCTATAAGCGGCACTGGTCGTGTCCCGTCGTAGTTGCTTCTGACTAAACTCACTTACTAACCTTTCAGTCGTGCCTTGACCAACACCTAAACCAAATTGCTGCGACACAAATTCCGTGCGTTGCCGCACATAGCCAGGCGTATTGATATTGGCAATATTGTTACCGGTGGTATTTAGCAAGGTGTTGCTGGATAATACCGCTGTTCTACCAATGTTAAGTAAGCTCATTTATCGCTCCACGCACCCGATCACGGGTATAGGCTATTCTTCGGCTGTTGTTTGAAAATCTTGAGCGTTATTTAATTCTGCTCTGACTTGCTCAAAGGCTGTACTTTTAAATACCGCCATAATTTTTTGGGCATAATTAGGATCGGTGGCATACCCTGCTGCTTGTAATTCACTAAAGTAGGCTGCGGGTTCAGGCGCTGCAGCCAGCGCTTGCTGATAGCGCAGGCTATTAGCAATAAAACCCGCATAATCTTGTAAGCTATGTTCGGCAGAATCATACGCCCGGAACTTGGCTTGCTCTTTTCGTGCCACACCTTGTCGGTATTCCAGCGTATCAACAACGGCGGTCTCACCTTGCCAATTACGACTGGCTTTAATACCAAATAAATTATAACTATTGTCACCACTCGCGGTTTTAATAACGCGTTTACCCCAACCTGTTTCAAGTGCGGCTTGGGCAATTAGCGCTAACGGATCTAACCCTAAAGCAGCGGCAGCTTTGCGTGCTGCGGGCAGTAAGCTACGAATAAACTCCACCGGTGAATCATTGCGAAGCGCTGACGCGCCTATTACGGTTTGTGGCTCAACATTGCTGGTATTGCTACTACTAGCAATTGCCGCGGCTTGAGCTTGTTCTTGCTTTTGTGCACGTTGTTGTTGCAGTTTGTCTAATAATGGGCTCAGTTGTGATAATTCGCGCCGCCCCGGCTGAGCCATTTCCACTTGCGCTAACTGCTGCATAGATTGGGCTTTTAATAACCCCAGTTCCGGTGCATCTTTAAACAGTTGCACTTGTGGCATATTTAACTCATCAGCACGCGTATCACCAGGTAAACGCAACGCGGAAGCTGTGTGTTTATGCTGGCTGACGGCTTGTGGGTCTAACTGCTGTACTAACAAATCTGCTAAACCCAAGGCACCTTTTTGCGCTAAATCAGATGCCATCTGGTTATCATGCATATCACGATAAAACTCTGTAGTTTGGCTATTCATTAAACCTTCTGCTTCAAACGCCTTATTCGCTTGACGCATACTTTTTAGCAGCATATTAAAAAAGATCCCTTCAAACTGCTCAGCCGCTTGGCGCAGCGCACCTTTGCTATCATCTTTTGCCGCACTGCGAATTTGCTGCAGGCTGCTTAAATCATGATAAGAATGTTGCAGTTTACCCGTATCCATTTAGATCACCACCAACTCACCATGAATGGCGCCAGCCTCTTTTAACGCTTCTAAAATGGCCATTAAATCACCTGGCGCCGCGCCAACTGCATTCACTGTGCGCACCAAATCATCAAGTGTGACACCAGGGTCAAATTTAAACATTCTGGAGTTTTCTGGGTTCAC
This sequence comes from Alishewanella sp. HL-SH05, assembly GCF_052655985.1. The sequence continues at coordinate 2,930,746 of NZ_CP199753.1, forward strand.
ATCAATAATGCTGTTTTGTACCACGGCCGTTTCACCACCGGCTAACGCATTAGGTTGAACCACCTGTGGGTTTTCAGCGATGGTAACCGTTAAGCCACCATGAGTAACAGCAGCAGGGAACAAACGCACATCTTTACCAATGACGATGGTGCCAGTACGAGAATTGATAATAATTTTGGCAGATTGATCTGCAGGTTGAAAGGTCAAGTTTTCTAATACCGACAAGTAACTTACGCGCTGGCTAATATCGCGCGGCGCTCTAACCTGCACCGAAGAGGCATCTAATGAAAAGGCAGTTTCTGGGCCCATAAAACCATTAATTACTTCAGCCAATCTTTTTGCAGTAGTAAAGTCTGGGCGCTTTAAGTTAAACGTAATAAAATCGCCTTTAGCAAAAGGAGACTCTACTTCACGCTCTACTACAGCACCGTTTGGAATGCGGCCCACGGTGGGTGTGTTCACTAAAATACGCGAACCATCTAAACCTTCAGCACCTAAGCCACTGACAATTAAACTGCCCTGCGCTACTGCGTAAACATTGCCATCTAAGCCGGTTAAAAAGGTTTGTAATAAAGTACCGCCACGCAAACTTTTCGCGCTACCTACGGATGATACCGTAATATCAATAGTTTGCCCGGGCTTGGCAAACGCCGGTAACTCGGCATGAATGGCCACTGCTGCCACATTTTTTATTTGTGTGCGCGAACCCGCTGGTAGGTTAATCCCAAAATTAGCCAGCATGGTGCGGAAGCTTTGTTCGGTAAAAGGGCTTTGCTCGCCAGTACCGGGTAAGCCGACCACCAACCCATAACCAACCAATTGGTTACTACGCACCCCTTCAATATCGGTGACATCTTTAATACGCGCAGCCTGAACAAGATTGCTACAAACTAGCGTAGATAATAAGCCGAGCATGATCAGAAACCGCATATACTGCTCCTAGAATGGCCAGAATGGACCATTAAAAAACTGGGTTAACCAGCCTGGTGATTGCCCGCCATGATGTGCACCCGTGCCGCTGTATTCGATACGTGCATTGGCAATCTTGGTCGACTCTACCGTGTTATTCACATCGACATCTTGTGGCCGAATAACACCAGTTAAACGGATATATTCTTTACCGGTATTTAATGTCAGCCATTTTTCACCGCGGATCACTAAGTTACCGTTCGACATGACCTGTAACACATTGACCGAGATATCGCCGACTAAGCTATTGCTCTGATCGGCTTTGGCGTCGCCTTTAAAGTCTTGGCTACTGCCCGCGCCAAACTGCAACACATTACCGCCAACCGACACATTGCTTCCGGCAAAATTAATCGGGTCAAAAGCAATGTTGCTGTCTTTAGCCGTTTCCGTTTTGGCTTTTTTCGACGCTTGGGTTTTCTCACGAAGCACAACCGTAATAATGTCACCTTCATGCCGTGCTTTGTTATCGGAATACAAGCTATTAGAATGGCTTTGCATAAACAAAGAACCGTTTTTTACCACTGGCCGCGGCGCCGACTCTGGCGGCAAGGGAGCAAAATACGGATCGTTTGGCTGCGCTTCTTGCATAGAAGAACAGGCGGTTAAACTGCTGACCATCAGTATCAATAGGACATTACGCATTAGCTGTACCTGCCTTATAACTGTTGAATAACAAAACCAAGCATCTGATCCACGGTAGAAATGACTTTAGAGTTCATTTCATACACGCGTTGACTTTCAATTAAGCTAACCAACTCTTCTGTGACATTGACATTAGAGGTTTCTAGCGCGCCCTGCACAATAATCCCCAGTCCTTCTAATCCTGGAATGCCTTGCACCGGATCGCCGCTGGCTGGCGTTTGGCTGAATAAGTTTTGGCCAATCGGCTCTAAACCGGCCGGATTAATAAAGTTAGTGACGGTTAACTGACCTAATACCGCATTCTCAACCTGCCCGGCTAAACGAGCGGAGATCTCGCCATCTTGCGACACCATGATATTAGTGGCATCTGGCGGCACCACAATATTGGGCTGCACCTGATACCCGGCACCAGAGGTCACAACATTACCGTCACCATCAACCGTGAATTGGCCATTACGACTATAAGAAATAGTGCCATCAGGCATTAACACTTCAAAAAAGCCATGGCCTTGGATCATCAGATCCAAACTGTTCTCTGTAGTGATCATATTGCCTTGAGTAAAGCTTTTTTGCGTCGCAACTACCTTTGTACCGGCACCTATCATTAAACCGTTAGGTAATTCAGAATTTTGTGAAGAACGCCCGCCTGGCTGATTAATGTTTTGATACAGCAAATCTTCAAATACAGCACGGCTCTTTTTAAAGCCCACTGTACTGGCGTTCGCCAAGTTGTTAGAAATAACCGAGATATCACGCTGTTTCGCGTCTAACCCTGTTTTGCTGATCCACAATGCTGGATGCATTTATACCTCCTGGGCTTACGCCCTATTAACTAAGTGCCAAGCAAGCTGCTGCTGGCTGAAGTAACACGGTAAAAAGAAAAAGCCTTAACCTACAATTCGCAGCAATTGATTTTGCTGTTGATCCATTTGCTCAGCTTGCTTCATCATTTTCACTTGTAATTCAAACTGGCGCTGTAAGCTGATCATCGTGGTCATTTCGCCAACCGCATTGACATTACTGCCCTCATAGGCACCGCTAAGCAAATTGACATTCGCACTAGCCTCGGCATCCTGACCATCTTTACGTCGAAACAAGCCATCGTTACCTTTCACAATATCGGCATATTCCGGTTGTACTAGCTTAATTCGCCCTACTTCTTCTAGCGCATTCGCCGGGGCACCCTGCGCTCTCGCAATCACGGTGCCGTCAGCGCCGATTTCCATCTTCGCTAACGGCACAGGGAGTTGCAGCGGCCCCGCATCCCCCATCACCGGTAAACCGCTGGCAGTCATTAGCATGCCACTGGCACTAATCTGTAAATTGCCCGCTCGGGTGTAGGCTTCTTTACCCTCTTTATCTTGCACAGCAAACCAACCGTTACCTTGAATAGCAACGTCTAATTCACGTTCAGTAATAATCATCGCGCCACTGTCAAAGTTTTGACCTGGGCTCTCTGTTAACGAAAACACTCGGGTAGGCAACCCCTCACCGAAGGCCTGCATGGCACGGGCTTGTTCAAAATCGGCTTTAAAACCCACTGTGCCGGCATTTGCCAAGTTATTTGCTCGTACGCTGATGCCATTCATGTTCTCTTTGGCACCGCTCATGGCGATATATAACAGACGATCCATAGTAAACCTCGCAGGGACTTGCTGTTTTTACTTAACGAAACTTTTCATCAACTTAATATATTTAAGCAATAAGAGTGCCAGCTTGATAAAACAGGATTTTTTGATTAAAAAAAAGCCACCCGTAGGTGGCTTGATTTGAATGACAAAGCGTTTACCGGATCTGTAAGATGGTTTGTTGAAGCGTACTGTTAACTTCCAACGCCCGAGAATTGGCCTGGAAGTTACGCTGCGCGCTGATTAGATCAACTAGCTCCGTTGTAAGGTTTACGTTTGACTGCTCTAACGCGGAGCTTTGAATACTACCAAAGGTACCGGTGTTAGGTTCACCAGCTAACGGCTCGCCAGACGCTAAACTGGCTTTCCAAGACGTTGCTCCCGCTTGGCTTAAGCCTTGCGGATTGGCAAAACGCACCATCGATACTTGCGATAAAAATTGTTGATCGCCGTTAGAGTAAGACGCCATAATCCTGCCGCCAACATCAATATCCAGCCCAGTTAAACGACCGACTGTAGTACCATTCTGACTTAGTGAGCCCACTTCAAAAGCTGATGCATATTGAGTTGGCTTTCGGGTACCTGCTTCATCGCGAAAACGGATACCAAAATCACCAATAAGGCCAAAATTAGCGCCATTATTTAACAAGCCATTTAAATCAAGAGGCGAAATGGTAATATCATCAAAGTCACCTGTATTTTCACCTGGTGTTCCATCTGACTTAAAAACTAATTGTGAGGTAGCCGAGGGAACAAGAGTTCCATTGAATGTGGTATACACATCCCAGGTATTATTCGCCAAAGGTGCTGTTCTTACAAAATACACACTGAGAATATGTGCCTGCCCTAAGCTATCATAAATCGTTGTTGAGGTGGTGCTGTTATAACTGGCTCGATCAGTTGGATCAAACGCTGTAATGGTTGGTGGCAATGAACGTGCGTCTAAGTTCATACTAACAAACACATCACGTGTGGCACTTGGCGCACCTGCAGTAGTGGGGATCTGAATTGGCCCAGTTGTACTTAAACTGACAGAGCTAGTTGTACCTGAATCGGAATCCACAGGGTAACCCTGCAAAAAGGCACCATTGTTGTTCACTAAAAAGTTATTTGCATCGAGCTTAAACGCACCGGACCGGGTGTAAGCATAATCTCGAGAGCCCACTTCAGAGGCAGTCACAAAAAAACCGTCTCCCGTCACCGCTAAATCTAATGAGTTATTAGTGAACAATAACGACCCTTGTTGAAACTGCTGTGCAACTGATGATGTTCTGACCCCATCACCCACTTTAGTTCTACCGGCTTGAAATACCGAAGATGCATAAACATCGGCAAATTCAGCTCGAGACTCTTTAAAACCTGTAGTATTAACGTTAGCGATGTTATTTGCTGTGGTATCTAAATCTTTTTGTGCAGCGGCGATACCGCTTAATGCTATATTAAAACTCATATGTTACCTCACCTTAAGCGGTTGTATTAACCATAAGAAACTTCTAACACATCGGCCAGTTTTACCGCTCCGATGCCTAACAAATTCAGCGTGATGCCATTACCGTTGTTGCCCATACTGACACTAGAAACGGGGGTATACACTTGCACTGGGACATTTTCTGTTTTGCCTCTGGCGCTAACTTCAACGCTGATGTTATAAAGCCCAGCCGCAACGGTTTCACCCGCTTGGTTAGTACCATCCCAAGCAAACTCATTTTTACCCAATTGCGGTTGATCAACATTAAATGTAGAAACTAACTCACCGTTAGGCTTAGTGATAATCACTTTCATATTATCAGCTGGTTGTTCAAGGTTTATTTGGCCACGCGAGAGCGACTCACCGGTGAAAACCAATTGTTCAGATTGTGTCAGCACGCTACGCCCTACTAGTGATGAGGCTTGCAAGGCTTGATTAGACGACATGCTTTGCGCCAAGCTACTAAAGTTATCATTAAGCTTGGTGATACCATCGGCCATGGTAAAGTTAGTCATCTGTGCGATCATTTGATCATTTTCTACCGGCTTGGTCGGGTCTTGATAAGCTAACTGCTGAGTTAGCAAAGCAAAAAAATCTGACTGCGTTAAAGCACCATTGTTTTTATCGGCAACTTTTTTCTCAGTATCCCAGTACATCCCTTCTAGCGCAGAATTTGTGTTAATGGTTGTCATGCGTTACTCCTTACCCCTGACCTAACCGTAAGGTGCGCATTAACATTTGTTTTGCGGCATCTGCGGTTTGTACATTGGTTTCATAGGCTCGAGATGCTGAAATCATATTCGCCATTTCTTCCATAATGTTGACATTAGGCTTGTAAACATAGCCATTTTCATCCGCCAACGGATGATTGGGCGCATATTCCACATTCGGTGGTGCGTCAGACTCGACAATTCCCAGCACTTTAACGCCAGAGCCGGCATCTTGTTGCCGCTGCGCTTGCGCAAACTCGGTGGCAAACACCGGGTGACGACCACGGTAAACCTGATCGATACTACTGCTCACGCTGTTCGAATTGGCAATGTTACTGGCTGTGGTATTCATTCTTACTGACTGGGCGGTCATGCCAGAGCCAGCAATATCAAACACTTTAAATAAGCTCATAATTACTGTCCTGTGCCTGTAAGGGCTTTTTTCAAGCCACTGATCCGACTATTCAAAAATTGTAGGCTGGTCTGGTATTCGATGGCATTTTGCATCATGGCATTACGTTCGCGGTTCATGTCCACGCTGTTACCATCACCGGTATCAGTTTGTTCTGGATTACGAAACTTCACTTCATGCCGGGTTGCAGTAGAAATGGGGAAATGCCCATCATGCGTCCGCTGCATGGAACGGCTTTGCCGAGATTGGGCGTTCACCAGCGCTTGCTGAAAATCGATGTCTTTAGCTTTATAGCCAGGAGTGTCAGCGTTAGCGACGTTTTCTGACAGCACTTGCGCACGACGATCTCGAACCAGCAACGCTTGTTCGTGCATGCCAAAGGCTTTGTCTAAACTGATTGCCATTTTTTTGCCACCTCATGTTGTAACCTTAGTTTGAGGAAGCAAAAAGCAGGCCAAGATGCAGAGTTAAGATTTCTTGCGGTAAATAATGCCCGGATTACAACGCAGCATGTCAAAGTCTTCATTCATGGTTGACAATGACTCTGAGGCCCCGAGGATTAAGTAACCTTTACTATTTAATGACTGAGCAAACTGTTTGATTATTTTCGCTTTCACTTCAGGAGAAAAGTAAATCAATACGTTGCGACAGAATATGATGTCGAATTTTCCTAGCAGGGTATAACTGTCTAGCAGGTTAAGATGCCGAAAAGTCACTCTTTTACGCACGTTATCTTTAACACGCATCATGCCATTAGAGGTATCTTCAAAAAACCGCGTGCGACGTTCAGGTGATAAACCACGCGCTAAAGCTAAGCCGTCGTACTCGGCTCTGGCGCAATGCTCCAGCATTGTATTGGATATATCAGTACCTAAAATATTCACCCCACCAGGAAAGGCATTCGGCCGACTTTGCTGAAACTCTAGCGCGGTCATTGAAATAGAATATGGCTCTTGACCCGATGAGCTAGCCGCTGACCAAATTTTGACGCTGCGGCAAGTTTTTTCCAGCTCCGGCAATAATTGATTCTTTAGTAGCTCGTACGGGTAGTTGTCACGAAACCATAAGGTTTCATTGGTGGTCATAGCGTCAATCACGGCTGAGCGTAACTGCCGTTCAAACGGACTCATGGTTTTGGCAACCAGTTCAGATAAACTGCCATGGCTAAAACGTTGCATTAAGGGGGTTAAACGGCTTTTAACCAAATATTGCTTATTGTCACCCAGCACGATGCCGCACTGTTGCTCGAGAAAATCCCGAAATTGCCGATATTCCGATTCTTGTAACTGCTTATTCTGCACGCATAACCCTTACCAATTATTCAACGTGGAGCCATTTTTGCACTGCTTGTGCTAACTCGTCGGGATTAAACTTTGCAATAAAATCCTCAGCCCCCACTTTTTGTACCATTTGCTGATTAAACACGCCACTTAACGAGGTATGTAAAATCACATGTAACTGTCGCAGTTTCACATCAGCTTTCACCGCCGCTGTTAGGGTATAGCCATCCATATCCGGCATTTCGATATCAGAGATTAGTAAACCCACTTTTTCTGTGATCGAATGTTGGCATTGTTCACTTAATTGTTGTAGGTAGGTCAGCGCTTCGCGGCCATTTTTGACCAAGTGCATTTTTACACCCAAAGGTTCTAGCGCCCGTTTCACCTGATTACGGGCCACAGTAGAATCATCAGCAATTAAAATGACTCGATCGCCTAAATCAGTTGCAATGCTTTTCGACACCGTTTCATCGTGGATCATTGTCGGTGAGGGTGAAATCTCTTCGAGAATTTTTTCAACATCCAAGATCTCAATTAATTCTTTATCCAGCTCGGTAACAGCCGTTAAATAGCTTTGCTTACCACCAGTGCCTTTTGGCGGAGGCATGATGGTTTCCCAGTTGGTATTAACTATGCGCTCAACTGAACTGACTAAAAAGCCCTGCACCGAGCGGTTATACTCAGAAATAATAATGAACGCAGTGGAAAGATCTTGAATTTCTCGCCCGCCGATAGCCAAACTTAAATCAATGACCGATATGGTTTGGCCACGAATGTGCGCAATACCACGCACAAACTTGTTGCGTTTGGGCATGCTGGTTAAACGCGGACATTGCAATACCTCACGCACTTTAAACACGTTAATACCATAACGCTGGCGTCCAGCAAGCTTAAACAGCAGCAACTCTAATCGATTCTGACCCACAAGTTGGGTGCGCTGGTTGACGGAATCTAGAATACTGGACATCTGGGTTTCCTTACTTCAGCCTTTAGGCGTGATATTTGCATGACTAGTTCAACTGTCAGAAAATCGGCGTCAATATATGATTCAGGTATGTTATAGCCCTTTGTTAATTAAGCATAGACAAACCCTATGAAAAAGTATGAAAATTTTCGTCATACCACTGCTTTAATTACGTTACTGTTCTTAAGTTTAACGCTTAGTGCATCGGCTTTTGCCGAGCAAAATACCTTAGCAAGCTATAGTCCCGAGCAATTAACGACCCTGACAGAAAATTGGTTAAACGACACCTTAGCCAGCGAACTGTCAGCAGATACTGAGGTAAGCGTGACCCCTTTGGATACTCGGATTGGTGATAAAGAATGTGCTAATGCCCTGCAATTTAGTTTACCGGCAAGCTACAATCCACGCCAAACCACCGTGCAATTAAGCTGTGACAGTCCTGTCGCTTGGCAGTTGTTTATATCAGCTAAGATCACCGAGTATCTTGATTTAGTGGTGATGCGGCAAAATATTTCTCCAGGAACGGTTATCACGGCCGATATGCTCGAAATTGAGCGCCGGGAGCGACGCTTAGTTCGGGGTAATATTGTGCAGCAACCGGCTGAGATTATTGGTAGTAAAAATAAACGCAGTCTGAGTGTTGGTCAAATTATCAACCTTCAGGATCTTTGTCTTGTATGCCGGGGTGATATTGTTACAATAGAAATTAATAACAGCGGTTTATCTGTTACTGCCACTGGCGTGGTTCAGCAAGACGGTACCCTAGGTGCTATAGTTACCGTGAGAAACCAGCAATCTGGGCGCAGTATTCAAGCAGAGGTTGTTGGGGTTAATCAAGTTCAAGTAAAATTTTAGAAAATAAACCTAAAGTTTTTTTTGTAGCGGCCGTTAACCTAAGCATAAGGACTAAAGTTTAGGTGAAGAGGTTCTATTATGGCGATTAATATTAATAACTTGCAAAATACTCCGCAGGTTAAAACAGATAAAAATGATCAACTGGTGCAGCGCCAACAAACTACTGTGCAGCAAAATGTCGGTAGTCAGGCAATGCAAAAGCAAGATTCGGTGTCTATTACACCGCAAGCTCAGCAATTTTCTAAATTGCAAGAAAAGGCCAGTAACAGTAGCGGTATTGATCAAGAGAAAGTCGATAAGATTAAACAGGCTATTGCTGAAGGCAAATACAAAATTAACGTTGAGCAGTTAGCTAAGCGTATCATGCAATTTGAGGGCGATTTATTCGACCGCTAATGAATACAGCAAAAAGCGCCACCCTCACCTGCCTGAACCAACAACAAGCGCATTTATCTGCGCTTTTGTTGTTGCTAGAACATGAACTTAAAGCGGTTACCGAACGTGATGTACCGCGTTTAAACAACATCATCGAACAAAAAAATACCTTATTGCTACAAATTGAACAAACCGATAAGGCACTTAGCCAATCTGAAGACCTGGCTGAGCAACGCAAACAATCTTGGTTTGATGAGCGTATTGCTGTTTTGGATGATTTATTGGCGCAGTGCAAACAACAAACTGCCGTTAACCAGCAGGTTTTAGAACACAGCCAGTTAACACTAGGTCGATTAAAGCATGAGATTTTATCGGCGAATGGTAAGACCGGCTTAACCTACACCAACAAAGGCAAACCGGCTGTAGATAGTAAAGGCAGTGGCGTAAAAGCCTGATCCAACCCTATTTATTAAGCAATTATCCGCGCTTAATAGGCCTAGCCATCACCACAAATAACGTACACTGCGAATACTTTGCTTCGGCTCGGTATGCTGCAAGGTTGCATATACTTCGGCAAAATCTAGCGATAGCTCGGTAATATAGGTATCTTCAACCGCATAGGTTTTCACTACCCGCGCACCGCGGATCACACCTTGCACTGACGCTTCTAACACATCGTTTTGCGCGACCATGGCACTTAAGGTGTTTTTGCTGTCAATTCTTTGACCATAAACCCGCTCAGCTAATTCTCGATAAGCTTCTAATTTGGAAGCACGCATCGCCATTAACATACGCTGGCTGTCACTCGCACCCGGTTGTGCTGATATTGGCGCAGCACCCAGCGCCGTGATCACCGGGAAAGCCAGTGGCGTTTCTTGTTGATATTCAATATGTCTATCAGCCAATTGGCCACAAGCTGCTGTTAATGTTGTAAGGATCACAACTACGCTTAAGCTCTTAATCATAATAACCCATCCTGTCACGGCAGCGGGCGCTGCCTAAGCCAACGCTTTTCTGATATCAAAACTTAAGCAAAATTCACGCCAGTCATTACAAATATCCAGTTCGGCACATTATTTGCTTGTACCTTAGTAGTAGATACGTTGTAACGCCGGTGCTTAGCTTACGCTAAACAAACAACCCGATAGGCGTTTACACCTAATCAATAAATTCAGCGATGGCAGACTATGAGAATACGCATTCTATCCACCCTCTTGTTCGGGCTTGCCGCTTTAAGCCAAAGCAGTTCGCTTTTCGCCAACTGGTATGAAGCCACCGGGCAAGCCAGTATCGAACGTGGCGATTTAGATAGCGCGCGTCGAGCAGCCATTGAAGATGCACTGCAACGCGCCACCTTATTTGCAGGGGCAAAGTTAGAAAGCCATCAACAGGTAGTGCAAGGGATCTTGCAACATCACTCGGTTACGCTTAGCACGAGCGCGGAGCTGCGACAAGTACAGCTACTGTCAGAAACGCAAAGCCAACAACAGGTGTTTATTACGCTAAAAGCCCATATCTTGCCGATGGCCAAAAGCTGTGCGGCTAATTTTCGAAACCCATTATTGGTCACCCAAGTGCATTTAGATGCGCGGCAAGACGCCATTTATGGCCAGTTGTTTGAACTAGGTGAACACAGTACACGACAGCTGTCGCGCCATTTGCGTGACTTTGGCCCAGGCTTAGCATTACAAGTACGTGACGAACCCATCGCGCAATCTCAATTAACCGCCAATGTTGCCGATCAGTTTTTTGCAGAAGGCCAACAATTTATTTTATTCGCCACCATTCAAGATTTATCACTTGGCGCTAAAACCAGCAAATTTTGGCAAAGCAGCCAACGCGAACGCTTCTTTACTTTAGAAGTGGTGTTGTTTGATACCTATGAGCGACGAGTGCGTTACCAACAAGAATACCGCACCAGCAGTTTTTGGCCAGATCAAGATAACACCACACCCAGTAGCCACAGTGTGGCATTTTGGCGCATGCCCTATGGCCAAAAGATTGATCAAGTACTCCGTACCGTGGCACAAGATATCCAAGAACAAACCCAATGCCAACCGTTGTTAGCGCAAATTCGCCAAGTAAAACAACAACACATTCAGCTTGGTTTAGGCAGTAGCCATGGTTTAAAAGTGGGTGATCAGGTTAATTTAATTCAAGTTCAGCGCGATCCGCAGCAAGCCGAACTGCGGCGTTTACTTGATAGCCCTGTGCAACTCACCATTACCGATATTACCCCAGAAGGCGCATGGGCCGCCTCGCCGAGCCAACAATTGTTAAATCATATTCAACCGGGTGATATTGTTAGCTTTCAAAGCCGATAGCCTTTATCAAGGCTGCTTACTGAGTGATGAAACAACAGCGTAAGCGGTCGCAAGGTAATATTCACTTCAAGGTCTTATTCTGCTAAACTCTGCGCCCTGTTGCCTCATAGTTAAATGGATATAACGGCCCCCTCCTAAGGGGCAATTGCAGGTTCGATTCCTGCTGGGGCAGCCAAGAGAGTGTTTATCAAGGCTCGCAAATGTTCACGAAACCCGCAAATATCAAGGCCTGCAAACCATTTTATTGTTCACGTTTGTTCATGTTAATACGCGAACATTCGGTTTTTTTGATAACACAGGTGATAACACCTCCGTTCTGTGTTATCAAGCTGTGTTATCAAAGGGGATAAAATCGCAATAAAACAAAGTCTTTGATCGACACCGAAACACGTTCAGCGAAGCCAAAAGATAAGCTTTTTTTCGCTATATGATGGTTTTAGTTTTAGTTTTAGTTTTAGTTTTAGTTTTAGTTTTAGTTTTAGTTTTAGTTTTAGTTTTAGTTTTAGTTTTAGTTTTAGTTTTAGTTTTAGTTTTAGTTTTAGTTTTAGTTTTAGTTTTCATAACATCATAAGAACATACAGTAAGCTTTTAAACATTAAGCTACTTTAGCCACGATATCTGCATCAAAAATGGTTTCACCCCTTCTGAACGTCCATTTTAACCACTCAAAACGCTACTTATTTTCACAAAATAATTCTAGACATAAACCGTAAGCGTCCGGCGATCACAGGTTAGCGCTCTGATTTAAGTGTCCACTTAACTTTAGTGGACACTTAGTGTCTTAAATCGCGTCACCTGACTGTTTGGATAGATCGATATTCCAAGGTAACAACTCATCGACACGGTTGATGGGGTGATTGCCGATACGTTTGAGTACCGCTGTGAGATAGTCATTTGGATTGATGCCATTGAGTTTAGCGGTGCCGAGTATTGAGTACAGCACGGCAGCTCGCTCTCCTCCAGCAACTGAACCCGCAAACAGGTAATTTTTCCTACCCAAGGCAATCGGCCGCAATGAGCGCTCTGCACTGTTGTTATCTATCTCAGCATAACCGTTATCCACATAGGCAACCAACGCCTCCCACTGTTTCAGAGCATAATGAATAGCCTTGGATAACGGCGAGCCTTTCGATAAGGTACGTAGGGTTGTTTGCAACCACGCATGGAAGCGCTCAAGGATTGGCTTGGCATGTGTGGCTCGGATGTGTTGTCGTTCATCCGGTGGTTTGCCGCGTACCTGCTTTTCAATCACATAGAGGGATTGGATAATGGCAATGGCTTCGTCGGCTAAAGGCGAAGGGCCGCTTTGAGTGATGTCATAGAACTTACGCCGCACGTGTGCCCAGCAACCATGTTGGGTGATTTGCCGTTGGTATAATTCGTTGTAACCGGCATAAGCATCGGCCTGCAGTGAGCCTTTGTAATCTTTTAAATGCGCCGCAGGATGAAGACTTCTTCGGTCTTCACTATATTGCAGCCATACCGCAGGCGGTGTGCTATCTCCCCAGGGGCGACCATCGCGGACATAGGTCCAGTAACGACCTGTTTGCGTGCGACCTTTACCCGGTGATAGCGTCGGTGCGGTGGTATCATCCGCATGTACGTGGTAACTGGCTTTAACATGGCGACCAATGGCATCTGCCAGTGGTGTGAGTAATGCACTCGTTTGTCCTACCCAGTCAGCCAAGGTAGAGCGCTCGATGTCGATGCCTTCACGTTCCATCCGCTCAGCTTGGCGGTACAGCGGTTGATGGTCGAGGTATTTATCAACCATCACCTGTGTGAGCAATGCAGCACTGGCCAGTCCTTTTTTAATCACACGCTCAGGCGCAGCACCTTGCACCAATGTGTCGCAGTGCTGGCAGCTGAATTTAGGGCGTACAATACGGATAACCCGATAAGAGGCCGGCACCACATCCAGCATTTCAGAAACATCATCACCGATATGGGTTAATGCACCCTGACATGCCGGGCACTGGCAAGCCGTTTCAACACGAAGCTCTTCTCGCGGCAATTGTGCAGGCAGAGAGACGCGCCGACGGGGCGTGGCTTTGTTCTCTTTTGCTGGTGCGGCTAGCTTTGGTAAGGCTGCAGTTTGCATCTCAAGCTCTTCAAGCTGTAATTCCAACTGATGAATTTGCTTATCGATATGCTCGGACGAACGTCCGAAGCGGGCACGTTTTAATACGGATAACTGGTGGCGTAACGAGGCAATAACGGTATCCTGCTGGGCAAGCGTTGACTGCAGTTGAAGGATAATTTCCTGCAACTGTTTTGGGTCATTGGGTAAGGAAGATGCCATCGTTTTCATGCGCTGCATAATAACATAAAAATCCAGCTAACTCATTGATTAAATGCAATTATGCGGCGTTTATTGGTCTATTTTTTCTGGCAGGTGGCCGCCAGTCTAAGCCTTCCAGTAACAGCGCCAATTCGGCTTGTGTTAAATGCACAGCCCCCGATTTTGCACTTGGCCAAACAAATTTACCCTGCTCCAGTCGCTTGTAAAATAAACATAACCCCTGACCATCCCACCAGAGCAATTTAACCCGGTCGCTACGACGTCCGCGAAACACAAATACGTGACCGCTAAACGGGTCTTTTTGCAGCACATGCTGCGCCATTGCAGCCAGGCCATCAAAGCCTTTGCGCATATCGGTGTAACCGGCACACAGCCAAATGCGCACGTCATGCGATAACATCATCATGACAACGCCACCACGAGTTGGTGCAACATGTCCGGCGTGGCGTCGTGTAGCACCAGTTGGTGACCGCTACGAAACGATACCGTTATTGCAGCAGGTTTATGTAACACCGGCACCGCGTCAACCGCACGAACACTGACAGGAAGGAATGGCATGGGAGCCGCTGACGTATTCACTTCACCTTTAGCGCGCCTGACCCACAATGCATTACCGAGGTTAACGTCTCGGATCCAGCGAAACACTTGGTTGGTATTGACATCATATTTGCGCGCTAATTGAGATACTGAAAGGGTTTGTTCTTTCGATTCCTGGACGATCTGCCATTTTAATTCGGGGGAAAAGAACCGACGTATATCGGGTTGTTTTAAAGCTGGCATACATAACTCTCATTGTTGGCAACAGTGAAAGATATGATGCGTGATCAGTCAGCAAATAAAAGATGTGATGGCCGGACGCCTACCATAAACCAGAAAAAAACCAAATAATTAATGATTAATGGTAATACTTTACACATCTCACATTTTTATGTAGGTTTAATTTTTATACTTAAAAGGATTTATAATGAAAAAAATAAGCTTTATTTCGACATTTTGCATACTTGTATTTGCCCAACTTAGCACAGCATCTGCAACAACATTTATAAAAGGTTATGCCTGCGACAATTGCTCATTACAGCAAGCTGAAAATATTGCTCGAACACGCGGTGCTCCATTGGTTAATTGTGTACCAACTGGCAATAATGATGTGATAAGCATTGATGAACATACTTGTTATAGCTCGCCCCAAAAATTTATTATCTTTGATTTAGCTACAAATACGACCTATCCATTTCAAATGTCTCACAGCAACCAAGGTAGTTCAAACTGGGATTTGATTCTCAATTCAAACCCAACAACCTTAACAAATTTAGAACATGAGATATCACAAGATTTTTTTGATGTATTGGAAATTCAAGAACAAACTCTACAAGAGATAGCAATGTCAGAGGAAGAAAACTTGCAGTTGGCTTTTACGCCTCTAAGTGCATTTTCAGCAAGTACTTTTAACAGCACAACCACTAGCGCTGAAAATTGTGAATCGGACACCGCTGCCACAGTTATCCGAATGACTTTGAACCCAATATTCAAAACCCAATTGAGTAATGCTGTTAACAACCAATTAAGACAAAGAAGTCCTAGATATTATAAAAAAGACTTTGAAAATATCCGATTTAATCAATTTGGATTTCAAGCCAATAGAGCTGGCGGTGGAGGACTGTCTGTAGGTTGGGAATACGAGAAAAAATCCAAGCTGGTTAGCAAATATGTTTTTGAATCAGGCCATCATTTATGGCCTAGTGATCAAACTTATTACCCAGCCAGAGCAGCATTTAAGCTATCATGGAATGACTCTTTAGATTTGATTTCAGTAGAAGTGGAAAAAGAATTTACAAGAGTAACATCAAATTTATCACTTCAAGACCTGCTTGAGGATAGCACGTTTAGTCTGTCATTGAGTGCTTGTGCGATAATTGCACTTCAAGATAATCTCCATTCAAGCGAAGCTTATGCAGCAACTGGAGCTGGCGGTGGATCTAGCATTGGCATTGGTGATGTCCCTACTGGTGGAAACCCTAATTTTCCACGACCGGATCCTTTATCTCAGTCTCAACAACTATGCAAATGGCATTTTTATGATAAACAGGGGAATTTGACTGTTACAATTATGGGGCCATGTCCGTAATTGTAATAATATCAGAAGGCACCTATACCGAGAGTAAGTTAACCACCGGTAAAGGGATCTATGACTCCACCTCTTCTGAAAACTATGTGATGCGCTCATCGCTTACGCCTTGGATCATTAGCTCACGTATTATGACCAGCACCTTTGCCGATAGCGGCGCTAAAAATGTTGAACATCCTCGGCATATTTTAGAAATGCAGGATAACCCTGAAGAAATGCAGGAGATCTTAGCTGATATCCGCAGTTTCTTAGCCGATCGCGAAACCATTGCTAGCATTAAAAACTCGCAAGATCTAACCAATACTGAGCGTTTATATCAGATTAACCAGCAATCACGTGCCATGCCGCTGACTGCGGACCAAGCCGCCTTAGCCACACCGCAGCAAGACGCAGATGCCAGTTTCGATTGAGAAAACAGAGTGATAACAACGCCAGCCCTCGAGGCTGGCAATGTTTAACGGGTAATGCCCGGATAAAGGGAGCTGATGACAAAGTGTGGAATGAGCAATTGCGAACTGGCGGCCACGACCTTGCTGTGAAAATTGATGATGCGCGCATTAACCATGATACCGCGTGGCGTGAAGATCATCGTACCCGATAAAACAAAATCAATTTGCTGCAGCATATCGAGTTTTGCGTGATCACGACTAAATACAAAATCGCCATTTCGGGTAATTTGGATATCGCGCGTGGTTTTAAAATCGACTACCTGCAAACCAAATTGCTGCAATTGGTGAATAAAGCCTTCTGCTAACTGATTGCCAACGATGTTAGTTCGATTTAACTCACCATCTAAATCGACAAAAGAGGCAACCGCGATGCGAGATTCTGTTGGGAAATAATGAAAGTTCTCGACAAGCTGCATCGCCATTTGCGCCACATAATCGTTGAGCTGCTTATTCGATTGTAAACTGGTGACATATTGATAAGGTACTGACCAGCCTTGCTGCCGATCAGTATTCATTGCTTTAGCTGACGGCTCAGGTCGAATCGTATTGCTTTGCTCTGCACCATAAGATGGCGCACGCACCTCAGAATTACAATGACCACTGGTATCGCAAGGTATGTAAGCTTGCTGACTTTGATGATGCGTTTGGCAGCCCAGCAACAGCGCTGCCCAACTGAGCAGCAGCAGGTTCTTCTTTATCATGGCGTTCTCCTAAAAACTGACATAGCATGTCAGTTCTTTATCGACCCATGCAAGTCTTTCTTTAGCGCCAAAGGGGTTAACCCTGCTTTAATTTTAATGTGGCATCGCCATGCTGCTGCAAAATGGCATTATAGACTGCTGCAGGCACAAAGGTTCGCGCCGCAGAGATCACTCTTTTGCTATCAATTTGAATTAAACGCGCATTGAGCATAATGCCAGCTTGATGCAGCGTGGCGGTGCCGGTCACAACATACTTAATCGGTAACTCTGCAGAAAGCTCATTAAAATCACGGCTTAGTACGAAATCACCTTGTGGGGTGACACGAATATAATCCGTAACTTTATAATCTAATACTGGCACACCAAACAAATGCAAATCGTAAATAATCGCTTCGCTAAGATGATTGGTAAACACAGAACCTTGCTGTAAATCGGTATCAATAAACGCCAAATCGGTTACCGCCACCATCGCATTCTCATCGGCATTATGGTGATTGGTCATCAACTCTTGTACTAAATTACGCGCATAATTATCCAGCGTTACCACGGGGGTTTGCCGATAGTGTTGTGTGACCGATTGCGGTTCAAAGGCTTGTTGGTTAGCAATGCGCTGCTCTCGAGCCAGCTCTCCCCGCATCGTCACCGCATTCTCTGGCACAATTTTCGGCTGTTGGCTGGCCTGTTGCACGCAAGCGGTTAAGCTAAAGGCAACAACAGCACTGATAACAAAAGCTCTCATGGTTTCTCTCCGATCCGATCACTACGGAATAAATAATTACCGCGTTTTTGTATTTTATCTGGGCTCCACATCACATTGTGTGGCACAAAATCGGTGGCAGCGGCGATCACTTGTTGATTATCCAGCTCAATCAAACGTACATTAACCACTAAACCATCTTCTTGCACGGTATAGGTGCCGGTTAATAATGCTCTGGCACCATGCTGTTGGCGTAACGCCGATATCTGCCGAGATAGCGCTTGTTCATGATCGCTTTGCAATAACAATTCTTGGCGTAAGCGCAGATCTACAGCGACAAAACCTCGTTGCACCGCTTCGCTAAGCATACTTTCAGCAAGTTGATTCGCTAAATCAATTTCTTGCTCACTTAATTGCGCCAGGCTAAGTTGTCGTGTCGGTAGAAAACTGCTGACCGCCAACGGGCTGCGAAAGTGCTCACTACTGATCGACGCAAACAGTGTTTGTGCTAAACGATGCGTATAAAAATCCAGCGGCCGCGCACTTAAGCCGACGGCAGAAACTTGCCGCAATGGCATTTTGACAGTGGGTTCAGGCTCTGCTTTTTGCGCGCAGCCACAAAGCAGCAGCAATAATGCGCTGGCAAGAAGATATTTCATGATCACCTCATCCTGGTCGATTACTGTTTTAAAGCAAAAACCACGCCAGAAATTAAGTTGGGTTCTTGACGCTAAGGTGTATTAAGCGAAATACCAGAGCTTGTTGACAATAAGTGTGAAGTTGCGACTATCGCTAGGTGTGATTTAAGACGACGAGATGTTATTGCCGCACCATACAGACTTTGACTAAAAAATAACTCAGCATTACGCCAAGTTAAGTTAGTTAAGCAAATCGCGTTATGCTAAATACTCAACTGCTCGGCATTATGCATAACGCTGCCAATGCACAGCGTTATGCTGTTTGCCTGCTATCGCCAAAGCCATAGCAAGGTTTAGCAATTAAACACTGAACGGGTATTTAATGGCTGGATGCGATTGATAGCCTTCTAAGGTAAAGTCATCAGGAGTGACCCATTGCTCAATATCGGCGAGTGTTTTGATATTGGGGTTAAGGTGTAATTTCGGTAGCGGGAACGGCTCACGGAGTAGCTGCTGTTTTAATAGTGGTAACTGATTTTCGTAAATATGCGCATTAACGATTTTATGATAAACCTTGCCAGGCTTATGCCCGGTAATTTGCGCGATTAAAGCCAATAACACAAAGCATTGTACTTGATTAAAGTTCAGACCCAGAGGCACATCACAGCTGCGCTGGTAAGAAGTCAGTGATAAAGTATCGCCAAGTAAACTGAAGGTATGCGTGTGCATACAAGGCCGTAAGCAGCCTAATTCAAACTCACCAGGGTTGTAAAAAGTCAAAATTTCGCCGCGATCATCGATCCCTTGCGATAAGTTGTGAACGAGTTTTTGTAACTGATCTAAGCGCGAGCCATCAGGCTTCTGCCAGCCCCGCCCTTGCACGCCATAAACACGGCCTAAATCATCAACCCCTTTGCGGGCGGGATTATTTAACCACGCTGCATTTTCGTTGGCATTCGCATTCCAGGTATTACAGCCCAGTTCGCGAAACTGCGCAGCATTGTCATAACCACGAAGATAACCTAATAATTCGGCGATGGCGGCTTTATAGTAACTTTTACGCGTGGTTAATAACGGAAACTCATTCGCAGCGACATTGTATTCAAGATCAGCATTGATCACCGTTAAGCAGCGGGTACCCGTGCGTTGGTTATCAACCCAAACCCCTTCATCAATAATACGCTGGCAAAGTTTTAAATACTGGTTCATTGGCTACTCACTCCTGACGCTCTGCCTTGCTTGAACGAAAACACCATAATCCCGATGCCGGCTAACATCATGGGTAAGCAAAGCCATTGCCCCATGGTCATACCAAGTGATAATAAGCCCAGGTGTGCATCAGGCTCACGGAAGAATTCAACGGTAAAACGTGCCAAACCATAACCTAACAAAAAGACCCCACCGACCACACCAACAGGTGGACGCAAGCGTCGCACAATTAGAATAACAATAAATAGTAATAGGCCCTCTAACGCCACTTGGTAAAGCTGCGATGGGTGTCGGCCCAACGCACCAGCGCCCGGAAAAACCATCGCCCAAGGCACATCAGTAGTACGGCCCCACAATTCGCCATTGATAAAGTTACCAATTCGCCCAGCCGCTAAGCCCAGTGGTACCAAAGGCGCCACAAAATCGCCCAGCGCTAGGTAAGCTTTTTGATACTTACGTGCAAACAAGGCCATCGCAGTTAGTACACCGATTAAACCGCCATGGAATGACATGCCGCCTTCCCAGATCCGAAATAAATACAAGGGATCGTTGAGCACAGTGGCAAAATTATAAAATAAAATATAGCCAACACGACCGCCTAACAGCACCCCCACAAAACCGTAAAACAACAGATCACTAACCTGTTCGCTGTTCCAACCTGAACCCGGTTTAGCTGCAGCACGATTCGCCAGCCAATAGGCTAAACCAAAGGCTAACAAATACATCATGCCGTACCAATGAATTTTAACCAGCCCCAGATCGAGTAAAACCGGATCGAGATTAGGAAAGGGTATTGCCGAACTTGTCATAAACTTCCTTAATTACTGACGACTGCACTGGCAGTGACTTTACAATGAAATTAGATTATCAGGCTGGGATATTTAGGCTCTAAGCTTAGTTAACAACTGTTTTTGCTCTAAAAAGCGTTGCACTTCTGCTCGTATTTGTTTGGGTGAATGGCACTGCAGCACCTCTGTAAGTAGTTGCTGTAATTCGGCCAACTCAACCCGCCGTAACAACCATTTTATGCGCGCTAAATTACTGCTGTTCATACTAAAGCGCCGAAAGCCCATTGCAGCCAGTAACAATACCCCGGCGGGCTCGCCACCCAACTCACCACAAATACTAATAGGAAAGTGGAGCGCCTGAGCATCTTGCCCTAAACGGTATAACGCACGAAGTACCGACGGATGCAAGGCATCATACAAATTCGCTACTCGTGCATTGTTGCGATCAACAGCTAACAAATACTGGGTTAAATCGTTAGTACCCACCGAGCAAAAATCAACTTTCGCCGCAAGCTCTGGCAACAAATACAAGGTTGAGGGCACTTCAATCATCACGCCAATTTTTGGCAGCGGTAAAGTGATGTCTAACTCATCACTTAACTCAAAACAAGCTTGCTTCACCAAACGAATGGCTTCATCCACCTCGTGCAAATCGCAAATCATCGGTAGTAAAATATGCAAATTATCATGGTCGATATTAGCGCGGATCATGGCGCGAATTTGCACCAAGAAAATCTCTGGATGGTCTAGGGTTAATCGGATACCGCGCCACCCCAAAAAGGGGTTCTCTTCAATAATACTGAAATAAGGCAGTGCTTTATCCCCACCGACATCGAGCGTGCGCATAACGACGGTTTTACCGGGATAACTGCCCAGCACTTGCGCATATAAATCGACTTGGTCTTGTTCTGTCGGAAATTGGTCACGAATGATAAATGGAAATTCTGTGCGATAAAGCCCCACGCCATCCGTGTATTGGGCGTGGACATTTTCTAACTCAACGGCTAACCCCGAGTTCACCATAAACTTAAATTGCTCACCACATTTTGAAGCCGATGGTAAGCTAATTTCTTCCATATAACGTGCATTTAGCGCAACGTCTTCAGTGATAAGCCGCTGATATTCATGGCAGAGTGCTTCAGAAGGGGATAACAAGATATGACCTTGGTAGCCATCTACAATCACGCGCTGCGCATGCCAGTGCAACAACGGTAACTCACTTACCCCCATCACGGCTGGGATCCCTAAAGCGCGAGCCATAATAGCGGCATGCGAGTTTACGGAGCCTCGCAGTGAAACCACAGCAACTAATTGCTCACGTGGAATTTCGGCCAGCATAGTCGCCGTAACTTCATCAGCCACCAATACCACTTTATCGGGTAATTTAGCGCGGCGTTGTTCGGTATCCAATAAATTATTGAGCACCCGTTGCCCCAGATCACGAATATCTAAACCGCGCTCTCTCAGGTAAGGGTCATCCATGTCATCAAACTGCCGGGCAAAACGCTCTACCACGCGTTTTAAAGCACTTTTGGCACACCAACCATCGGTAATTTGAATTTCGATTTCGCGCCCCAGACTGGCAGCGTCAAGAAGCTGATGATAGACATCAAAAATAGCTAATGCATCGGCCGGTAAATGGCTCGACATGCGCTCTGCTAAACGATTAAATTCGGCTTTGGTGATTTTAACGGCCCGATAAAACAAGGCTAATTCTTTTTCTGGATCTTCGGCGCGCTTTAACGAAATAGCAGCAAAGTCACTGGCCGGCTGCGCAACATAGGCTTCGCCAATGGCCATCCCGGGAGAACCAGGTAAACCATGAAACTGTGAGCCTTGCTGGCTAAAAGGGGAAATTCGTGTCGCCGCATCACGCATTTCAGCATTAGCTAACACCGAAGCAAGTTGCACGCCCAGTGTTACCAGAAAGGATTCTTCATCTTCGCTAAATACCCGTTCAGCCGCTTGCTGAATGGTTAATACACCCAGCACTTTGCGATGATGGATAATGGGGCAACCTAAAAAGGCCGAAAAACTGTCTTCACTGACTTCAGGAGTGACTTTAAAGCGAGGGTGTAAATGAGCTTGTGCTAGATTAATGGGCTCTTCACGCTGCCCCACCCAGCCAATCAGACCTTCGGAAAAACCAATAGCCACTTTACCCACAGCATCTTGATTTAAGCCGTCAGTGGCCATCAACATAAAATGTTGTTGCTTATAATCTGCCAAATAAACCGAGCAACACTCGGTTTCCAAGGCATGCTTAACGCTGCTAACCAAGCCAGCCATAGCTTTGTTTAGTATCGGCTCTTGTGCCACATCCTGAACAATTCGCCGCAGCTGGCCTAGCATAGTAACCTCATTTCACGTGCAGGTTTTATTTCAAGTTTTTCGTTTTATACTGTCCCGGCGAACAAACGGCAAAGCGACCGGAGCGAATTCTTTCATAACCTTGCGATACACTTCCCGTTTAAAGGAAACCACCTGCCGTACCGGATACCAATAACTGACCCATCGCCAACTATCAAACTCCGGATGACTGGTTTTCGCCAGATTGACATCCTCTTCCCGACAGATCAAACGCAGTAAAAACCACTTTTGTTTCTGTCCAATACACACAGGATTGCTGTCTTTGCGGATCAGCCGTTTCGGCAACTTATAGCGTAACCAGTGTTTGGTTGTCGCAATAATTTCCACATCTTCAGGCCGAAGCCCAACTTCTTCATGCAATTCGCGAAACATGGCTTCTTCCGGTGTTTCACCGTCATCAATGCCACCCTGTGGATATTGCCAGGAATGTTGACCATATCTTTTCGCCCAAAACACCTGTCCATGGGTGTTACAAATCACTATGCCGACATTGGGCCGGAAACCCTCGGCATCGATCACACAAACCTCAAGCGATGTTAAATCTGCTATGTAGAGGATTCTTTCACAAAGTCGTCTTGGCGGCAAACGGTATTTTTCAATCACACCCCATAAGTTATCCACAGATAACGCAACAAGCAGTGCGCGAATGTGAGCTTTTTCACAGATGCTGTGCATAAAGCTGTGACTAAGCCCCAGTTAGCCACTTAATAACTCGAAACCCGCAAATAACTTCAAACAAAACCTTGCCATTTTCTCTATATATTTCATGCAATTAATTATATTTGGCGCTTTCGAAATACCAAATACTTTTGTGCATAAGTCGGTTTGCTGCCTTTTTAAACAGCCAAAAGCCTTAAATAATGCTAGGGTAAAAGCAGTAATGTTCAAAATAGCGCAACATGTCTGCAAAACCACAATCTACTGCCGAACTACTGACTAACTGCCAACGTATCGCCGGTTTAACGCTGGGGCAATTAGCAGCAGAATTATCGCAACCGGTCCCCAAAGATCTCCGTAAAGATAAAGGCTGGGTCGGTCAACTCATGGAATTAGCCTTAGGGGCGAGCGCAGGTTCACAGGCTTTACCTGATTTTCCAGAGTTAGGCATTGAATTAAAAACACTGCCCATTGATCACAGCGGCAAACCACTGGAGAGTACCTATGTTTGTGTGGCGCCATTAACGGGTAACATTGGTCAACATTGGGCGGACTCTTGGGTTTGTCAGAAATTACAGCGAGTATTATGGTTGCCCATCCTGGCTGAGCGACAACTTCCCCTGCATCAGCGAATTATAGGCCAAGGTTTTTTATGGCAACCCAATGCTGAACAGGCTGCTATTTTGCAACAAGATTGGGAAGAGTTAATGGAATTAATTAGCCTTGGCGGTATCGCTAATATTCGAGGGGCTCACGGTAAGGCCTTGCAATTACGGCCTAAGGCAGCCGATAGCAAAGCGCTAACAAAAGCGATCGGTGCGCATGGCGAACCGATCCAAACTTTACCGCGGGGTTTTTATCTGAAGAGTCACTTTACTCAGGCCATCTTGCAGCAAGAATTTCAACTAGCGGATCGGTAGCACAAACTTACTAAACATCCGGTCAATGTCTTCTTGAGTACGCAAAGCACTGGCTTTTTCCACGACATCACGGGTTAAGTGTGGCGCAAAACGCTCAATAAATTCATACATATAGGTGCGTAAAAATGCGCCTTTTCGAAAACCAATTTTGGTAGTAGACGCTTCAAATAAATGCCCTGCTTCGATCACGACTAAATCTTTGTCTAAGTTCGGGTCAATCGCCATTGAAGCGATCACGCCAACGCCCAGACCCAAACGCACGTAAGTTTTAATGACATCGGCATCGGTAGCGGTAAAGACAATATGCGGCTCTAAATTTTTCGCAGCAAAAGCGCGATCGAGCTCTGAGCGCCCGGTAAAACCAAAAACATAAGTGACGATAGGAAAACGGGCTACATCTTCAATTTGTACTTTGTGGTCCAGTTGCGCAAGGGGATGATCTTTTCCAACAATAATACTGCGATTCCAATGATAACAAGGCAGCATAACCAGATCGTGGTATAAGTGCAGCGCTTCAGTGGCAATGGCAAAGTCGGCATCACCACGTGAAGCAGCTTCAGAAATTTGCTGAGGTGTACCTTGGTGCATATGTAGCGAGACCTTGGGAAACTTCTGCATAAAATTACCAATCACCGGAGGTAACGCATAGCGGGCCTGCGTATGTGTCGTCGCAATATTGAGTTTACCTTGATCGGGTAAGGTGTGCTCTTTGGCGATGGCTTTAATATTGTCGACTTTGGCCAATATTTGCTGGGCTATTTCGATCACTTCGCGACCAGCAGGTGTAACGTGCGTCAAGTGTTTACCACTACGTCCAAATACTTGAATGCCTAACTCATCTTCTAGCATCCGTACTTGTTTGCTGATACCGGGCTGTGAGGTAAATAAACTTTCTGCCGTAGAAGAAACATTAAGGTTATGATTCATCACTTCGACAATATAACGCAGTTGCTGCAATTTCATTAATTGACTTCCTTACCCGGTAACGGTCAACAATCTGGATAGCCCAAATATTCCAATAATTTTGTATAATAGCACTATCTATAACATTTTGTTTTAGCAAATAGCTGCGTTTGCTGGCTAAAAATAGCTGGCTTATGGTGCGATTTTTGCTAGTCTAAGCTAGATTTTGTCAAGCCGAACGGAATAATGACGCGTAGACTTATGGCTACGCAAGCAAAACAGCGGCTTAACACACCGAAAACTATAAGGCAGAGGTATCGATGGTATTTTCCCTAATCATCACGCTAATCTTAGCACTGGTGATTATCGCCATTACAGTCAATGTGGTGCAGCAGCATAAAGAAAAAATTCAAAAATTAAAACGTGCTGAATTCACTAAATTGCGTCACGCACTAGAAGAAACAGAAGAAATTTTGTTTAATTCTACGAATGTGCCGATGTCTAACGGTATTGCCTTAATGCTGATGCGCAGGGTCAGCTATTTGTTAAAAGCCATGAAACAGCTCGAACCCGATCAGCGGGAATTACGCCAGCGCTTAGAAGATACTGAAAACCGTATCGAAGAATTGAAAAATAATACGGGCGCTGTTGCAGACAATATCAGCCTACCTGATGATGATCAGCAATGTATCGCGATGTTCAAAGCTATTAAAAAGCTAAGAACCATGCTCAGAGCAGAGCACGCTCGAGGTAAAGTGGAAACTCAACTGGTGGTAGACGAGGATGCACGTCTTGATCTGTTTCAATTACGTATCACTGTCGAAACACAAATTAAGCGCGGTAAGAGTGCTCTCACCAATAATATGATTGGCTCTTCTCGGCAATACTATGAAAAAGCATTAAAACTACTCGCAGCATCCAATCAACAAAATGACTATATTAGCCAGCGTCAAGCCGAAGTTCAGCAGCAGTTAGCTGAAATAACCGCAGCATTAAAAAGCGGTAATGCCAAAGACGCCGCAGATCGTAATGATAAAGATAACAAAGATCTCGATGAGCTCTTTGCTCCCAAAAAGAAATGGTAAGGCCAAGGCCTTACCATTTGTGCTTATCCATTGAACGTTTTAGTGCCTATGTTATCACGCTAAGCATCTAAAGCTTATTTCTCTGTGACCACCCAGCGACCGTTTTCATACCATGCCGCCCAACCTGTGGCTTTGCCTTCATGTTCGGTCATTACATATTGTTGTTTAGTCTTTCGACTCCAGCGAACAATAGCAGGGTTACCGGCTTTATCTTTAGCAGGCGCATCAGCCAAATAATAAAACTTCGGTGAAATACGGTCACGGAATGTTTTAAGCTCACTCACTAGCGGCGCTCGGGTTTCGCGAGATTTAGGAAAGGTTGCCGCGGCTAAAAATAAACCGGCCGCACCATCGCGCAACACAAAGTACGTATCCGATTTTTCGCACTTTAATTCAGTTAAATGAACAGGATCTTCTTTTGGTGGCGCTGCTTCACCGCTGCGTAATAATTTACGGGTGTTTTTACAGTCTGCATTGGTACAACCGAAATATTTACCAAAACGACCCGACTTCAGCTGCATTTGCGAGCCACATTTATCACATTCAATTTCAGGGCCTTCGTAGCCTTTCAACTTAAACTGCCCGGCCTCAACCTGATAACCATCACACTCAGGGTTATTACCACAGACATGCAATTTACGTTGCTCATCAATCAAGTAGCTGTCCATAGCTGTGCCGCATTTGCTACAACGTTTCTTCTGGCGAAGCACTTCTGTTTCAAGTTCATCGTCAGTAACATTAACCGCTTCCTCACCCGAGACTAAATTCATCGTGGTGGTGCAGCGCTCTTTTGGTGGCAAGTTATAGCCTGAGCAACCTAAGAACACTCCTGTAGATGCAGTACGAATACCCATCTTACGACCACAGGTAGGGCATTCAATATCGGTTAACACGAACTGATTAACCCGCATCCCGCCCTCTTCCGGGTCAAGCTCAGCGGTTTTCAGTTTACTGGTAAAGCCCTGATAAAACTGGTCAAGCGTTTTACGCCAACTTAACTGCCCTTTGGCAATATCATCGAGTTTCACTTCCATATTGGCGGTAAAATCATAATTCATCAGATCATCAAAGTTTTCAACTAAACGATCGGTAACGATTTCCCCCATTTTTTCAGCATAAAAGCGTTTATTCTCCACCCGAACATAGCCACGTTCTTGAATAGTCGAAATAATAGCAGCATACGTCGATGGCCGGCCAATACCGCGTTTTTCTAACTCTTTAACTAAACTGGCTTCGCTAAAACGCGCTGGCGGCTTAGTAAAGTGCTGCGCACCGTGCAGCTCTTTTAAAGTAAGTTGTTCACCGGTGCGCACATCCGGTAACTCATTATCTTCATCGCCTTTGCGTTTCATCGCTGGCTGAACTTTAGTCCAACCATCAAAACGTAGCACGCGACCTTTGGCTTTTAATTCAAAATCTCCCGCTGCAACGGTAATGTTGGTTACGTCGTATTGCGCAGCAGGCATCTGGCAGGCAACAAATTGCCGCCAGATAAGCTCATATAATTTTCTGGCATCGGCTTCCATATCAGTAAGATCAGACGCAAGCACCGTAACTTCAGAAGGACGTACAGCTTCGTGCGCTTCTTGAGCATTCGCTTTACTGCCATAACTGATAGGTTCAGCAGGTAGGTAGGCTTTACCAAATTTTTGCTCGATATAATCACGACAATTTGCCACAGCTTCTGTGCTTAAATTGGTCGAATCGGTACGCATATAGGTAATATGCCCGCCTTCGTATAGCCGCTGCGCTAACATCATGGTTTTTTTCACACCATAACCCAGCCGTGTACTGGCCGCCTGCTGCAATGTCGAGGTAATGAACGGCGCTTGAGGTTTGCTACTACTGGGCTTATCTTCCCGATCTAAAACCTGATACTGGGCTTTATTTAATAACGACAGAGCTTGATCAGCTTGCGCTTTGTTTACCGCCGAGAACGTTTTGCCCTGATATTTGCTGACCGCTAACTGTAAGGCATGTTTAGAAGCCGTAACGGTGTCCGCGTCAATGCTCCAATACTCTTCTGGCACAAAGGCTTTGATTTCACGCTCGCGTTCAACCACCAAGCGCACAGCCACTGACTGCACACGGCCAGCAGATAGACCACGGGCGACCTTTTTCCATAACAGCGGTGAAACCATAAAGCCGACAACGCGATCAAGAAAACGTCGAGCTTGTTGTGCATCAACTTGGTCAACATTAAGCCGACCTGGCTGCTCAAAGGCTTGAGTAATGGCATTTTTTGTTATTTCATTAAACACCACGCGTTTAAACTTACTTTCTTCGCCACCGATAATTTCACGAAGATGCCATGCAATGGCCTCTCCCTCACGGTCTAAGTCCGTTGCGAGATAAACGATATCGGCTTTATCAGCCAGCGTTTTAAGCTCTTTCACAACCTTTTCTTTGCCAGGCAGAATTTCGTAGCGTGCTTTCCAGCCATGCTCGGGATCAATACCCATTCGATCAACCAAGGCTTGGTAGGCCTTTTCGTCTTTACTAAGCGTTTTATCGGTAGCCTTAGCTTTATCTTTGCTACTGCTCGTAGGTAGATCCCGAATATGACCCACGCTAGACTTGACGATAAAGTCATTGCCCAGATACTTATTAATGGTTTTTGCTTTTGCCGGTGATTCGACTATTACCAGTGATTTCGCCATTTTAAACCCAGAGATCCCCTATTACAGCACCATCTTGTGGTGCCCTTTTTTAAACGTATATCCGCAAACCGCTGTTGTGACAAGTGTCTAAACTGATTATTATGCAAATAGGCCACAATTATTCTTCGATAAGGCCTGTCACTCAGCAAAAAAATGAAGCATAACATCTCGCGGTCGTAAAAATAACAAAAACAGCACCGCAACTAACAAAGGATAAGAAAAACTATGCAAGCTTATGAAGCAAATTTCGATGGGCTCGTGGGCCCTACCCACAATTATGCCGGTTTATCAGTCGGCAATGTGGCGTCTTTAAACAATGCCAAAAATCATTCTAGCCCGAAACAAGCTGCTAAACAGGGCTTACAAAAAATGAAGGCATTACATGACCTTGGCATGGTTCAAGGGGTGCTTGCACCGCAAGAACGTCCCGATTTGGGAATGCTACGCCGCTTAGGTTTTATTGGCAGTGATGCACAAGTTATGCAAGACGCCGCAGCAAAAGCCCCCGAAATTTACCGCGCAGTGTGCTCTGCATCAAGTATGTGGACCGCCAACGCAGCTACCGTTTCACCCAGCGGCGATACGCCAGATAAAAAAATTCATTTTACTCCAGCAAACTTAACTAACAAATTTCACCGCTCACTGGAGCCGACGACTACAGGTCGGATCCTGCAAGCGATGTTCAGTGACAGTAGGCACTTCGCGCATCATCTGCATTTACCTGACAATGAGCACTTTGGCGATGAAGGTGCAGCTAATCATACGCGTCTGTGCAGTGACTATGGGCAAAGCGGTCTTGAACTCTTTGTATATGGCCGTTATGCCTTTAATCAAAGTAAACCGGCACCACAGCGCTATCCAGCTAGGCAAACAATCGAAGCCAGTCAAGCTGTCGCGCGTTTACATGGGTTAACTGAGGCTAACACCGTCTTTATGCAGCAAAACCCTGAGGTGATTGATCAGGGCGTATTTCATAATGATGTTATTGCCGTGGGTAACCGTAACGTGCTGTTTTTTCATGAGCAGGCCTTTTTAAATACAGCGGCCAGCTTACAAGAGATCAAACAAAAGTTTCCTGGTGACGCCCAGCTGCACTTTATTGAAGTCAAAAATCAACAAGTCTCAGTAGCGGATGCCATCAGCACCTATTTATTTAATACGCAATTAATTAACTTGCCGTCAGGTGAAATGGTGATCATCGCACCAACAGAATGCCAAGAGCATGCTGGTGTATATCGTTATTTAACCGAACTGTGCCAGCAAAATACCCCGATTAAAAACGTCCATTATTTTGATGTTAAGCAAAGCATGCAAAACGGCGGTGGCCCTGCTTGCTTGCGTTTAAGAGTGGTATTGAACGAGCAAGAACGTCAAGCGGTTAACCCTGCTGTAATGATGAACGATACCTTATTTGCTAACCTTAATAGCTGGGTTGATAAACATTACCGTGATCGGTTATCAGAAGCTGATCTAGCCGATCCACAATTAGTTATCGAGTCTCGTACCGCCTTGGATGAACTAACGCAATTACTTAAGTTGGGTTCGGTGTATAGTTTTCAGCGTTAGGCTAAGTATTGCATAACACCTATTTGCTTAAGCCGTTAATCGTTTTAAAAAATACTAGGAAATAAAAAAGGAGCCGCAAGGCTCCTTTTTTTGCTCAGTACCGTTTAAGTACTATCTATCATCCTTCACAGGCACAGAAAGCGAACTCACTAGCCCTGATGGTGACGTCACATTAATGGTTAAGAAACCATCGAGCTTTTCATTACCTGTAGCAGGTTCTCTAGTTAAACCAAAAGAAATGCTAACAGGCACACGGCTGGTGGTGTTCGGGAAGGTATATGCATCAGCACCCACGAACACACCATTATCTGCACTTAACGCCACCGTTGTTCCTAAAGGCATTGGATTATTGTAAATATCAGAAATAAACAATCTTAAAGAAACTGAAGGCGCAGCTCCTGAAGATAGATCGATTGCTGAAACTTCACATAATTTCCGACTTGCTGGATCAGATTGAACCTCTAAAACTTCTGGACTTAACGGATTACTATTCACCCGAACAGGAGTGGCAGTAACACCAGTAATTGCAGAGCAATCAGCTGCATACGTCGTTAAACGGAAGAACGCTTCTGCTCCAGACATCACAATTTCTTGGTTTTGGAACACATTGACTAACTGACGAGTACATAAGCCTGCATCCGCATCTTCCTGACGACACAATAGACCATTGTATCGACCATTCGCCGCGTTGAATAAGGTGTCATTATTGTAGTCAATAAACTCTTCAAATTGATCCCCTTCAGGCGTTGCTGGTGAACAAGGGTTTGCCGTATCGTCACAGCTTCCGCCACGGAATTGACCATCTTCGTTGTTATCAATATAGGCTTCGGTTAAATCATAGGCTGCAACATATTCACCCGTATCAAAGCGACCGTTACCATTTAAGTCAGCAAATGATTCTTCACCAATTGAATAAGCCAATATCGTCGCTCTGCCACCTAATGGTTGATCAAAAGTCACAGTGTCATTTCTGACAATACCCAACGGACATGGCTTACCACCGTCACACTTGGCGGCAATAGTGTTGGCAAAACCTGTGGTAAATGGTCTTGGATTTTGACTGCGCCACTTCACAGAACAACGGCCATCAGTTGTTGTACAGCTTGACTCCACTGAACCGCCCTCAGCGATAAAGTTAACTGCCGTACCATCAGGCACTGGATTATTAAAGTGATCCGCTAATGAGACGATTAAATCTACTTCATTACCATCAAAATCTAACGCGTGCACGTTGAATGCAGATCGTGCGACTGAGAAGCTATTTTGATCTGCCAACCCTGTGCTGACCGTCAACACATCAGAAGGCGCAGTGACAACCACAGTTCCACTCGTAACCGTTTGCTCACTTCTTGCTATAACTCGGGTTGGTGTAGGTACAATACCCGAACGTACCACAGTCTGCACAATACCTTCGCCATTAGTGAAACCATTAGTTTGAGCTAATTCTAACCCACCTAAAGCCGTGGCAAGAGTGAAGTCAACTTGACGACCAGCCACTGGGCTACCGTTTTCATCAATCAAACGGAAGCGCACGATGGATGTTTCAGTACGATTTGCACCGCCGGTGCCTTTGAGGGCAATAATAGGTGCAGACACATCTAAGAACTCTAATGAACCGATTGCAGCTTCAGAAACATCAACTACCACAGTACCACTCACGGTATTACCGCCAGTGATCACCGTAGCAGTAATTAAATCACCACCAACACAACCAGAAGCTCGGTAGGTTGAACGGGCAACACCACCAATGCTAGTCACTGCTTGATCCATCACTGCTAAACCGGCTTGCACACAACCAGAGGTAAATTCAACTCCCAATGGCGGAATATAGGGTTGGCCATTTCTTGAAATATCAACAGAAATTAAGGTTGTTGAACCCGCCGCTAAGGTATCACCTACCGCTAAGCTTGATGACACCACAATATCGACATCAACCGCACCAATTTCAAAGGCTTTAGTACGTGTTGTCGCAAGTGCGGTTACAGAAACTTCACCCGCGCCCACATCTCTACCCGCCACTAAATCTAACAGGGCAATACCGTTTGCATCCGTAATTGCTGTGCCCGTTCTCGGACTGATAGAACCTAGAGTAGTAGTCGCTGACACTAAAGTTTGCGCTAATGGCGTACTCGCACCTTCACGCAGCACTTCAATGTACAAGATACCTGGCTGCTCTGCAGAAATGCTGGTGGTCTCAATACAATTGTTAGGGTCACGGTTTGTTCTGAAATCACTTGGGCAGCTTGTTAATAGCCTGAAGTTTACGGTGGCATTTACTTGATTAGGATCAACCTCATCACCACGAGTATAGAAACCAATCGACGATGTTACCGCTTCATATTGTGCCGTTACTGTACCGGCACCTTCTGCTGTACCCGCAACCAAACTAATTCTGGCCTCGCCGAGCGCATTAGTTAACGCGGTACCCGTAGACGGACGTAAACTGCCTAAAGAAGAACTAAAGCTTACAACTTTATTAACAACCGGGTTAGCATCTTTATCGCGAACGGTTGCGATAACTTGACCACCGTTAGCCGCACT
Source organism: Alishewanella sp. HL-SH05 (assembly GCF_052655985.1). The sequence goes on from NZ_CP199753.1 coordinate 2,963,984, forward strand.
GATTTCACTGGTGTCAGTACCTGACACACTGGAGACAAGCCGTAATTCAACAGTAAAGTCAGGTGAGTCACCCGGTAGCGGCGTGTCACCTGCTGAGGTAAAGGTAAAGGTATCAGAGACAATCTCGGCGCCTTCGCTGTTCGTGTAACGCGCTTGCGCTTCCCCCGCACTGGCAACAAAACCGGCTAATAAATCTACCCGAGCAATACCATTCGCGTCTGTCATTGCGCGACCTGTCTCAGGATTAATCTCACCCGCACCATCTACGTTAAAGGTGACTAACCGAAACGCCACTGGCGTACCATTTTCGGTCACTAACGCTTCTAACTTACGCGGGGTGGCATACGCTACATCGCGAACTGCTGCACCGGCTGCATCCAGCAAGCTTAATGTCAGTGCACTGACTACTGTGTCATCACCCAGAGAATCAAACACAAAAAACAAAGCCTGAACATTGACACCATCAATAGTCACAACAGCTCGTATCTGACCACTACCCGCCACTTGGCCAGATAGGAGACTGAGTTCGGCAACACCATTTGAATTGGTTCTTGCTGTACCACTGGCAGGTGAGAGCTGCCCAATAAATGAATCTAATGAGAAGCGAACTAACTCATCAACAACAGGTTGACCATTACGAGTAAGTGTTGCCTGAATCTTACCCGGTTGAGTTCTAGAAACTGTGCGAATATCATTATTTGCTGCGTCTTTGAGATTCAAAGACAATATATAAGGGCTGATAACTTCATCACCCGCGCTTGTAAAGCCAAGATCTTGAGTTTTTGCCTGGTACCTTGCTTCGATTGAACCAGCGCCACTAATTGTGCCAGCAGTTAGAGTGACAGTGGCCTGACCAAGTTCATTGGTTAATGCTGTACCAAAGCCGGGTTGAATGCGGCCTAAAGAAGAAACAAAAGAAACGACTTTATTGACGACCGGTTGGCCTAAGCTATCCCTAACGGTGGCAACAACAATACCGGGCTGCGCGTTAGAGATCTGGTTAATTGTATTACCTGCTTGATTCGTCATCGCAAGATTGATACTAAAAGCGGTTTCATCACCTTGCACAGGTGTATCACCGGCTGTAGTAAACACAAACGGACTAGCACTCACGGTTTGCGTTGTTGTTGGAGCAAATGTCGCCGTTAATGTACTTGCGCCAGCTTCTGTACCGGCAATTACGTCTATGCGCGCAATACCATTAACATCCGTCATAGCTGAACCATTACTAGGGTTCAGTACTCCCAATGAACCGAGTTCAAACTGAATAAGTTGAAATGCACCTGGCTGACCATCGATCATCAAACGCGCTTCAGCAATGCCCGGTGAAAAATGCGATACCGAACGTGCGATAGTGCCATCATGCTTTAACAACGTCACAGAAAGCTCGGCTGACAAGCCACCTGTTACTACAGCATCGAAAACATAAGGAGCAGAAGAAACCGTTTGAGAGTCAGAAGCCTGATAAGAAGCAATTACTTGAGAAGAGCCTGCCGTTTCACCGGCTTGCAATTGAATTTCGGCTATACCGTTTTCGTTGGTTCTGGCCGTTCCCTCAGTTGGGGATAACTGACCAACGTTACCGTCTAATGTAAATCGAACTAATTGATTGGCTAGGGGCTGATTATTTTTTTTCAGCGTTGCCCTAAGCTTACCAGGCGCAGCAGTGGAAACTTGACGGACTTCTTGCCCTGAAGCATCAGTCAACGTTAATGCCAAAGTATAAGTGTCAGTAGCGCCGGTTCCACCAGAACCTGAACTACCACCACCACCACTTTCGAGCGTGCCTCCACCACCACAAGCTGACAAGCCCAAACATACAAAAAGTATCCATAACAGCCGGATGTTTAACATGAAACTCTCCCTAGCACTTCTTTTATAGTTTTGTTAATTTTGCATCTTAAACCATTAATTATCCAGCTGGCAGGGTTAATTTAAAAAAAATTTCTCTCTCTAGTGACCAAAGCTGGCACAAACTGGTAGTCTTAGTGTTTTATTACAACACAAAAACCACTATATATGACGTCAAATAATAAAAAACTCAGTCTTACCTTACGTATTGTTATAGGTATGATAGCGGGCCTTGCAGTCGGTTTCTTCTTTCAATTTTTACTAGGTGGTGCCGAAGAGCGCAATTTGGCTTTGCTTGGTCTGGATATTCCCTTAAAAGCTTTTTTTGTTGACGGTATTTTTCATGTTGGCGGCGAAATATTTATTGCCAGCTTAAAAATGCTGGTGGTGCCGTTGGTATTTGTGTCCTTAGTTTGTGGGACCTGCTCGTTATCTGACACCTCTAAACTTGGGCGCTTAGGTGGCAAAGCCATCGGCTTGTACATGATCACTACCGCAATTGCCATCAGCTTGGCTATTGGTGCCGCATTAATCACTGGCCCTGGGCTGGGTGTAGAAATGCAAAGTGATCAAACCTTTGATGTTAGCTCTGCCCCAACGTTAGCGCAGGTCTTTATCAATATCTTCCCAAGTAACCCAATAGAGTCAATGGCTTCAGGCAATATGCTGCAAATTATCGTTTTTGCCGTGTTATTTGGCCTAGCCGTGGCCTTGTCAGGCAAGCCGGGTGAGCGGATTGCCGCACAGTTTAATGATTTTAATGAAGTGATTATGAAGCTGGTCACTTTACTCATGAACTTAGCCCCCTATGGTGTGTTTTTCCTGATGGCGAAACTTTTCACCACGCTGGGTTTAGAAACTATCGGCAGTTTAGTCAAATACTTTGGCGTAGTGCTTTTTGTGCTACTGTTTCATGGGTTTGTGGTTTACGCCTTGCTGTTAAAGTCACTAACGGGTTTAAACCCAATTATCTTTTTAAAGAAAATGCGCGATGCCGCGCTATTTGGCTTTAGTACTTCAAGCAGTAATGCCACGCTGCCAGTGACCATGGAAACGGTCAATAAAAAGCTCGGTGTCAACAACAGCATCAGTTCATTCACAGTTCCACTGGGCGCTACTATCAATATGGATGGTACTGCCATTATGCAGGGTGTTGCCACTGTCTTTATCGCTCAGGTGTTTGGCGTCGATTTAAGTCTTGGCGATTTCTTGATGGTCATTTTAACTGCAACCTTGGCTTCAATCGGCACGGCTGGTGTTCCGGGGGTGGGATTAATCATGCTGGCGATGGTACTACAGCAAGTAGGCTTACCGGTTGAAGGTATCGCGCTAATTATTGGTGTGGATCGCTTACTGGATATGACGCGCACCGCAGTAAACGTGACCGGTGATGCGATGGTGTCATGTATTGTCGCTAAAAGCGAAGGAGAGTTTAATGCGGCTATTTATAATAATCCAAACGCCGGTGAGAAAGAAGAAACCATCGATTTCCATCATTTAAGAGATTAACGTTTTGTATCAGCGCTACCCACCGATGTTGCGGGTAGCGTTTTTCCTCTCTTTATGCCTGAACTAGATACACTTTTTCACATAAACGTGATGTTTCAAAACGACGCCGAGCAAAGCCTTGCCCGGTAATATCCACTTGTTCTAGCAATTGTACCTGTCGCTTTGCAAAATGCTGCTCTATCTCAGCGCTAGTGACACTAAAAGGTGGCCCTGCTTTTTCATCCTCGGGGTATTCTAGGCTGATCAGCAGCAATACTGCTCCCTGCTCTAACCAGTTATCTAATTTTTCAACATAACGTTGTCGCATTTCCAAAGGGAGCGCAATCAATGCCGCGCGATCGTAGATAAGGTTATTGGCGTTGACGCGACTATCAGGCAATTGAAAGAAATCACCTTGTAACAGTTGTAACGCCTCAGCTTGAAAACGAATAAAGCCCTTCGCGGCTAATGGATGTGCTGTTGTAACAGTATGCGCCAGCTGATTTTCAGCAAAAAAAGCATGACAAGCGATGTCCGATAACTCAATACCCAGAACCGGCCGCAAAGCCTGACAAAATAGCAAATCAGGGCTTTTACCACACAACGGTACCACGATTTCAGTCAGCCTTGGCTGCTCGGCCAAGATCTGCGGCAACCAACGCTGCAACAGCGGATGCGGTTGAGCTAATTGAAAGCCGAGTTTATTTTGTTGCCAACACGCCTGCCAAAATGCTGCGTCCATGTGTTACCACCAACGGCGTTGTTGCAGATTTTGCCAGATACCACTAGCAAAGCTTGCGCCACCTGCACCCAGTTTATCTGCCAAGCCTTTTTTCAATTGAAACTTCACCTGTAGTACTTTTCGCTCGGCAAACATACTACACAAGTAATCATCACTGGTTTGCAATTGATCTACCAATGCTAAAGCAAGGGCTTGATAGCCAAACCAATGTTCACCCGTAGCCACTCTGTCGATATCCAACACTGGCCGCTGTTGGCTGACAAAGTCTTTAAACAGCACATGGGTTTCTTCTAATTCTTGCTGAAATTTTTCACGGCCTTTTGCGGTGTTTTCACCAAACAAGGTTACAGTGCGTTTGAATTCACCCGCGGTGAACTGTTCAAAATCAACATCGTTTTTCTTTAAAAATTTATTGAAATTAGGTATTTGTGCAATAACACCAATAGAGCCAATAATCGCAAAAGGTGCCGCCAATAGTTTATCGGCAACGCAGGCCATCATATAGCCACCGCTGGCGGCTACCTTATCCACGGCTATAGTGAGTGGGATCTTTTGTTGTTTTAGCCTGTCTAACTGCGAGGCGGCTAAACCATAACCATGCACTACACCACCGCCACTTTCGAGCTTTAACAATACTTCATCTTTTGACGTGGCTACTGCCAAAATGGCGCTAATTTCTTCGCGTAACGCGTCGGTTTCTTTCGCATCCATACTGCCATTAAAATCAATGACAAAGAGTGTTGGCTGCACTTGATTTTTTTCTGCTGATTGGGCTTTTTGCCATTTCTTGAAGGCTTTTTTATCCATCAGTTGCTGTTGTAACAGTTGCTGATTGTGCTGATACTCTTCACTGAGATCCGTAATAGACAATTGACCTTTACGTTGACGCGTTTTCATCGCAGCGCCTGCCATAATGGCCACCACAATCGCTAATGCCACCACCAAGGTAGCAACCTTCGCCAAAAAAATGCCGTATTCATATAAAAATGCCAAAGCCTGTCTCCTTACAATGAGTAATAAAGGTGCATCATACCCTAATAAAAGCAACAGCCCGGTGCAAGTGCAACCGGGCTGTGGTTAAACGCTAAGCAAAGCTTAGTTTGCAATCACCGAAGTATCTTGAATACCAATTTGTGTACCACGACTTAAAAAGAACGTCACGGCTTGATATTGCATTTCACCGGTAGCAGCTGCGCTACTTGCAGGGCTTAAAATTGAACTGTGCGCACCCGCGTTAAAACGGGTAATCGCATTGCCTGTTAACGCAACACCTGGCGCTTGAGCGGGTACTGAGCCGGCACTTAATAAGCGTGCCAGTGGTTCTGTACCGGCTAATGCCATACGGCCATTGGCTAACGCCGTTAATGGATTAAAGAAGCCATTCGGGATCACTTGATCTGGCAATCTATCCGCACCATTACCCACTACTTCAATCATAAAAGTAGGTGTACCGCTGCTGACTAAGGCTTTTGCGTAGTTGTTTGGATCACCACTGTCGGTCACGGTTTGCGCAGCAAAGGCAAACTGACTTAAGGTGGCAGTAATGCGCGCTTGCTGTGCTGTATTGCCTGTTTGGCTTAAGCTAGCAAGGTACTGATTAACCACCGGCGCCGCACAAGTCGGCCAAGTTGCAGCGGTTGCCGCAGTTGGTGCACCGCAATCAGTATTGGTAGCCACATAAGTGACAAACTCACTGGTTAATTGGCCACCCGCGCCTAACATCACACTGGCTTTAATCAGTGGGCCAAATTGTGGCGAGTCTAATAAGAAGTTAGCAATACCACCACCTGGCATTGCTAATACCGAGCTTTCAACTTTAAACGCGGCATCTAAAGCAGCATTTCCGGTGGTGCTATTCGCTAACGCCACCATGCTGGTACCTGTAATGCCCCCTAACGAATGCCCTAAAAACTGTACGCGGCTTTTATCAATGGTCACACCGGTAAGGTTATTTATCGCAAAACGCAGCGCCAACATATCCGCAATACTTTGACGTAAATTATCCCGAGTCACCAACAGATTGCTCAGATTCATATAATCGGTTGCAGAGTTAGTGGAGGCATTAAACGTTAAGTTGCCGGTTTCAGTTGCTTGAGTAAAACCACGGCTGCCGTGCAACGGGTGATCAATGGCAATAGTGGCGAAACCTTGCGAAGCTAAGGCACCTGTAACAGCTAGCATATCTTCTTTTTTAGAAGTAATACCGTGCTGCAATATCACCAATGGCCAACCGGCTTCAGGCATTGAAATAACATTTCCATCAGGCACGGTCATCTGCACACCAACGGTTTCATAACTGCGGATAGCAGGGATCACGTTAAACTTAGTTAAATGACGAGCACTATCCACACCCAGATCGCGAAGCGCACCTGAAGTTACCGCCTGACAAAAACCGTCATTTTCAGAAACAGGCGTTTCGGGTTTCATACTAGCAGGTAAGGCTGCAATAATAGCACCACTGTCACAACGTGCAGTCCAACGCGTATTTAACGGCGCGGTCATATTCGCTTCAGAAGGTTTACCTAAAAAGTACGGCAGCGTTAAACTACCTTGGTACAAACGGGTAATAGTAAAAGCCGGCTGACTGGCAAAAGCAGGGTTAAGTTGCGAAACCGTCAAACCGGTGTTTTGCATAGCCAAACCGGTAGGTGCATAACCTGTTGGTGTTGGCGATGCCATTAACTGCTTTAAGTTAGCTAACACAACCCCTGTTGATTGCGTGGTAATGGCCGCAGAATAAATAATGCTGGTTTTGGGTAGCCCTTGATCACGCACCATCACGTTTTCAAAGCTGTTGATAACACCTTGTAAGGCACGCTGAGAATCCGTGGCCAGTGGTAAAGTGCTCAGGTCTTGTTTCACTAATTCATAAGTGGTTGAAGGTTTTACGGCTGCACCGGTGCTGTCTTTTAAACCGTTAGTTAACGCTAAAAGATAAGTCGTGGCAGATTCAAGTGGTTTTAATGGCACTACAGCAACACTGTTGCCACTACCGGCAGAAACGAAATCCACACCGTATTGTAATTCAGCAACAATTTTACAGGCGGCACCACGGGGTACAGCGCGACAATCTGTCTCAGGAGACGCAGGATCGCCCATTACGGCTTTAAAAACACGCACAGAGCCAGGTGCTGCCGCCGAGTCCATATTTAACGTCACACCAGCAGGAAAGCTTAAGGCAATGGTAAACGGATTTTGCGTAGACCAACCATCTAAAGCACCCAATGCAACTTGTGGATTGGTGTAATCAGGGGTAGCACCGCTATCAAGCGTGAGCGTACCATCAGTAGTACCCTGAAAAAGTAAATCGTTTGGTACAGAAACGTTGCCTGCTGTGGGGTCAAATATAACCCGTGCACTCGGTGTTACCGTACCTTCAACCGCTACATCTTGTTTGATATCTTCTATTGAATCACCACAGCCAGCTAAACCTAAAGCGGTGATTACTGCAATGCTTATTGCCAATCTCTTCATTTTATCTCCCCTGTCCATCACTGGTATTTTTTATTGCAAAGCATAAGTTTGCTTCACTTATTCTGAATTAGAGTGACTGCCCTAACGAACAGCTACGACCAGTTAAAGTTAACTCAAACTTTAGCAAATCGCTAGAGCAAAAAGACAGATAAACTGAAGTTTCATCAAGAAGAGTGCAAAAGCGGGTTTTTCCAAGTATCCTGTTGCCGTTTTTTTCAGTCAGGGGCTCCGTTAATGCAAGCACCAAAACACTACTCTGCGCCCGCTGGCGCACTGCTTAATAAAGTTATTTTAGTTACTGGCGCCGGTGATGGCATTGGCAAAACTGCCGCTTTAACCTACGCCCGTTTTGGGGCGACAGTTATTTTATTGGGTAAAACCACCCATAAACTAACCGCCGTATACGATGAAATTGTGAATGCGGGATATCCTGAGCCAGCCATCATCCCGTTAGATTTAAAAGGCGCGACCGCAAAAAATTATCACGACATGGCCGCTACCATTAAAGCAGAGTTCGGTAAACTCGATGGCGTATTACACAATGCAGGAATTTTAGGCGTGTTGTCGCCGTTCGAGCATATTAACTTAGCCAGCTGGCAAGACATTATGCAAGTCAATGTCACAGGCGCCATGTTGATGACACAGGCGTTACTGCCTGTTTTAAAGTTAAGTCAGCAAGGGTCTATCGTGTTTACCTCTTCTGGCGTGGGTCGGCAAGGTCGAGCGTTTTGGGGGCCATACGCGGTATCAAAGTTTGCTACCGAAGGTTTAATGCAAATTATTGCTAGCGAGTATGAAGACACTACCGTACGTTGTAATTGTATTAACCCTGGTGCTACCCGAACCAGTATGCGGGCGCGTGCATACCCGGGTGAAGATGCGGCAACGTTAAAAACACCAGAAGATTTAATGTGGTTGTATCTGTATTTAATGTCTGACGATAGTATCGGTATTAATGGCCAATCGTTAGATGCACAGATTAAATAAACAGACATAAAAAAACCGGCAATGCCGGTTTTTTTATGTCTTATCGTTGCCGTATTAACGTGGCTCTAATATCTCAGCACCGTTTTCAGCAGCCCAAGCATTCCAAACGACCACTTTGCTATTAAAGTTGGCGGTAGCTTGCTCTGTCGCTTCATCTAATAAACGTTCAATATCTTTAGCGAACTTTTTATCGACTTTATTCACCGGCACAACTTCAATACCCCGTGCTTGTAACCCTTTTTTCATGGTGTGAGTACGCAGTAATTGTAATTGGCCATCTTCAACATAGAAATACTGGCTGGCTTTGTTTAACGTTTTAAACTTTGGTTTAACCGGACGTTTTGATTCTTTGGCTACACTGACGCTCTCTTCTGGCATCACATCTTGTACTTGCTTATAGCCAAGCTGTTCCAACGTAAATCCTTTTTCGCGGGCAAAACGTTCAATTTCACTGATGGCGTCAATTTCAGATTGGCGTTCAACCAATACTGAATTTAATGTGTCTAGCACATCATTTAATTTAGCCAGCGTTAATTCTTTTGCGGCTTTCTTTAATTCACGCTTATCAAGTAATAACGACATTTTAATACTCCCAAGTAATATTACAGCTCTAGAATATCGAATAAAGTAAAATAATTAAAGTATTTCTTGCGTATTGAATAAATTAATCCAAATAATTATTCAGCTAGCGTTAATAAAAGTCATCTTAAATAATTAAAACTAGCTAGATAATGTAATAGTAAAAAAGTTTTAACTGTTAGTCTTATCATTTTGTTACTTTAACATATAAATAACCTTTTTAATTTCCGTGACAACGCCCCTAACAGTTAGGTAGGATCACCATGTTCTCACTCGTATTGCCGGCTGGTCGGGCTTGTCAGCAGCAAAAAAATCGTTATTGTGGCGCATCACGCCTTCAGTTGGATTGTTTAATGTCAAATTTCAAAGAGTTATTTATCAACAATCGACAATGGGCGGATCGGATTGAACGCGAGCAACCTGGCTTTTTTAAACAATTATCAGAGCAACAAGCCCCTGAATATTTGTGGATTGGTTGCTCGGATAGTCGTGTACCGGCGAATGAAATTGTCGGTTTGATGCCAGGTGAATTGTTTGTACACCGCAATGTTGCCAACTTAGTGGTGCATTCGGATATGAATTGCCTTTCTGTGTTGCAATACGCTATCGAAGTATTAAAAGTAAAACATATTTTAGTAGTGGGCCATTACGGGTGTGGCGGCGTGCGGGCAGCCATGATGAAACAGCGTGTTGGCTTCGTCGATAACTGGCTGCGTAATGTTAAAGATGTCTATGCCATGCATCGTAACGAACTAGATTTAATCGAGGACGAAGACCAACGTGTCAATCGACTGATTGAGCTTAATGTGATGGAGCAGGTGCGTAACCTGTGTCACACCACCTTTGTGCAAGAGGCATGGGAGCGCGATCAGGCTTTAACCGTGCATGGTTGGGTATATAGTTTGCGTAACGGTCGAGTGAAAGACTTACGAGTCAGTCACTCAAGTATTGATCAAATTGATGAGATCTATGCGCTCGATTTACATGACGATCCCAGTTTAGCAGACTAAACACCGTGGGGGCGCAGACATGCGCCCTATAAAATCACGGTTTTATTACCGTGCACAAACACCCTATCCTCTGTAATAAATTGTAGCGCCTCACTTAATGCCGCCTTTTCCACATCACGGCCGGCTTTTTCCATATCCAAAGCGCTGTAGCTGTGATCTACCGCAGCTACTTTTTGCTGAATAATGGGCCCTTCGTCGAGTTGCTCATTCACAAAATGCGCGGTTGCTCCGATGATTTTCACTCCACGCTCAAAGGCTTGTTGATAGGGCTTAGCGCCAATAAAAGCCGGTAAAAAACTATGATGGATATTCACGATACGATTCGGATAATGCGCGACAAAGCGGGGTGTTAAAATCCGCATAAACTTGGCGAGAATAAGATAGTCAGGCTGATAAGGTGTGATCACCTGTAACAACGCGGCTTCATGCTCAGCTCGGCTCAGCCCTTGATGGCTAATAAAATGATACGGTAAATCAAAACGCTGCGCCAATGCGGCTAATTCAGGATGATTACCAACAACCGCCGCGATATGTAATGATAGCGAGCCATCATATACTTTCATCAAAATATCACCCAGACAATGCGCTTCTTTTGTGACCAACACGACGACTTTTTTCGCCTGCCGGCACAACAAACTGCGGCTACTGCCTAGCGGTAAAGCCCGATCCAAATCTTGTAATAAGGTGTGCTCGTTAAAAATGCCGTCTAATTCGGTACGCATAAAAAATTGACCGGTTACCGGATCAACAAATTCAGTATTACGAATAATATTCAGTTGGTGCTTGTAACAAATATTGGTGATCTGCGCGATCAGCCCTTTTGAATCGGGACACTCAGTTAATAAAATACGCTGTTCCATAATGACACTAATTCAATAATAAAAAGACCTACGTATTGTGACAACTTAAACGTCTAGCGTCAAAGCCATTTAGACGCCCGGCAGTGGAGGGCAAGTTTACTTGTTGTTTTAACGGGGGGCTTGCATAATAGCTGATTGTTTTTCTGCTTATTAACCAAGATATTTCTGAAGATGGCTCAGTATCAATTTAAAAGCATCGGCTATATTAAATCACCCTATAAACAAAAGTTTGCCATACCAAGACAACCAGGTTTAATCGCAGAAGCCTGTGGCAGTATTGAATTAGAAGCTGACTATGCCGATGAAGGGATCGTGCGAGGTATCGAAGCCTTTAGTCACCTGTGGTTAGTTTTTGTTTTTCATGAAACGGCAGACAAGGGTTGGTCGCCGTTAGTCCGTCCCCCTCGGTTAGGTGGCAACACCCGAAAAGGCGTATTTGCCACACGCGCCACCTTTCGACCTAATCCAATTGGCTTATCGGTCGTAAAACTAGATGGGGTTACTCGAAAAAACGGTAAATTACAGATTTTGATCAGCGGCTTAGATTTATTAGATGGCACGCCCATTTTGGACATTAAACCTTATCTGCCCTATTCTGATGCGCTACCTGATGCAAATGGTGGCTTTGCCGATGCCGCACCAGAGACCATGATGACCGTATCAATGTCTGAAAATGCTGAACAATTTTGCCAGCAACAAAAGCACTATCCGCATTTACGCACTTTTATTGAAAAGGTTTTAAAACAGGATCCACGGCCACCCTATAAAAAACAACGGGCTGACATTCAACATTATGGCATGACCCTATACGAATTTAATATTAAATGGACCGTCGACGGAGAACACAACCATGTTACTGAAATCATGCAGCTACCTTAGCTTATTGGCCACCAGTTTTATTTGCTTCGCCCTGCCCGAGCTGCCTGAGCCTGTCAGTAATAATGCCGTAGCAGCCACCACAGTTCGAGGGAAAACCTATCTGCTTTCTGCAAGCGGCATAGGCCCAGCAAAAACCAGCGCACAGATCCATGATAAAGTGTGGTTACATACGCTTGGCGAATATAACTGGACAACCCTACCTATCTTACCCAATCAACAACGGCTTCAAGGCCGCATTGGGGCCAGTGCCGTGGCCTTAAACAATAATTTTTTCATTCTGGGCGGCGCTTTTGTACAAAGCGATGGTAAAACCACGACAGCAGCTGATAGCTACCGGCTCGATCCCATCACCCGTCGCTATACGCGTTTAAATGATATGCCGGTACCGGTCGATCATGCGGCCGCCGTGGCTTATCAAAATCGTTACATTTATCTCATCAGTGGTTTTAGTGAATACGGTGCCGTTAATGTGGTGCAGTTATTTGATAATTTCACCCAGCGCTGGTCGCAAGCAACACCATTTCCGGGTAAACCCGCCTTTGGTTTAGCTGCGGCTGTTGCCGCAGATCAATTAATTGTCTGTGATGGCGTAACCTTGGATTATCATCATAGCAGCCCACAGCAACAACCGGTGGCTGAATGTTGGGCTGGAAAGCTTGGAAACAATGCCAATAGCATCGCCTGGCAAAGCATTCCCCACCCCACTGGCCATGCTCGCTACCGTTTAGCCGCAGCCACCGTTAACGTCAACGGCGAAGAAATGGCCGTGTTTATTGGCGGTAGTAATGTGCCTTATCAACTGAATGGTCGTGATTATCAAAATCTCGTTGCCACCCCCAGTGCTGCTGTTTGGTTATATTCCCCAAAACAACAACGCTGGTTAGCCGCTGAAAATACAACAGCAATAATGGATTTAAGAGGTCTAATCGAGTTACCTGATGGTTTATACAGCCTTGGCGGCATGCTTTTAGAGCAAGAAGTCACAAATAAGCTCATTAAACATCAGATTAAACTTCTGCCCGAGTAGATCCGTTGTTAGAATGAGGGTAATTTTTTAAGTCTTTTTTACAGAGAGCCTCATGCGCACCAGTCAGTATTTATTATCTACGATGAAAGAAACGCCAGCAGATGCCGAAGTTATTAGTCACAAATTAATGCTTCGCGCCGGTATGATCCGCCGTTTATCTTCTGGTTTATACACTTATTTACCTACTGGCGTCAGAGTGTTGCGTAAGGTAGAGCAAATTGTTCGTGAAGAAATGAACAACGCCGGTGCCATTGAAGTACTGATGCCCATGGTACAACCGGCTGAACTGTGGCAGGAATCGGGGCGCTGGGAGAAAATGGACGCCGAGTTATTGCGTTTTCAAGACCGTCATCTGCGCGATTTCGTATTAGGCCCTACACATGAAGAAGTGATTACTGATCTGGTACGTCGCGAAATCACCAGCTATAAACAGCTGCCACTGAGCTTATATCAAATTCAAAACAAATTCCGCGATGAGCGTCGGCCTCGTTTTGGTGTGATGCGCGCGCGTGAGTTTTTAATGAAAGATGCGTATTCATTTCATTTAAGCCAAGACTCATTACAACAAACCTACGATGCCATGTATCGCGCTTACTGCAATATCTTTAATCGTCTTGGCTTAGATTATCGGCCTGTGCTTGCCGACACCGGCGCGATTGGCGGTAGTGTTTCGCACGAGTTTCATGTGCTAGCCTCTTCCGGCGAAGATGCCATTGCCTTCTCTGATACCAGCGATTATGCCGCGAATATCGAAATGGCCGAAGCAATAGCGCCGGCGGGCGAACGCCCAGCAGCAACGCAAAGCATGCAAGAAGTTGCCACGCCAAATGTCGGTACTGTTGCTGCTGTAGCAGAATTATTAAACATCAGCGAACAGCAAATTGCGAAAACCTTATTCGTTGTTGGCGTTGCCAAAGATGATGCACCAGCATCCCTAGTTGCATTAGTGGTTCGCGGCGACCATGAGCTTAACGAAGTTAAAGCGGAGAAATTACCGCAAGTTGCCGTACCACTGCAATTTGCTAACGAACAGCAAATTCGTCAACTGGTAAACGCAGCACCTGGCTCAGTCGGTCCTGTGGGTTTAACCATCCCGGTGATTGTTGACCGCAGCGCCGCACACCTTGCTGATTTTATTGTTGGTGCCAATAAAGACGGTTACCATTTAACCGGCGTCAATTGGGATCGCGATATCACTGATTACCAGGTTGCCGACCTTCGTAATATCGTTGAAGGCGACCCCAGCCCTTGTGGTTTTGGTCACTTAGTGATTAAGCGTGGTATTGAAGTCGGTCATATCTTCCAATTGGGTGATAAATACTCTCAAGCGCTTAAAGCCGGTGTATTGAATGAAGAAGGTAAACACCAAATTATGACCATGGGCTGTTATGGTGTGGGTGTGTCACGCATTGTTGCCGCTGCGATTGAACAGAACCACGACGAATACGGTATTATTTGGCCTGACGCAATAGCGCCCTTCCAAGTGGTGTTGATTCCAATGAATATGCACAAGTCAGTGCGTGTAGCTGAAGCCACTGAGCTGTTGTATCAACAACTTAAAGCTGCGGGTATTGACGTACTCTTTGATGATCGTAAAGAGCGCCCGGGTGTGATGTTCGCAGATATGGAATTGATTGGTGTGCCTCACAGCATTGTGATTGGCGAGCGTAACCTCGATAACCGTCAGGCTGAATACAAAAATCGCCGCACAGGTGAAAAGCAGCTATTAGATTTAGACCAATTAGTCAGTCAATTTACGGCTTTGCTCAAATAGCACCTACAACAGCAGTTTCGACTGATTGCGGGCTGCTGTTTTATTATCGCTTGGCGAGCTTAGGGTGTAAAATACTCTAAGCTCGCATCATCACGTGGTTGTTATACTTGTTTTAAAGGTATTTTAACGTAACTCATACCATTACTTTCTGCTTGAGGCAGTTGCCCAGCGCGAATATTCACTTGTACCGAAGGATAAATCAGTCGCGGTACAGCTAAGGTTTTATCACGTGTTTCACGTTTTTGCACAAAATCTGCTTCAACGGTGTCAGCTTTCACATGAATATTTTGCTGTTTTTGTTCGGCCACCGTCGTTTTAAAACGTAATTCACGACCATTCGGTTGATAATCATGACAAACATAAACAACCGTTTCTGCTGGCAACTGATATAAACGCTGGATAGAACGGAACAAGATATGGGCATCACCACCCGGAAAATCGCAACGTGCCGTACCGCCATCAGGCATAAACAGTGAATCACCTACAAACACATTGCCAGCAATTAAATAACTGACACTGTCGTTAGTATGACCAGGTGTATTAATCACCGTCGCGGTAACCGAGCCGATGTTAAACGTTTCACCATCCGCAAATAATTTATCAAAATAATCACCCGTGCCAATTAATTCTGCATCAGCAATATTGAAAACCATTTTAAACGTTTGCTGAACCTTCCGGATCCCCTCACCAATCGCAATGGGTGCTGCTGTCTTTTGCTTTAGGTAATGCGCGGCAGAAAGATGATCAGCATGAGCGTGGGTTTCTAAAATCCACTGTAATTGCCAGCCTTGCTCAGCTAAGTACGCTAAAATCTTATCTGCGGCCTCTGTGCTAACCTGCCCTGCGGCGGCATCGTAATCAAGTACTGGATCAATCACTGCCGCTTTAGCCGTTGCTTTATCAACAACCACATAACTGCAAGTTGCGCTATCATTATCAAAGAACATTTCAATATGCAGATTATCTAGGTTACTCATTTTTTCAGCCCTTACTTTAGTTAATGCTAAATTTTGATTGCAGCTTAACGAAAAAGCCCATAGAATGCAATTCCGTTATATGCATATTCCATAAAAGAATATAGGAGTGGCCATGTTGGTATTAATAGGTGCTTTAATCATCGGGCTTAGCTTGGGGTTATTCGGGTCAGGTGGTTCGATCCTGACCGTACCGGTGTTGTTGTATTTGGTTGGCATGCCCGCATCATTGGCCATCGCGTCTTCGTTATTAATAGTAGCGCTGATCAGCTTGTTTGGTTCAATCCACAATATGTTTCGCCGTTTAATCAGTTGGCGCCATGTTTTATGGTTTGGTGTACCCGGAATGTTAGGAACTTATGGTGGCGCTTGGCTAGGCACCTTAGTAGATAGCCGCTGGCAGTTATTAGTCTTCGCGTCCTTAATGGTGGTTGCGGCAATAATGATGTGGCGCAGCAAAGTCACGATGATTGATCAACCCAAAACGTTTCATCATATTAAAGTCATTGCCGATGGCTTAGTTGTCGGTGCTATTACTGGTTTTGTGGGGGTTGGCGGGGGCTTCTTAATCGTTCCCGCATTAGTATTATTGGCCGGGTTACCCCTTCATATCGGCGTAGCAACCAGCTTAATGATCATTGCGTTAAAATCGTTTGTCGGTTTTGCAAAATACTACAGTGTGTTTCATGCACAAGGCTTGGTATTTGATTGGCACGCCATCACTATCATGGTTGTGGCCGGTATTTTGGGAAGTTATGTTGGCGGTTGGCTCAATCGCAGATTACCGAAAGCGATCTTACAAAAGGGCTTTGCCGTATTCTTGGCGATCATGGCGGGTGTCGTGATTTATCAATCTGTTTTATAAACTGTTTTTTGGAGGATTTATAATGAAAACAGCACAACAATTAGTGGCCGAAGCAAAAGAACGTATCAAAGAAGTCGATATTCAGCAACTCGTGGCGCAGCTAGAAAAACAGCCATCAACGCGTATTATTGATGTACGTGAGCCTGCCGAATTTGCTCAAGCACACATCAGCAGTGTCGTTAACTACCCACGCGGTGTATTAGAAATGCAATTGGCTAACCACCCCGCCGTCGCGGCGTCAGGTTGTGCCGCAGAGTTAGCCTTAGCGCAATTAGCACAGGAGCCGTTGTATTTGATTTGCCGTTCAGGTGCTCGCTCGGCTTTAGCCGCGGAATCGTTACAGAACATGGGCTTTACTGATGTCTATTCGGTCGCGGGTGGCATGGCAGCCTGGCAAGAAGCAGGCTTACCCGTCACGCAATAAGGAGTCGTAATGGAGAATTTCACCCCGATATCTGCGCTAATTGGCGGCAGTTTAATTGGCTTTGGTGCATTGCTAATGATGACCATGTTAGGACGTATTGCAGGAATCTCTGGCATAGCCAGCCAGCTTATTTTTGAACGTGATGGACGAGGCTGGCGATTTGCGTTTGTGGCTGGCCTTTTAGTTGCACCACTACTGGTAAGCTTTTTTATGCAAGATCTCACCTTTACTACGCCTGACTTAAACACTAAAACCTTAATTGCCGGTTTATTGGTGGGTTTAGGCACAGGCTGGGGCAGCGGCTGTACCTCAGGTCATGGTGTTTGTGGTATCGGTAGACTATCTCCACGCTCGATTAGTGCTACCTTAGTCTTTATGGCAGCAGGCGTGCTGGTTGCAAGCTTATTTTAAGCAGGAGAAAATATGAAAACATTAGTGGCATTTTTATCCGGCTTATTGTTATCTGCGGGTATCACTATTTCAATGATGATCGACCCCGCAAAAGTAATTGGTTTTCTGAATGTACTTGATAACTGGGACCCAAGCTTAGCGTTAGTCATGGGCGCGGCTTTAGTGGTTTACTCTACTGGTTTTTACTTTAGCCAAAAACGAGCAGCCCCTTTTCTAGAAAAGGCTTTTTATCTTCCAAAGAGCACCAAAGTAGACCGCCAATTATTGTTAGGGGCATTAATTTTCGGTGTCGGTTGGGGCTTATTAGGTTATTGTCCTGGTCCTGCTATTGCCGCTCTAACCTCAGGTAGCACCGGTACCATCGGTTTTGTGCTCAGCATGGTGTTCGGATGGTGGCTCACTCGAAAAATTAAATTTAACTAAATCTATTTCCTCTTTAACGCCGATCTTAACCACGAGTTTTTTGCTCATGGTTAAGATCTAGCGCAAAAAACCTGTAAATAAATACCCCGCGACACAACATGAAAAGAGTAAACTTCCTTATTATTAAAAATATTTCATACCCTAAATCATAAGCTATGCAAATTGCATAACGTTTTACGGCGCAATGGTCTTAAGCGCGTTTTTTGCTAAAGCTTTAATTCCTTAGCATGATGTTACCGCTTAAATGCTATGCATGATTGGTATGCTACAGCATTCACAAAGGTACAGTAGGGCAACGGACTAATACTTCCGGTTATCTGGCTAGCAAGGGTAAGAGATAAGGTCATTGGTATGCTTAAAGATTGGCACATACCATAAACTAGTTTATTGTTTTACATTGATCACAGTGCAAACCTACCTCCTTTGCCTTGCACGTTCTGCACTGTTAAAAATACCCATGCTGGGCTAAACCAGCATCTTTACTGGAGCGGGTTATGACACTTTACCATTTGATCGAGCAGCGATTCTTTTTTACCTTAACCCGAAAGATAGTGGGTAATGTACTGTTTATTTCCCTGTTCTTTGCGCTGGCGATGTATCTTGCTTACCCTACCACTGATAACAAACAACTTTGGTGGTTGTTGCTCGTTGTTGGCAGTGCCGCTTATAGTTTTACTATCTTCTATATGTGGCATTTAATTGTTCGCCCGGTGCAGGCCTTAGTCAAAAATTTACACGACAGTAATCGCTCTGGCGCTGATCTTAGCCAACGTTTACCCGCCTTCACCTTTGATGAGTTCCGAACATTATCGGACGAATTTAACCAATTCGTTAGCCAACTTAGTGATGTGCTTGGCAATGTGCATCAACAAGCGCGCAATACGCATGAGATCAATGAGCAGGTATCTATCGCAGTAAAAAGTACTCGCAAAAACTTACAAGAAACTGAGCAACGAAATACTTTAATTCGCCGAGAGAGTGAACAAGTTATCAACTATTTAACGAACATCGTCCAAAGCAGCGATCAAATGGGCGATGTAACACAACTTGCAGTAAGTAAAGCTCAAGTTGCCAGCACGCAAATGCAGCAACTTAATCAACAACTTGCGGCGATTGCTCGATTGCTTGACTCTTTTGCCGCCACTATTAACGGTTTACAAAAAAACTCCGAAAATGTCCGACAGATTTTAGTTATGGTTGAAGGGTTCTCGGATCAAACCAATTTACTGGCTTTAAACGCTGCCATCGAAGCAGCTCGAGCGGGCGATGCGGGTCGTGGATTTGCCGTTGTTGCCGACGAAGTCCGAACACTGGCAGCCAAAGTGAATGAAGCAACGAAGCAAATTTCTGGTTTTTTGAATGATATGGAGCGCTTGGTAAAAGAAACAAAAGAAGAATCCACTAGCTTAAATCAACAAGCAAAAGATGCTCAAAATCAGATCAATGAAACGAATCAAGAATTTGCTTTATTACAGCAAGAGTTGGTGACGGCTCAGGGTGGTATGAAAACCATCACTGGCAGCGTATCTAACCTTGAAGAAAAATATCAACAAACCCACGAGCATTTAAGTGCGATCCAGCAGATCACCAATCAAGCTTATCAACAAATGGCTTCGATTGACGATGCCGCTAAAAGCTTACTAGAAGGTACCTCGACCACAGAACAACAACTTGGACGCTTTGCACGCAAAGCCAGTTATTGAACAAGCTTTATATAGGATAATTATGCCGCTATTTAATATTGTAAAACTGCCTGTATGAAGCCAGTCTTCGGCATTACTAGCCGTCATAAAAAATCACTTTTGCTTTGTGCATTGTTGGCCTTTATCGTCAGTGCGGTATTATTAGTCGAGTATTTTTATCGTAACTATACTGAACTGATGCAAATTCACCATCATGAGCGACTCAGTCAGCAGTTATCCTCGGTTCGAGCCAATCTTGAGTCTGAATTAAATTCAAATATTTTTTTAGCCGATAGCTTAGCGACAATGATTTCGGTGAATCCGAAATCAAATATCGAACAATGGACACGAATGGCTGAAGCCTTATATTTAAAGTCCAGTAGTTTACGCAATATCGCTTTAGCTCCCGATAACGTGATCCGTTTTGTCTATCCCTTAACAGGTAATGAAAGTGTTATAGGCTTTGATTACCGCCAGTCACCGGAACAATTACACACTGTCGAATTAGCTAAGCAGCGACAAGAGGTTTTTATTGCAGGGCCATTAACATTAATACAAGGCAACCAAGCCATTATTGCTCGGATGCCTATCTTTACCGATCCCCCCTTTAACCAGCAATATTGGGGTACCTGTAGCGCGGTTTTAGATATAAATAAACTGTTCAAATTAGCCGGTGTTGATGAACTCGCCGCAAACTCTCGCTTGGCTATTCGAGGCAAAGATGGTTTAGGCGCAAATGGCGAGGTTTTTTTCGGTGACGAGAGTGTGTTTGACGAAGCCTTTACCACTGAAACGATCCGGTTGATCAACGGCAGTTGGTTGATGGCAATTGCTGAACTACCGGGAAAACCTTATAGCGGCGAAGGAATAGCGTCGTCATACATTCGCGTAATTGGTTACGGTTTTAGTTTGTTACTACTGCTGGTTTTTATAAGCTTATTTTATAGTTACCATCTAGCACGAAAAAACTCTCTTCAAGATCCATTAACCTTATTACCTAACCGTCGTTTCGCGATGAAGTGGTTAGAGACGCTCATTAACTCTCGTGCTGAATTTTGTATCATTAGCTTAGACTTAGATAAATTCAAACTGATCAATGATCGCTTTGGGCATGCGATTGGCGATCAATTTTTACAAGAAGTTGCCAGGCTACTGCAAATTAATTTACGCAGTTCTGATGTTGCTTGCCGCTTATCAGGCGATGAATTTTTAGTGATTATGCCACGCATTAGCAAGCAGCAAGATATTCAGCCTATCCTGCAAAAAATCATGACCAGCTTTAAACGCGCGACTTTTTTCGCCAATGGTCAGCCAGTTGCATTTGAGTTAAGCCTCGGCACTGCCTTTTTCCCCAGCGACGCACAGGATCTTGAGTCATTGCTAAGCCAAGCAGACGTAGCCATGTATCAACAAAAAGCCAGTCACAAATTGTCCCTGCAGGAGAAAAAACAAACCTAGTCGTTTGTGATAGCTAAATAGCAAATCAGCCGATCAGTTCAGCTCGTGCGTCACTTACGACGGATAGGTATTCGCTGATAACAATACGTTACACCGCGTTAATTCGCTATCTATGCTTATCTGAACCATACTTAAATGCGAATCTTACCCTATGCGCTCCATCTTGCGTTAATCACAATACAGTGAGCACTGGCCGATAGCACGACCACTCCACAGATTAAAATAGAGGATTTAAAGATGATTACTTTCACAACCCCCAGTTGGAGTGTGCTATCTTATTTACAACAGTCCGGTGAACAGATGTTGCAAATGATGAACTGTAACACGCAAACCTATATGGCCGATTCAGCGCAGACTATTAAGAAATCTACCGGTATTATCCCTGCTGAAGACGTGGCAACGGCCATTACGCTTTTGCAACAACGTAGCCGCCTTGCTGATGAAGTCCAACAACAGCAAGATGACATGCAGCATGAATTAGCTGAATTACCCGCTGAACTTCAAGAAGAACCCTTGCCTAGCGCATCAACTCGCGCCTTTCCACTGTTAGAGCTTCTTCAAGCCGCCCATAACGCGCAAGAGCCGGTTATCTGGCAACATTCTACATAACACCCCTGCAAAACCGAACACCGCACTGTGATTGCGACAAGGCTCAATTTCAACAAAGCTGTGCACGCTCCTCTTTTTCATCCCTGAAAAAGACGTATCCTGCCAAAGCTGACTTCGCTATTAACTCATCAACAGAGTCTTGGTATCTGCCCCCGAAGCTTGGAGCTTGCTCTGGATTTTAGTCCCCTTAGAGCGAGCCGACTGATCATCGTTGGCCAATGTTTTAAGAAAACGTGTGTTTGAGTGCGGCGACGAAGCATAGCGCGAGTTACGTTTTTGCCTTGGATAACGCATGAGCAGTGGGGCTTTCGAGCGGAAGTGGGGTCGCATTTTCTTTGGATACTTTCTTTTGGCGACACAAAAGAAAGTATCTCGCCCACGGCGAAAACGTTAGGGGTCTTGGTATATGACCCCGAAGCTTGCTTTTATAACAGCAACCGACTGAACTACCGCTCACTTATTTGCAGGCACAAAAAAACCAGCATTAGCTGGCTGATTTAGATGAAAATGGCGGAGCGGACGGGACTCGAACCCGCGACCCCCGGCGTGACAGGCCGGCTAGATTTTTTATAACAGCAACCGACTGAACTACCGCTCACTTATTTGCAGGCACAAAAAAACCAGCATTAGCTGGCTGATTTAGATGAAAATGGCGGAGCGGACGGGACTCGAACCCGCGACCCCCGGCGTGACAGGCCGGCTAGATTTTTTATAACAGCAACCGACTGAACTACCGCTCACTTATTTGCAGGCACAAAAAAACCAGCATTAGCTGGCTGATTTAGATGAAAATGGCGGAGCGGACGGGACTCGAACCCGCGACCCCCGGCGTGACAGGCCGGCTAGATTTTTTATAACAGCAACCGACTGAACTACCGCTCACTTATTTGCAGGCACAAAAAAACCAGCATTAGCTGGCTGATTTAGATGAAAATGGCGGAGCGGACGGGACTCGAACCCGCGACCCCCGGCGTGACAGGCCGGTATTCTAACCGACTGAACTACCGCTCCGCACTGGAGTGAGCTTACGCTCAATGGCACACTAACTGAAATGGCGGAGCGGACGGGACTCGAACCCGCGACCCCCGGCGTGACAGGCCGGTATTCTAACCGACTGAACTACCGCTCCGGATCAGGAAGCTTTTTTGATGCTAGTGGCGGAGCGGACGGGACTCGAACCCGCGACCCCCGGCGTGACAGGCCGGTATTCTAACCGACTGAACTACCGCTCCGGAAAGCATCAAAATTGTTGGCGGAGCGGACGGGACTCGAACCCGCGACCCCCGGCGTGACAGGCCGGTATTCTAACCGACTGAACTACCGCTCCGCGCCAGCATCAAACGATTTCATTTGGGTATCGTCTGGTGCGGCGGGAATGATACGGATTACCCCAAACTCAGTCAACTTCTTTTTTGCCGCTTTTGCCTATTCCTTAGCCATCTGGCATAGAAAGATCCAATATATCTTCTCCATCTTTCTTTTTTGCTGATTTCTTGTTCGCTGTGCTGTCCACTTTCGCCGCTGTGGCCGTCTTATTTCCCGCGGCGGTAGCAGCAGGCTCGGTCTTTTTGCGCCAAAACATCAAACGGCTGAACTGCTTGCCAGATAACACAAACCAAATGGCTACTGCGCCTAACACTAAAATAAACAAATTAATCAGGATGATCCAAAGCCAAGGTACTTCTGTGGCAACCGGCTCTGCCACCTCAACAGCGGCTTCGGTTACAGTGTCGGCGGGCCCTAAGTCAGGCGCTTCCTGCGCCAGCATGGCCACTAAAAAACGCTCTTCAGGTAAATTTAATACAAACTCTCGACCATCGCGCATTTGGCCAAAAACGGCCATATTCAAAATATAACTACCATGCCCGCGGTTATCGACCTGCAGTTGCTTTGTTGTGGTAGGCTCGACTAAAGAAAATGATTGCATATCGCCATCTGGGTATTGAATTTGCCCCTGGAACAGCAAAGAGTCGACATCTACCAGATCACTATTCGCATCCAACATAATAATATGGCTTTGCTCAGCTGTAGTTGCCATCTGTACGTTAAGCGTAATAGGCGAAGGTTCAATAATAACGGCGCTTTGTTCCACTTCGCGAGTGTACAAAGGCGTACGCACAATAAAACGCGGGATCCACTCGCCTTGGCCAAATACCAAATTTATCTCACCGGTAAAAATACCGTCACGCGCACTGATGTCATAACCACGGCCATCATCACGAAAGTTGGCTACTTCCACCATACCTCGGCCGAAGTTTTCGTAACGTTTATCATTGGTACTGGTAAAAACCACTTGTAGCGACAAGATGTCTTTAAATTCTCGCGCATTAATCGCTTTGCCATCTTGCAGCATCCGCGCCGTTAATTTAAACGTTTCCCCTACCACCATCGGTTTAGGTAAAGGATCAACATCTAATGCCACATCGGTCAGCACCAAAATCTTACTTTCGGGTAAAACTCGTCCGACGGCCTGCCAAGGCCCTGGCATCGGCTGAGTAATTTCAATTAAATCGTAGGAAGGGCCATCAAACCAACGAATGTTGTTTTGCTTGGCCGTGTTATAAAACACCTTACTGCCATCGGGACGCACTAATACGATAGAAGCCGAACCCGGTCGGCGAAAAAATACCAAGGTGATAGATTCAATACCGTCATCGATGCGAAACCGATTATCTAACAAGGGAATTTGATTACGTAATGGCAAGTCTGCCAAAATGCGCATTAATGGCTCTGGTGTTTGCGCTGGGGCCGACTCTGGCGTTGCAACAGGTAATGTCGAGTCTTGTTGTGCAGCAACGGTCAGTACAAACAGATTACACAGCATAAAACACAGTAGCATTAATCTCGCCATAAACAGCTGCCCCCTTTCTTTTGCACTAAATCTAAACGACTTTGATGGGCAGTTAATTCTTGGCTGTTGGCTTTAATCACTTTTAACTTACCACTGCGCTGGATAACCAAGGGCCCTTCCTGATCTTGTTGATTGTTCGCGTCTTCCGCCGCTAAGTTTAAACTGACCTGCCCGCCGGTCATTAATAAGTAAACATCAGCCAAAATTTCGGCATCTAGTAAGGCGCCGTGCAAAGTACGATGGCTATTATTGATATCATAGCGGCGGCACAGTGCATCGAGGTTGTTTTTTTGGCCCGGATGCAAGTCTCGCGCTAATTTAAGCGTATCAACAATGCCACAATACTCCGCCACTGGTGGGAGTTTTGGCTGCAACAGGGCAAATTCATGATCAATAAAACCGACGTCGAAAGCGGCGTTGTGAATGACTAATTCGGCCCCCTTAATGTACTCGAAAAAGCCCTGTGCAATATCTCGAAACTTGGGTTCATGTTGCAAACGTTGGTTAGTAATACCGTGCACGGCAATGGCTTCAGCTTCAATTTCCCGCTCTGGATTAATATAAACATGATAATTGTTACCGGTAAAACGCCGATTTATCAGCTCAACACAGCCAATTTCGATAATACGATGGCCATCTTTTGGGTTAATGCCGGTGGTTTCGGTATCTAAGATAATTTGACGTTTTAACATTGCTGCTTTCGCTGTTGCCTACTATTAGGGTAGATTATACGCCGTTTTGCTTTGAGGAAAGACTTTATGCAGAAAACTGTTACGATCTATACCGATGGATCTTGCTTGGGTAACCCTGGTCCTGGCGGCTATGGCAGTGTCTTGCTTTACAAGCAACATCGTAAGGAATTGAGTGGCGGCTTTCGGTTAACCACCAATAATCGAATGGAATTGCTCGCGGCTATTGTCAGTTTAGAATCACTGACCAGCCCCTGCCAGGTTGATTTGACCACCGACAGCCAATACGTGCGCTTGGGGATCATGCAGTGGTTAGCAGGCTGGAAACGCAATAACTGGAAAACCAGTCAAAAACAGCCGGTTAAAAATCAAGATTTATGGCAACGTTTAGATGCCGCTTGCAGCAAACATCAGATTGCTTGGCATTGGGTAAAAGGCCACAGCGGCCACCCTGAAAATGAACGCTGTGATGAGCTAGCAAGAACAGCAGCCACCGACAATGCCACCGCGATTGATAGCGCTTTTGAGCAAAGTCAGTAATTACTTTGCCGCTAGCAGTTTTTCAAGCTCAGCAATAAACTTTGGATCATCAGGGCTGGTGCGGCTACCAAAATGCACCACTTGTTGCTCGTCTTTACTGACAATATATTTATTGAAATTCCAAGACGGGCTTTCACCGGTTTTTGCAATTAAGGCTTTGAATACCGGGTTAGCGTTATCCCCGCGCACACTGCTGGTTGAAAACATTGGAAACTCAACACCGTACGTTAAATAACACACCTCAGCTGTTTTTTCTTCATCACTGTGTTCTTGCCGAAAATCATTTGATGGGAAACCTAATACCACTAAACCTTGATCTTTGTAGTTTTGATAAAGCGTTTCTAAGGCTTCAAACTGCGGAGTAAAGCCACACTTACTGGCAGTATTCACCACAATTAATGTTTTACCCTTGAATTCATCACATAAATCGACACTTTCACGGGTTTTGAGTTGCTGCACTGAATGGCCGAGAATATTACCGCACTGTGCGGCTAAGCTCTGTACCGAAAAGGTCAGTGCTAGCACGGCCGCGAGGTTAAGTGTTTTTTTCATTTCGCTTTCTCCAAGTATTTACATCTAAGAACGATCTTAGGTAGTGACTATACGCCACCAGACGAAAAGCAGTTTATTTTGTTTAATGCTAGTTTCATAGGCAGCAAGTTATGGTTGAATGCATTAATACTACAAATTAAACACACTAAGGTTGTGTGCTCATAAAAAATATCATTCTTAACAGCACTACAACTTATTG
Source organism: Alishewanella sp. HL-SH05 (assembly GCF_052655985.1). The sequence goes on from NZ_CP199753.1 coordinate 2,990,332, forward strand.
CTCCAATTAAGATTTTTTCTTTGAAGCTACTGTCAGCCTTACACGTTGCTATGCAGAGTTAACGCAACAGTATTGCTCGCGCTCAAAAGGGCACGATAGATGATCTATGGGTTAAAGCCTTACATCCACATGATAAGACCAGTGTTAGGGCTTATTTCGACGATTACATTAATAAAACAGACAATAAATTATACGAAAATCAATTTAGGATGTGCCATAAAGAGGGTTATTGGGTATGGGTCCTTTTGCGTGGCAGAACCATTATCAGCTAAGAACATAAAATCACTGTCGGTATTCATTTAGATATCACCCAACGCAAAAAAATCATTGGCTTTGAAGCACTACTTCGCTGGTATAACAGTGAACTCGGTTTTAAAATTGCAGTCGATGATTTTGGTACGGGTTATTCATCATTGAGTTATTTAAAACGTTTTGCCTTAACAAAATTAAAAATAGACCAATCATTTATTCAAGATATTCTAAATGATAAAGACGATAAAGCGATTGTCAGTGCGATCATTAATATTGCTAAGAGTATGGATTTAATTACTCTTGCTGAAGGGGTTGAAACAGTAGAGCAGCTGAAGTTACTAGAAAACATGCCCTGTCATGAAATTCAGGGTTACTACTACAGCAAACCTTTGAGTGCTGAAAATGCCACGACTTTTTTAGAACTTCATGGGGCTAATTGTTTAAAGCAATTAGCCCCATGATATCCCGCAATCAACGGCGATTAGCGAGCTAAAAACTCCGCTCGGGTGCGAGCGTCATCTTTGAAAATACCGCCTAGTGCCGTAGTCTGCGTTTTAGAATTCACATCCATCACACCACGCGATTTCACGCAGTAATGTACCGCATCCATGGTCACTGCAACGTTGTCTGTTTCAAGTAAGGCTTGTAACGCCACTAAGATTTGCTGGGTTAAGCGTTCTTGCACTTGAGGACGCTGTGCAAAGAAACGTACTATGCGATTAATCTTAGATAAGCCAATGATATTATCTTTAGGGATGTAAGCCACCGTAGCGCTGCCATCGATGGTCACAAAGTGATGCTCGCAAGTACTGGTAAAGCTGATGTCTTTCACTTTGACCATCTCGTTAACTTGCATTTTGTTTTCTATCAGCGCCATCTTCGGAAAGTTTTGATAATCCAAACCACCAAAAACCTCATCAACATACATTTTAGCAATGCGATGTGGCGTTTCTCTTAAACTGTCATCGGTGAGATCAAGCCCCAAGGTGCTGACAACCTCAGTAAGTAACTGATTAATCTTTTCGTATTTTTCATCGCGGGACAAGCCGTTATCACGCATAGGAGTCTCAAGACCACGCGTCTCAAGTGCACTACGGACTAACATTGCTGCTTCTGATAACATAGTTTTTCCAAATACTGATTTGCAATATCTGTTATACGCACTGCGAAGAAAAGCAGTTTAGCGACCAGATCATAATATTATTATTTTACACCCTTAAACGACGAAAGCCCAGCAAAGGCTGGGCTTAGGGTGTAGCACGGTGTTTAATTACTGTACAAGCGCCAGCGCTTCTAGCAATTCACGCGGCTCGACTTCAGGACCATTGAGTGATTCATCCCAGTTAGTGCCGATTAATACGCCGTCATCGTACATCTCTTTTAACCAGCCATCACAGAACACATCGAGTGGGATTGGCTCAGGTTTATAGCTTGACCATTCTTCTGAGCAGTGCGCTTGGGCATCCGCTTTGCTTGACCAAAAGGGCATTACATCTGTTTCTTCAAATTCTACCGATTCAACTACTAATAAGTCTTCACCATCAGCGAGAGTCCAGACTACGCCATGGGTTTTAGCTTCTTCGATAAAACGTTGGAAGCTTGGATCGTGTGCAAATTCAGACATAATTAACCTACTAATAATTCTCTAATGATGCATATTAAAACAGAGATCTGCATGCAAAAGCCAACATTATTCTAAAGCATCGCCATTCACTTTCCACCACTGGTGAAAATAACGTACAATTTGCTTCACTGTGACAGCCCTTAACGGACGGAAACTTAGTAATGGCACAATTTATCTATTCAATGTATCGGGTTTCGAAAGTGGTTCCCCCGAAACGCACCATCTTAAAAGACATCTCTTTATCTTTTTTCCCCGGCGCCAAGATTGGGGTACTTGGCTTAAACGGCTCGGGTAAATCGACGTTATTACGCATTATGGCCGGTATCGACAAAGAGTTTGAAGGCGAAGCTCGAGCATTAACTGGCACAAAAATCGGTTACTTACCGCAAGAGCCGGTATTAGATAACAACAAAACAGTTCGGCAGATTGTTGAAGAAGCCGTTAGTGATGTAAAAGAAGCGTTTACTCGGCTAGATGAAGTGTATGCCGCTTATGCCGATGAAAACGCCGATTTTGATGCCTTAGCACGCGAGCAAGGCGAGTTAGAAGCATTAATACAAGCAAAAGATGGTCATAACTTAGATAACACGCTAGAACGTGCGGCAGATTCATTACGCTTACCGCCTTGGGATGCCAAAATTGAACATCTGTCGGGCGGAGAGCGTCGCCGGGTGGCGATTTGCCGCTTGGTATTAGAACGCCCCGATATGCTGTTATTAGATGAACCTACTAACCACTTGGATGCTGAATCGGTGGCTTGGTTAGAACGCTTTTTACACGATTATCCTGGTACCGTGGTGGCCATTACCCACGACCGTTATTTCCTAGACAATGTAGCCGGTTGGATCTTAGAGCTAGACCGAGGTGAAGGTATTCCGTGGCAAGGAAATTACTCTAGCTGGCTAGAACAAAAAGAAGCCCGACTAGCACAAGAAGATAAAACAGAAAGTGCTCGCCAGCGTTCAATTAAGCAAGAATTAGAATGGGTTCGAACTAACCCGAAAGGCCGTCATGCGAAAAGTAAAGCGCGGATGGCACGTTTTGAAGAATTGCAAAGCCAAGATTTTCAAAAGCGTAATGAAACTAATGAGCTGTTTATTCCACCTGGGCCACGTTTAGGCGATAAGGTACTTGAAGTGGGACACCTACGTAAAACCTTCGGCGATCGTGTGTTAATCGATGATCTAAGCTTTAGTATTCCTAAGGGGGCGATTGTCGGTATTATCGGCCCGAATGGTGCAGGTAAATCAACACTGTTTAAGATGATTACCGGCGCAGAGAAAGCCGATAACGGCAGCATTGAACTTGGTGAAACGGTGCAAGTAGCAAGTGTTGATCAGTTCCGCGATAGCATGAACCCAAAAAACACGGTGTGGCAGGAAATCTCAAATGGCCAAGATATGCTGCAAATTGGCAATTTCCAGATCCCAAGCCGCGCTTATGTTGGCCGTTTTAACTTTAAAGGTAACGACCAGCAGAAGTTTATTGGCGAGTTATCAGGAGGTGAGCGTAACCGCGTGCATCTGGCGGCGCTATTAAAAGCCGGCGGCAATATGTTGTTACTCGATGAACCCACCAACGACTTAGATGTTGAAACACTGCGCGCACTCGAGAACGCCATTTTAGATTTCCCTGGTTGTGCCATGGTGATCTCGCACGACCGCTGGTTCCTCGACCGCATTGCCACGCATATCCTCGATTATCGTGATGAAGGTAAAGTGAATTTCTTTGAAGGTAACTACTCTGATTACGAGGCCTGGTTAAAACAAACTTATGGCGCGGCAGCACTGGAGCCACATCGAATTAAATACAAGCGGATCTAACCGCTATTAAAGGTTAATCTTATTAAAACGCCTGCCTTGTGCAGGCGTTTTTGTTGATACGTTTTAACCAGAGCAACGTATAAGAAAACGTTTTATGTTATCAGCAAAAGTGACTTGCTTTGTTGCATTGATCTGATAACTTAATGAGAATCATTATTAACTAAGGCTTTATTATGAAAATCCTCGTTATTTCTAGCTTCATTGCATTGTGCTACTTCCCCGCAACTCTCGTGCAAGCCTCAGATCGCCCTGCCCATTTCAGCGGTAAAGCGATCAGTGATGTGCAGCAAGCTAGCAAGGTGTTGTTAGAGAAAAATACCGAGTTAGCTAACTTGTTAGCCGGTGAGTTAAATCCAACCAGCGTAACGGCGATCCATCAGTTAACCTACAGTTTGGAAAATGCACTCGCCCTAATACCCAACACTAATGATCAAATTAAAGCAGCATTAGAAGAAGTGCATTTAGGCTCTGAATATATGGATTATGAGCGTGTTAAACGCAACGGCGCTACTTACCTGCAACTAGCAAAATCGCTGACAGAATAAAAACGCCAGGACATTACACCGCAGTATAACAATGCGGCCTAACCCATTAATCAAAAGGCAATTGAAAAACAGCTAAGGCTTTACTCAAGCCCTTATTAAGGCTCTTAGCCGCTTGAACATACACCTTGTTACTAACGCGAAGCTTTTTATGCTGTGCTAGAACACAGTATAATTACCCGCATCCACAGCTTTGGGTCTATGATCATGATCATAAATTATTGGCAAATAAGTGCCTGGTGTTTGGCTATCCTTTGCATCGCACTAAGTTATCCAAAAGAGTTGTGGCCACGCTTATTACAATTACCGGGTTATCAGCATTTTGTATTTGCCTCAGCAGTCGCCTTAACCCTACTCTGGTCTGTAAAAGCCGGCATAGTACCGGGCTTAGAGTTGTTTTTTCTGGGTATTACCACACTGGTATTGTGTCATGGCTGGCGTATCGCCATTTGGATCAGTTGCCTGCCCTTAGCTTTATTAATGCTGTTTAACAGTGTCAGCTTGGCTGAAGGTGGCGCCTTTGCATTAACTACCTTTATTTTGCCTGCATTATTTAGTTATGCGGTATTTAGCTGGTCATATCATTATCTGACTCGCCATTTATTTGTATATATCTTTATTGCGGGCTTTTTAAATGCCGCCCTGAGCATAGTGCTAAAAATTGTACTCACCTCTGGCTGGCTGTATCTGCAGCAACAACATGACTGGCATACGATTTATCACAACTATACGCAATTAGCCTTGCTCATTTGGTTTGGCGAAGCATTACTCAATGGCATGGCCATTACGCTAATGGCAGTGTATCGGCCAGAATGGCTCAGAACCTTTTATGATAATGAATACTTATCGCCTGATCGCTGAGTGTCTGATAACTAAAGGCAAGGTTAAGGAAAGAGAAAAGTAGCGCACAGCGCAGCATAAAAAGGTATCCAGACTCGATGCCTGGATACCTTCTTGGCGTATTTAGCCTTTTATTACCGTTGCGACGGCTTTGGCGAAATAGTCGATATTGGCATGATTCAAACCCGAAATACTGACGCGGCTGGAACCGACCATATAGATACTGAACTCGCTGCGTAGCCGTTCAATTTGCGCTTTATTAATGCCTAAAAAGCTGAACATACCATGCTGACGAGCAATAAAGCTGAAATCTTGGGTAATGCCTTCAGCAGTAAACTTGTCGATGATCAGCTGGCGATAGCTATTAATACGATTACGCATTTCTGCTAATTCGTCGTGCCACAGTGCCGTTAATTCGGCGCTATCTAAAATATGGCTAACAATAATAGCACCGTGCGTAGGTGGCATTGAGTAAATACCGCGCACGACGCTGAGTAAGTTTGCGCGGACAACGTCGGTTTCTTTGCTGTTACTAGCAACAACACTAACAGCACCAATTCGCTCGCGATATAAACCAAAGTTTTTCGAGCAAGAGCTACACAAGATCATTTCTGGCACTTGCTCAGCTAAATAGCGCAAACCTGCGGCATCTTCATCTAAACCGGCGCCAAAACCTTGGTAAGCCATATCAACTAAAGGAGTGAAACCTCGCTCTTTCGCGATCGCGGTAAAGCGTTGCCATTGTTCGAAATTCAGATCCATACCACTTGGGTTATGACAACAGGCATGCACTAAAACAACGTCACCCGCAGGAATTTGCTCTAAATCAGCAAACATCTGCTCTACCTGCAAACCTTTGGTGTCGTAATCGTAATAAGCGTATTCTTTAACTTTTAAACCCGCAGCTTGGAATAACGAGATATGGTTTGCCCACGTCGGGGTGGTCACCCAAATCGTCGCATCCGGATTCGCTCTCTTAATAAACTCCGCCGCCACACGCAGTGCCCCTGTGCCGCCTGGTGTATGCGCCGTAACAACGCGATTTGCAAGCAACACTGTATGAGTCGCACCAAAGGCTAACTTTTCAATGTGCGTATTAAAAGACGGATCACCGGCCATACCCACATAGGTTTTGCTGTCTTCATGCTTTAAACGTAGCGCTTCGGCTTCTTTTACGCATTTTAAAACCGCGGTGTGGCCTTGTTCATCTTTATAAACACCTACGCCAAGGTCAACTTTAAGAGGGTTAGGATCTTCACGATAAGCCGCCATTAGCCCCAATATGGGGTCGATAGCGACAGGCTTTAACTGAGAAAACATATTGTTCTACCTGGTTTATGATTATATGGAGGCAACACTAAGCGATTGCCGGTAAACACTCGGGGATGCTCAGACACACAGCCACTAACAGGGCCAATGCCTCTGCGGTAAACACCTGCTGCTTCAAATCTTCAGCGTCAATAATGCCTACTATTTTGCCCGATTGTGCAAACAGTGGCAAACAAGCTTCGGCTTTAACTTTCGGATCGCAGGTGTAATATTCACCGCCTTGTTGCAAATAGGCCGCGACATCGTTAATCACACGGGCTTGGCCAGTTAAACCCACCGTACTGTTATTACTGATCTTGGCAAACTCAGTATTTAACGGAAACTCAGCCCGAGAGGCGGCGCCAAAATAGCTTAATTTAACTAGCACCAACTCTTGCTTCAGATTAGCACGCGCTTGATAAATACCAAACCATGCTAAACCCGACTGCTGTTGATAAAATTCAGTTATTTTCGTTAAACGTGCTAAGGCTTGGTGATTAGCGCTGGTTTGACCGCCCAAAATCGCAGTTAAATCATATGGCTCACTGTCCAGCACACCAAATAACGAACATGCCCCTCCCTCGCCCAACTCAGGCACTAGGTATTGCCATTGCACTTTGGCATTGCTGCTATCGGCAATATGTTGCTGTAACGCTTGATAATAGGCGGTAGTTTTTTCAGTAAAGGCTTGATCAAAAAAAGAAAATTGCTCTTTAAGGCCACTAAGCTGTAAATAGTGGTTAATTTGGGTTGGAATACTCAATTTTTAGCCATCCAGATTTCTAAAATCAAAACAATATTCTACCAGATAACATTAAAAAACCAAGCGAGACACAGAAAAACTTGCGAGCAACGCTTGTGCTGAGTAAGCTACGGCCAACTTTTCAGGACATTTTATGATGAGCAAAAAAATTTCCTTAGCCGATTGGCAACAACAACTGACTGGCGCTACTCCAGAGAGCACGAATCCGGCGAATCAGGCTGGTTTGGTCTATTCCACGGCGACAGGCCGAATTGACGCGAGCAGTCCGGCTGTCTCAGCGGCTGAAGGATTTGCTGATGGTGCCTTACGCATCCGTCGGGAAACGAAAGGTCGGGGCGGTAAGACGGTATTAACCATTTTAGGCTTAACCGGTAGCTCCAGTGAATTAAGCCAACTATGTACAGAATTAAAAAAGAAATGTGCTTGTGGTGGTTCGGTCAAAGACGGCATTATTGAGATACAAGGTGATAAACGCGAATTAGTCACCACCTTATTACAACAAAAAGGGTTTAAAGTGAAACAAGCCGGCGGATAGGCCGGCTTGTTTATCTCAAGCGATATTAACCACTTGGTATCGAACGATTACGGCGTATTGGGTTCAGAGTTCTCTGTACGGCCAAATACCTTTCTGAAAAAACTGTCTTTGCGCCACAATGGCCGCGTTTTAGCATTCGCTACATCCAGCGCAATATTAAAATTAATATCGGCAAATACGGCGCCAGCATCATAACGAATCGCCCCATACTCTTTGGTTAAGCTGGCAATATCATCAGAAGGGCGATGATAATGCTTGGCAAAGAAACTGGCCCACACTTTACCACCCGATACCTTTGGATCGGTTGAAGTAAAACCGGTCATTAAAAACACCGCAGGCACACCTTGTTGCACTAAGCGATAATGATCTGAGCGCGTGAAGATAGCTTGCTCGGGCATCGGATCTTCACTTAAGGTTCTGCCCTCTTTTGCCGCAGCACGGGCAACCACATCACCTAGGGTCGAGTGATTTGCACCAAAAGCAATTAAATCGGCAAAAGAATACAGTAATACCGGCATATCTAAATTAACGTTAGCCACCATCTGCGAAATAGGCATTGGCGGTTGTTTCGCTAGATAATCTGCCCCTAATAAGCCTTTTTCTTCACCGGTAACCGCAGCAAACAAAATAGAGCGCTTTGGCGATGTCGGCAGTTGCGCAAATAAACGTGCGGTTTCAAGTAAGATCGCGATACCTGCAGCGTTATCCATTGCCCCGTTATTAATTTTATCTTCGCTGCGTAAATCGTTAGAAAAACCGATATGATCAGAATGTGCAGTTAATACTACATATTCCTCTTTTAACAGCGGATCGGAACCGGGTAAGGTCGCTAACACATTCGGGCTTGTCACTTGCTGGTGAGTACTTTGGCTGCTTAAGTTAACTTCGCCTTTTAACGCAAAACCTTTGGGGACCTCATCTTTTTCTAATAAAGCAAAAATATCACTCAGGTTATAACCAGCGGCAGCGAATAACAGACTGGCCGCATCAGGATGCAAAGTTGCGCCACCTTGTAACTGAGCAAAGCCCCGACCGGGGTTACCTTCGTCATCTAACCAGCTCATGCTCGGACTATTTAAATACATGAGGCTATCGGCATAGGGCCGAGTTTTTTCTTGCTGTGGCGTATGCACCGAAATAACACCGATAGCGCCCCGTTCAACCGCAAATTCGGTTTTCATACTGCCCAGATAAGCCCGCTCTTCGCTAGGTAAAAAAGCGGGTAAACCTGACAGCATGACCACGACTTTACCTTTAACGTCTAAATTCGCATAATCGTTTAAACCAAACACCTCAGAAACTAGACCATAACCAACAAACACCATTTCACCTTGCAAGTTAACAGCTTCGGTCTGCAAATTGGGCCCGGTTGTAAATTGCTGCGGGTAATCTAGAGTCAGTTGTTGCTCGGGTAAACTAAAACTAAGCTTGGCACTTCCCGGCACAATTTGCGCTTTGCGCATAGGGACACGCTGAAAGTAGGTGCCATCAGCCGCAGCCGGCACTAAACCTAATGCTTGAAATTGCTGAGCAATATAACGTGAGGCTAATTCATGGCCTCGACTCCCCGTATCACGGCCTTCTAACAAATCATCCGCTAAAAACGTCAGATGACTTTCAATCACCAAAGCGCTGGCGCGCGGGGCTTTGCTGGCTGGGGTACTGCTACAACCAGCAATAGTCATTAACGCGGCCGTACAAAGTAAAAAAATCTTTTTCATGGACTGTCTCAATAAAAAAGTGCCAGTATTCACTGGCACTGTAGATGGTAATAAAACTAAAGCTTAGTTAGCCGCTTGATAGCGTTGCTGATAACGCTGGTGTAGCTGTTTATGTTTGTTATTCAGATCAACATTGCGACCGTCAATCCATAATTGCATGATGTTATGCCCACGATAATCAAAAATATCGCCTTCAGACACGACTAAACTCGCGCTCTTACCCACCTCAATCGAGCCTAAACGATCGGCCACACCGGCAATTTGTGCCGCATCTAAGGTTAAGGATCGTAGCGCTTGCGCAGGTTCTAAACCGTAACGCGTGACATGGCCCGCAGCAAACACCAGGTTGCGGGTATCCCAGAAACCATCCAGCGATAACGCGAAACGCACACCGGCTTTTTGCAGCACACCTGGCACGCTAAAGGCTTGATCATAGGCTTCATCGGTACGCGTAGGTAAGCCATAAGGCGCGGTATAAATCACATCCACGTTATTCGCCGCCAGTTCATCTGCCATGCGCCAGCTATCGCGTCCCCCCACAATCACTAAACGGACCTTGTATTGTTTAGCTAAGCTGATGGCTTGACGCATTTGTCTTGGATCATCGGCATGAACAAATAAGGGTAATTTACCTTCAAACAACGCCAACATGGCATGCCAGCGTGAATCACGGCCACGATTTAAGCCGGCTTGCTCAGCTAAATAATAGGCTTGTGCTTGGCTAAAGTAGCTTTGTAACTGCTCCAGTTGCTCACGTTGCCGCTCTTGCTGCTTTTCCGCACTATCACGAACCCACCAACCGGTTTGTAAGCCCATGCGCGGCCAATTCACGTGTAAGCCCACATTGGCTTGCACTAGGGCATCTTGCCAATTCCAGCCGTCTAACTGCATCAATGCTGAGCGACCGGTGATCAAGCTACCATCAGGATAAATTAAGCTATGGCTAAAACCGTTGCTGCGAATCGTTGGGATCACCGCAGAATCAGCATTAAAGGCCACTTGCACTTGTAAGTCCGGGTTCGTGGCTGAGGTTTCACGATCATCACGCGTGGCACGCACGGCTTCAACTTCAATTAAGCCTAGTTGGTTAATCAAAGCAATAAGCCCCGGATACACATGCTTACCGGTTAAATCTTCTATTTGCGCCCCGGCAGGTGCCGTTAAGTTCGTACCCATCGCGGCAATTTTGCCATCGACTAGTAAGACATCTTGAATGGCCGGCTCGGTTACAACGGCGTGCACCGTCGCATTTTTCAATAATACTGGCACGCTTTGTTTCGGTGCAGGTACGGGGTTTACCGCGAGTACGCTGCTCGTTGCCAGTGTAAGTGCTGCGGCAAAAATAGTGGTTAATTTTTTCATTAATGTTGCTCCCCATGGGCATGAGCATGACTTTCTGTGGCAGAGCCAAAACCAAAGCGTAATTTCAACCAGTCATCGTTATCTTCACAATGCCAAATCGGATCATCTTGTTTATAAGCGTTGCGACTACCGTTACGAGCAGAATCACCCGCGGTTAAGACCTTTTGGATCAACTGTTGCCGCTCTTGCTCAAGCTGTTGCCGCTTTGCTAAGTCTTCAGCACGGTCGAAGTAACGAGCCCCTTCAATCCACGTTTGTTGTGCCACACTGTAAACGGATAATGGATGGGCATCCCATAACACGAAATCGGCTTGTTTACCGACGGCAATTGAACCGACTTTATCGTCAATTTTTAATTGTTTTGCTGGGTTTAACGTCACCATCTTCAAGGCTTCTTGCTCATCCATATTACAATACATGGTAGATTTTGAGGCCTCTTGATTCAAACGACGCAGTAAACCAGGATCATCAGAGTTAACGCTCACTAACATACCCTGCTCATGCATCAAACAGGTGTTAGTTGGAATGGCATCCGTGACTTCCATCTTAAAGCCCCACCAGTCAGCAAAGGTCGATGCACTGGCACCATGCGCTTTCATTTCACTCGCTACCTTGTAGCCTTCTAAGATGTGGGTGTAAGTATTCACTTTGAAACCCATTTCATCAGCAACTTTCATCAACATTAAAATTTCAGAAGCCACATAAGAGTGTGTATGAATATGACGTTTACCTTCTAGAATTTCGACCAAGGTATCCATCTGATAATCACGGCGAGGGGGGCAACACGGCCTTGCTCACGCTTAGACAGTTTATTGAACGCTTGCCAAGCCGCACGGTATTCTTTAGCTGCTTGGAATTGATCGCGAATAAAGGTTTCAACACCAATACGAGTTTGTGGGTATCGTGTATTGAACTCAGAGCCCCAATTAGATTGCTTTACGTTTTCACCTAATGCAAATTTGATACTCGGTGGTGCATCTTTAAATTTCAGCCCTTCTGCATCTTGACCCCAGCGTAAGCTAATAATTTGCGCACGACCTCCAATCGGGTTAGCACTGCCATGTAGTACCTGCACTGCGGTAACACCACCGGCTAACGCACGATAGATATTGATATCATCTGAGTTAATCACATCACCTAAGTGCACTTCGGCGGTATTAGCATGTGAACCCTCGTTCACCCCTTGCTCGGTGGCAATATGTGAGTGTTCGTCAATAATACCTGGCGTTAAATGTAAACCTGTGGCATCGATTACTTTATAACCGCGTGGCGTAGTCAGGTTTTGGCCAATTTTCTCAAACTTACCATTGCGCACTAGCACATCACTTTCGGTCAACACACCGTCTGCTGTTGCTGTCCACACGGTCGCATTTTTGATATGCAGGTTTTGTTGCTGCGGTAAAGCATCTAAACCAAAAGCACGATTAGGATAAGTCAGTTTCGACAACATTGCTGGCGCGGCTTTAGCGGTTTTGGCATCTTTACTGCTGGCTGCAATTTGCTGTTTGGCGCTGACAGCCACTTCACTACCCTGTGCATCTAACCAATAACCCTTAAGTTGTTGCTCAGACCAAACACCATTAAATTGCAGCACCGCAGCTTGTTCGGTGAGCTCTTGTAACGGCAAGCTAAATTGTAACCGCTCGTCTTGCACCATCAGGTGCGTCAGTTTCACTTTTTTGTCACCGATTACCGCTTCACCGCTTATTTTCGGCGCCGTACCCGTTAGCGTCACGCTAAACGTTTGATCTTGATAAGTGAGTTGATACTCACCAGCAAAAGCGGTGGGTTGCACACTGGTAAAGCGTTTTTCTTGGCCACGCAACCAGGTTGCGACAATTTCACCGTCGGTGAACAGATCACCTCGGCTGATCACAAGATCGGCCTGATAACCGGCAGCAATTTTACCTAACCGATCGTCTAAACCCAGTAAGCTTGCTGGTGTGGTGGTTAAGGCTGCGAGCGCTTGCTGTTTATCTAAGCCGTATTGAATAGCTTTGCGTAAGTTGGGTAAAAACTCGGCTTTTTTAGTTAAACCATGCGTTGTGAAGGCAAAGTTTACCCCAGCTTTAGCCACTTCAGCCGGGTTAGCTGGTGCACGCTCCCAGTGCCGTAAATCAGCAAGATTCACGTCTAAACGCTGCTCAGCCGCGCTAACCTGCGGTGCGGCGGGAAAATTCAGCGGTAGCAATAAAGGTTTACCGGTCGCTTTAATTTGTGGCAAGCGGCTGTATTCATAGCCAGAGCCTAATAACAGCGCATTTTTAAGATTAAATTCGCTGAGTAATTGATTGGCGCGCAGTAATGAACGATCGTCTGTAGTATCAAACAAGATGCCCTGGCTGCTTAAACTGCTAAGCGCTTCCAAAGCTGCGTTAAACTCAACCGGCTTACCCTGAACGCTTAAATTCGGGCTAGCCGTGGCCGCTTGATACCAATTAGCGTCGGACAAGGTTTGACGGATTAGCGCAATAGATCCCATCAACGAAGAAGGATAGGTTTGCTGTGAACTGCCTTTGCTAAAAGATAAAAAATGCTGAGCGTCAGCTTTTAAAATTAAATCATTTGGCAAGCCTTCACCTAAAGAAGCAACAAAAGCGGTTCCACGAAAAATACCGTCTTGGCGGGCACTTTGTACCGTAGTAAAACCAGCTTTTAATAACTCGGTTGCTGCTTTACTATCGGGTTTAAATTGGGTTGCCCAACGTTGCTGTGCATGAATGGCGTCGTTTGCCGCATTGCCCCCCTTCGTTCATTTTCATAAATTGGGTTACGACCACCAAAGCGCGCACGCTCAACCTGACTAGCAGCAGTAACACCATATTGAGTATAAGGGTCAATAAAACCGGGATATACAAAGTAACCTTGTAAATCAAAAGTTTGATAACCGGCAGGGATCTTAGCGCTGGTTGAAACCGCTTCAATTTTACCATCACGAATTAAGATGGTTGCACCGGTAAGTTCTTTGCCAGGCTCAGTCAGAACAGTGGCATTGGTTAGAGCCATGAGATTCGGGGTTTTATCCCGGATCCCTAACTCTGGCGTGGTTTGAGCCGCATAGCTAGTAGCGCTAAGCAAAGCCAAGGTCAAAAGTGACAGGCGAGCTGATATCATAACGTTTTCCTGGTTTTGAGTGGATGTAAGGTATCACAGCGTTAATTGCGGTTAGCGCAGACGGTTTAGTCAATAACCCCGGCGTGTTAGTGGTGTTAATCGAAACAACAATTACCTCGCACTGAACGACCGAATGATCCTTTAACTTATGTTTTTATTGTAAATGTCAGGTGACTTAACTCTTGCTCTGCCAACGGCATGCTGTAGTAATAACCCTGTACAACATAGCAAGCATTTTGCTTTAAGAAGTCAACTTGAGCTTCTGACTCGACCCCTTCAGCGACAACGCGTAATTGCATCTTTTGCGCCATCGCAATAATGGCAGAGACAATATCCATATCATTCCGATCTTCTGGAATATCTTTAACAAAAGAGCGGTCGATTTTCAGCTCGTCTACTGGGAATCGCTTCAAATAATTAAGCGATGAATAGCCTGTACCAAAGTCATCAATAGATAAAGAGACTCCGAGACGTTTTAACTGATTTAACTGTTTAATAGCCGCATCAGTGTCGCCCATCAGCATACTTTCGGTAATTTCAAACACTAAATAGCTTGGATCGACACCGGTCCGCTGGATAATTTGTTCAATCATCGTCGGTAAACGATTATCGTTAAATTGGCGCGCCGATAAGTTAATTGACAGACTAACGGCATAGCCACGGCTGTGTTGTCGAGCCAGAAAACGGCATGACTCCAGAATAATCCACTCACCAATTTTCACAATCAAACCGGTACTTTCCGCCACTGGAATAAAGCGCGCCGGAGGCACCAGGGTATTGTCGGGTCGCAGCCAGCGGATCAAGGCCTCATAACCCACTAGAGTGTCATCTTGAATATCAATTTTGGGTTGGTAATACATCAGGAATTGCTGCTCGCGGATTGCTTCACGTAACTGATTTTCAATCAATAAACGATCGGTCGCTGCTTCATTTAACTCGCGTGAGAAAAACCGGTAAGTATTTTTGCCACGCGCTTTTGCTTCATACATGGCCAAATCAGCATGTTTTATCAGAACTTCTTCTTCCGCGCCGTCATCAGGCGCCACAGTAATACCAATAGAAGCACTAATGGCAACCGTATGTGTTCCTAATTGCACTGGCTGAGTAAAGGCTTGTTGTAAATTGCCGGCAATCTGCCCTGCATGCATTTTGTCTTTTATATCGCTTAAAATAACGGCAAATTCATCGCCGCCGAGCCTGGCGATTGTATCATCTTCACGCAAACGTGAGGTTAAACGCTTAGCCACTTCGATCAGTAATTCATCGCCAGCGTCGTGGCCTAAAGTATCATTAATTAATTTAAATTCGTCTAAGTCAAAGTACAACAAAGCAAAGGTGTAATAACCGCGTTGCGACATGGAAATGGCTTTGCGTAATTGGTTGCGGAAATAACTGCGATTGGCCAAGCCAGTGAGTGAGTCGAAGTAAGCCAATTGCTCCATTTGCTTTTGGCTGCGCTTAATAAAAGAAATGTCCTGCATCGCCGCAACATAATGAGATAACTCACCACGCTCGTCTCGGATCGGCGCTAAAGCTAAAGTGACCCAAGCTTGTTCTGTTTCGTCTGTGGCATCTTCTTGCAATAACAAGACATCACCGCGCCAGTGTTGCCGCTCTGCCAATGACTGCATCATATCATTGGTCAGTTTTTGCATATCTTCAGCGAACAAACTACTTAAGGGTTTTCCCAAGATACTAGCGCTTTGAACCTTTAACAACGTCGTCAAAAAGGGGTTTACGTATTCAATATCAAGATGCTTATTAGTAATCACAATTCCTGAACTGGAAAAAGCGACCGCTTTACTGAGTTTACGCGCCAGCATTTCGGCTTGTTCTTTTTCGGCAATCCGCGTATCTAAACCCGTCACTAATTGATTGATTTCTTCAAACATTGCTGTGAAGGCGCGGTTTAAAATACCCAGTTCATCGTGTTTGGTATCCAATTGTAAGCCAGGATGTGCCCCACGTCCGACCCGATTTACCGCAGAGGCTAATTTTTTCAGCCGTTTTAACAGCATTTGGTTAATGAAAAAATGCAGTAACAGCGTCACGGCAATCGCCACTAAGAAGGTTAAAAACAGCATACGAGGAACAAATAATTTTTGCTGTTGTAATAAAGTTTGTTTTTCTTGATAAAGCGCAAACTGCCAATCTAAACGATTAAAGGCACTTAGCGCCATCAAAAAACGGCTATTACTCAAGTTTTGATTGGGCGTTTGCAGTAATTCACTTAATACAGGGACGTTCACTTTAGCCCCCTGATAAGGGCTAAACATCGGTAAATTGCGCATTGAGGACGACACGCTATCGCTGATGGCTTGCCCCATTCTATCGAGCAGCAAAGCATGGGTATTTGGCTTGTATTCAGCCGAGGCGCTGCGATGTTGTGTTAATTCTGAAAGAGGCAGGGTAAAACCCATTACGCCAAGAAACTGTTCTTGCTGATAGACCGGCAGCAAGATACTTAGCATCCATTGTTGCCAAATACTGTCAAAATACACCGGGCTCCAGCGCAAACTGCGTTCAGGGTTTTGCTCTGGTGCCGCTAATTGAAATAAGGGGTTATTCAATAAGGAAATATCGACCGAAAAATCTGCTGCCCACCCTGCTGGCGTCACCTGAACATAGTTATCTTTCGCAATAAAAAACACGGCAAAGAAATCATGTTGCAACAAGGGCACAGTATCCTGCCAAACCGCAGTGCTGCGCTGTAATAAACTATTTTGCACATTGACTTGGGCGTCCGGCGCAATATACAGGCCAGAAAAGTCATTTTGTTGGCGACGTGAACCATCGGCTAAGGTAGTTAATAAGGCTGCATTAGAACGGGTAACTGGGCGCTCGTTTAATTGCTCACTGATGAGTTGGTGAGCTCGCCGTGCTTTAATTTCTTGTTTTTCGAGGTATTTGTCTAATTGTTGATGATATAGGTCACTATTGCGCTGCAATAGTGCTTGTTTTTTTAACTGCATTTCCTCATCAGTTTGCTGTTGATACAGGCCATAAGTAAACATCACGGTAAGACCGGCAATCAGCATAGCCAAAAACACCAGGATTGAAAATTTCAAACCCAGTGAGTTGAATCCTTTGGCATTATTATGGGTAAGATCCTTCACGAATTCGGCTCACTGCTGTTATAGTGACCTGATAGTATCCCTGTCAGGTATGCAATAAAGACTACTTGTACTTTACCATTATTTTACGACAATCGACTAGAAGAGAGTAATAATATGAAAAAAGCCCTAATTTCTTCCCTACTTTGTTTATCTTTCGCGTTACCGGTCGTCGCCGCTACGGCATTTACTGACGGTAAAGATGCGGTGTCATACCGTCAAGCAAACTTTCAGATGATCCGCCATAACATGGGCGACATCCAAGATATGATCCGGGGTAATGTGGCTTTTGACGTTGAGCGCGTGCAGCGTCGTGCTGAGGCGCTAGCCTTATTGTCGCAACTGCCATGGGAAACGTTTACCGTGCCAGGCACTCAAGCCGCGGGCGGTGAAGTAAAACCGGCTATTTGGGATAACTTAGTGGATGTGCAAGAGCGTGGTGAAAAACTGGCCGCAGATGCTGCCGCTTTATTAGTTGCAGCAAAGGCCGGCGAGCAAGCCGCTATTCGCAAAGCGTTTGGCGACTATGCACGTAACTGTAAAGCTTGTCATGATAAATACAAAGCTGATTAATAAACTCAGCTTGTTAAGCTGATTATCTCAAGCCCGCTGGCATGTGGTAACCGCATACCAGCGGGCTCTTTGCTAAATAGTAAACGTTTTCAAAGAAACAAGATCAGAATACGACCTTGCCACAGATAAAAACCGAGCAGCACCAGTAGCACGATAACAAAATAACTCCATGTTGATTTCAACTGCGGGGTGGCGTTTGCAGGCACATCATTTTTACCATTGAACATCGACAATATGACATTGTCGTGACGCCAGCTATGCCAAACAGCAGCAAACACATGCACAAACACCGCGATTAAAATCAGATCGATTACGGTTTTATGCACATCAGAAGCCAGCGACACCCAACTTTCAGGCAAATATGCAACTAAAGGGCCGTCACTAATATAACTGTTATCAAAAGTGGCTAGGCCACTGAGAATTTGCAGCGTTAATAAGCCTAACAGCGTAAAAATCATATAAGAACCGGCCGGATTATGACCAAGCACCGGTTTTGGCTTGCGTAAAAAACGCCAAGCAGCAAGGGGTGAATAGCTAAAATTGCGAAAACGCGCAGTACTACTACCAAAAAAGCCCCAATACAGGCGCCCAATTAACAATGCCGCTAAACTGTAAGCTAACAATTGATGCTGTGCCATCAAACCTTCGGTACCGGTATACCACAGCCCAAGCAGCAGCAACACTTGCGACCAATGAAATACCCTGACGGCGAGATCCCACACTTGCATCTTTCTTAACATTGAACTTTCCTTTTGTTGTGCTAACCTTTTGATCTTATATCAGCAGGACATAAAAATGAAAATAATCAGCTGGCTGTTGTCGCTAGTCGTGGCCGTGATATTAATTGTATTGGCTGTGGCTTATTATTGGCTTAACGGCAGTTTACCCGATTACAACGGTCGCTATCAGGCCCCCATAGCACATCCGGTTAGTTTAAAGCGCGATCAACTTGGTTACTTAACCATCCACGCCACCGACCGTTCAGATACCGCTTATGCACTGGGCTTTGCGCACGCTCAAGAACGTTTCTTTCAAATGGATTTATCACGGCGCAGTGCAGCCGGTGAATTATCTGCTTTATTCGGGAAGCAAGCACTGAACACCGACATCAGCCATCGCCGCCACCTGTTTCGACAACGCGCCGAACATATCCTGACACAGCTCAAGGCACCAGATCTCGAGTTATTAGCCGCTTACAGTCGAGGTGTTAACGATGGCTTAAACCGCTTACGCCAACCCCCTTTTGAATATCTGTTATTACAAACGACGCCCGAGCCTTGGTTAGAGCAAGATAGTCTGTTAGTCATTTACAGTATGTACCTAGATTTACAGGGCAAAATGGGGCGTGATGATTATGCGATGACCAAATTAAAAGCCGCGTTACCAGAAGACTGGTATCAGTTTTTGCAACAGCATAGCCCACTGTGGCAAGCGGCCATTGATGGTAGCGAACAGCAAGCCATTGCCCTACCTAGCTCACCGTATCCCAGTGTTTTACAACAGCAATTAAGTTGTATTGAATGCACACCGGCTGACGCAGTCGATTTAGGCAGTAATAATTTTGCGGTTGCCGGCCACTTAACCGGGCATGGCGCAGCCATTTTGGCTGATGATATGCATTTATCGCTAAGGGTGCCAGGCGTCTGGTTCAAAACGCAATTAAATTGGGTTGAAGATCAGCAAGCGCAGCAAGTCACGGGTTTAAGTTTACCCGGTACACCGGCAATTGTGGTCGGTAGTAATGGCAAAATTGCATGGGGTTTTACCAATAGTACTGCCGATTGGCATGATTTAATCAGCCTAACCCTGTCTGATGATGAACAGCAGTATCTTAGCCCCAACGGCTGGCAACCTCTTGAGTACATCACTGAGCGCATTACCATTCGCGACGCGCCAGCGCATTCACTATTAATCAAACAAACCGAATGGGGCCCGCTTATCCCCTTTGCGGATGGTCAACCTTATGCTCTGCGTTGGATAGCCCATGATCCGCAAGCGGTGAACCTGAACTTACGTTATTTAGAAAAGGCTGAGTCTGCGGCCGAAGTGTTGCGTTTTGCTAATACTATGGGTATTCCCGCACAAAACGTGTTAGTTGCCGACCAACAAGGTCATATTGGCTGGTCTATATTTGGTCCAATGCGTCAGCGCCATGTGGCCGATTGGGATACCGCTCAGGATTGGAGCAAGGGTGATAACTACTGGGGCGAACAGTTAGAGGCGGCCGCTTATCCGCAACTCCTCAACCCAACGTCAGGTCGGTTGTGGTCTGCGAATGCTCGCACCGTAGGTGGCGAGTTTTATAAGCTGTTAGGAAATGGCGGCTATGATTTAGGCGCAAGGGGTAAACAAATAGCCGATGCGTTAGCTGCGCTGCCCCAAGCGGATGAATTGGCGCTACATCAAATACAGCTGGATATCCAAGCGCATTTATTGCAGCCGTGGCAGGCATTATTACTCGATACCCTTTCACCTGAGCGCAGTGAGCAATATCAATTGACCGAGTTTCGCCAGCTGATCGCGCAGTCTAGCTTAAAAGCAGATGTAAATGATGTCGGTTACACTTTGCTTCGGCAATTTCGTTTAACTACGCTAGAACTGACCTTTGCGCCCCTGTCAGCGTTATTAGAGCAAGTGGGTAGTCGCAGCAGTGATTTAAAATATTCAATGGAAACGCCATTTTGGTTAATGCTTGCGGCAAATCGCGCTGACACCTTACCGGCCAACTATCAAAGCTGGCAGGATTTACTGTTAAGCGCAGCCAAGCAAACCGAGCAAAATATTCAAGCACAATACGGTAGCTTAACCCAAGCCAACTGGGGCACGCGTAATACCAGTAAAATTAAACATCCTTTGTCTGGCGCTATTCCGCTGATTGGCCACTGGCTCAATATGGCCGATACCCCGCTATCGGGTGATAGTCATATGCCAAAGGTGCAACATCCGGCATTTGGTCAATCGCAAAGAATGGTGGTTGCACCTGGTTTTGAAGAATTAGGCGTCTTAGTGATCAGCAGTGGTCAATCCGGTCACCCCCTTTCCCCTTTTTATCGTAGCGATCATCCTTATTGGCTTGCTGAAGTTGCTTTGCCCTTTTTACCTGGGCCAGAAAAATATCAACAACAGTTAATACCTAACCCTTGACTTTAGCCATCCAGACGGATTAAGGTGTGCAATATGAAGATGATGATTTGCTCGCTCGGTTTTTTTAGCTTTACCCCCTAGCATTGGGAGGTAGCTGAGCGTGCACGCACGAAAAGCCCAAAACCTCCCCACTCGGGAGGTTTTTTTTGCAAGTTGACCCTTAAACATAGGTGTAGCACGAGGCCAAATATGGAATTAAATGAGATCCGCACTGCGATTAGTGAAACTGATCAGCAATTATTGAGCTTGCTGTCTAAACGTCGCAAGTTGGCACTGGCCGTGGCAGAAGCAAAGCTATCCCAAAATAAACCTATTCGCGATCAACAACGCGAGCAAGAATTATTATTGTCGCTGATTGAAAAAGGCAAATCGCTGGAACTCGATGCACACTATGTTACGCAGTTATTTCAAGTTGTCATTGAAGACTCGGTATTACAGCAACAAGCTAAAGTGCAAGGCCAATTAAACGGTGATAATTCCCCAGTAGTGAGAGTGGCGTTTTTAGGCGGGCAAGGCTCTTACAGTTACTGGGCAACCCAAAAATACTTTACCCGTCGCGCCGAGCGTATTATCGAATTAGGCTGCGATAGCTTTAATGAAATTGTCAAAGCGGTAGAAACCGGCCATGCCGACTATGCGGTATTACCGATTGAGAATACCTCGTCAGGTTCAATTAACGAAGTGTATGACATCTTACAACATACCCGTTTATCGATTGTAGGTGAACTCACGCACCCCATTGAACATTGCTTACTCGGCTTACCGGGTACCGATCTCACGAAAATCCGCCAAGTGTGTTCTCATCCGCAAGTGATTGCGCAGTGTAGTCAGTTTTTACTCGGTTTAACGAACGTGAAAATAGACTACTGTGAAAGCTCTTCCGCCGCGTTTGCCAAAGTAAAAGAGTTACAGGACCCCAGTATTATTGCTATTGGTGGCGAGGAAGGCGGCAAACTCTATGGTTTAGAAGTACTGACACGCCAATTAGCCAATCAAAAAGCCAATATCAGCCGCTTTATTGTGGTCGCCCGTAAATCGGTTAATGTTGCCAAAGCTATCCCAGCAAAAACCACTTTTATTATGTATACGGGGCAGCAACCCGGTGCACTGGTAGAAGCCTTGTTAGTGTTAAAGCAACATGGCATTAGTATGAGTAAATTAGAATCGCGCCCGATCAACGGCAACCCTTGGGAAGAAATGTTTTATGTGGATGTTTCTGCCAATCTGAACGACTACGCCATGACTCGCGCACTAGAAGAGTTAAATAACCTGACAAAATTTATCAAAGTACTGGGGTGCTATCCAAGCGATGATATCACGCCAACGCAACCTGAGCGTTAAATGATACAACAGCCACTTGAGCGAATACCGAGCAGTATAGTGTGTTATTAAACAGCATTAACTGACGGGCATTAGCACAGTGGCTGCCTCTGCTTGTCGTAAACTCCGTTAGAAATCGAAGCTATCGCCTTTCGCCGGAATTTGCGAAGCAATACCGAGCTCGGCTAACTTTTCTTGTAAAACCAATTGCGCCTCAGGCTCACCATGGATTAAGTAAAAATCGGGTTGACCCGTAATGGCTTTAGCCCATGCTAATAACTCGCTTTGCCCTGCATGTGCAGAAAAGCCGCCAATAGTATGTACATTAGCTTTCACCACGATATCTTGCCCAAACATTTTCACACGTTTTTCGCCGTCAACCAGTCGCCGACCTAAAGTACCTCGGGCTTGAAAGCCGATAAAGATAAGGTGATTGGTATTTTTCCAGAGGTTATGTTTTAAGTGGTGCACAATACGACCACCATTACACATACCGCTTCCCGCAATAATAATCGCTCCTTGGCTGATCCGATTAATCGCCATCGAATCTTCAACGGTTTCTGATAATTTCAAAATCGGCAGTAATTGTTGTAGCGTCATGCCCGGTTTGTAACCAATTTTATCTAAATCGGCTTGATCAAGGCGATGCAAGTACTCGTTATAGATCTTGGTAATGCTAATGGCCATTGGGCTGTCTAAAAACACCATACGTTGCTTTAAACGGCCTTGTTTAAAGAGCAAGGCGAGATAATACAAAATCTCTTGCGAGCGCCCTAAAGCAAACGCGGGGATAAATACATTACCATTTTCGTTATAGGCTTGTTCAAGTGCTGCAGCAAGCTCTTCAATGGTATCGGCTAGCGGTTGGTGGTCACGATTTCCATAAGTACTTTCCATTAACACGATATCAGCCTGACCAATATCCGTAGCCGGTGGTAACAGCACCGTAGCAGGGTTGCCAAGATCGCCAGAAAACACCAACTTGCGCATGGCTTGCTTTCCCTTCAACCACAGTTGCACAATAGCCGAGCCTAAAATATGCCCCGCATCAGCAAACTCCAGCTCTACGCCATCGAGCGGGAAACCGCGTTTGCTGTAGGGTAACTCCACAATCAAGTCCACCACACGCTCGACATCCTTTACCGACATCACCGGCGATTGCGGCTTTTTACCCGCACGCACCGCTTTTTTATTTTGCCATTCCAAATCTTTTAAATATAAGTTAACCGAATCTTTCAGTAGCACCGGTAAAATATCAGCGGTGCCCGGTGTGCAATAAATTTTGCCATGAAACCCTTTAGAGACTAACAAGGGTAATAAACCACTGTGATCGATGTGTGCGTGAGATAACACCACCGCATCAATGTCTTTGGCATTAAAAGGAAAACGAAACTTGTGCCATTCCCTAACCTGATCATGGCCTTGTACCATGCCACATTCGAGTAATAGTTGCTGATGAGGTAACTTGATCAGATAACAGGAGCCGGTGACTTGCTGAGCAGCACCGATGAAGGTCAAACTGGCATTAACTGGCATGACTGTGTTCCTCTTGTTCTTGTTGGGATGTCGGCCCGTCTGTTGTGGTAAGTAGCGCACCTAACGAGAGCATGGCTTTGGTCAGTTGTTGATTAAAGCGGCGTAATTCCGCAATTCGTAACAGCTGATCGCCACCATTGTCGGTACTCACGCGTTCGGTCAGTACCAATAGATACAATTGTTCTTTAATTTTATGGCGTTGTTTCATTAAATCCCGATAGCAACTGCGCACTTTGGCTGCATCTTCTGGCCAATGCGCCTGTTGTAATTGTTGCCATAACGTTTGCTCCGGCATAAACGCAGTCGCATTGCTGGTTAATTGCTTAGCAAGCTGCGGTAGCAATTGAATCGTCATTTCTAAGCGCATTTGATTTTTAATAAGTTCATTTAACGCTTTAGACTCGGCGGCGGACAATTTACTTTTACCCAATTTTAATAAATAACCGTTCAGCTCGGTTTGTAATTGCTTGATGTTATTTAAGCCCGTGCTGGTTTGAGGTGTATCAGCATGCAACATCAAGGCTTGCTGACTAATCAGTTGGCCAACATGCAGTGTTTCCATAATCAAACTTTTAATCGCAACCGACGGAATACTTAAACTAGACGCATCTAACATGCGTAATTGACCGGGGCTGTGCTGTCGAAAACGGCCATTTAAAAAAAGCACCAAGCGAGTGGTTAAAGGCCACATTAACAGAACACCCAGCACATTAAATAGCGTATGAAACAAGGCCAAGCTGATGGCGGGGTTTGGGTCGTGAAATAACGCCTGCTGCAGTTGCAAAATAAGCCATAACAAAGGGCTGATCAGCAATACCGCAACCACACCGGTTATCACATTAAAAATTACATGCAATAGCGCTAAGCGTTTAGCCTGTGCCGTGGCCGCTAAAGTTGACATTATCGCGGTTGAAGTGGTGCCAAGGTTAGCCCCAATAACAAAAGCCGCCGCTAACGACAACGGAAGAACACCCGCAGAAACTGCGGTAATCACTAAGGCAATCACCGCTATTGACGCTTGCATTAACACACTTAATAACGTGCCTAATGCCACCCCTAACAATATGCCCCATAAGCCCCATTGGCTTAACGCTGAAAATTCAATATCGAGAAAAACAGCATTAAAACCTTCTTTTAAAAAACCCAGCCCTAAAAAGAAAAAACCGAAGCCGACTAACGCCTCACCCACGCCTTGCTTTTTTACTGTCTTCGTAAACAGTTTAAGCATGGCGCCTAGGCCGACCAAGGGTAACGCAAACACTTCTATCTTAAATTGTAGACCAATTAGCGCCACAAACCAGCCGGTTAATGATGTCCCCACATTACTGCCGTAAATGACAAAGGCAGCATTTTGCAAAGATAAAATACCCGCATTAACAAAACCAATGGTGGTAATGGTGATGACCGTTGAGGATTGCACCGCAACCGTAGCCGCCGTGCCAAACACTAAGCCTTGCCAAGGTTTGGTGGTCCAACGTTGTAAAAACTGCATTAATGCTGGCCCAGCTGCCGTTTTTAGACCTTTACTAAGCCAGTCCATCCCTAACAGTAAGATCCCTAGCGCACCAAAGGTTACTAAAATATCTGACCACATAACTGTCCTAATTTTTTTATTTGTTATAACACCACTTTAACTTGTTCGCGCGGTACTATGTGTACTCTTAACAGAAAATAATTTTTCCTCAGGGGTTTTCAGTATGTCGGAAAACAGTACCTTATATAAACGCCATTTTGCCAGCGCTCAAGAATCATTAGATGCGATCACGCAATTACAAGATCATAATTCCTTTAAGCTCGCCTTCGCTGACAATGGTTTTTTAATGCAAGACGAACTGCGCCATGTTCGTCTGCAGTTAGAATATTTAAAACCACAGATGGTACTCGAGCAGCACGGCATTAATGCCACTATCGTCGTATTTGGCAGTGCCCGTTTTCTGTCACCGAGTGTTGCAGCAAGTCAACTGGCAGAGGTTCAACAACGCTATGCGGGGCAAGAACATACCGCTGAGGCTGTGAGTGCACTGCAGCAAGCGCAACGCGATGTGAGGAACAGTCAGTACTATGCAGCCTCGCAAGCATTTGCTCGCATCGTCACCACACACAATGGCAAGCATCCCGCAACAGGCTTAATGATTATCAGCGGCGGCGGCCCAGGTGTGATGGAAGCCGCCAATCGTGGGGCGATGGATGCCAATGGTAAAAGCATTGGTTTAAATATTGTTTTACCCAAAGAGCAACATCCAAACCCCTATATCACGCCTGAACTGTGTTTCCAGTTTCACTATTTTGCCATCCGCAAAATGCACTTTTTACAGCGGGCGCAGGCTTTAGTGGCCTTTCCGGGGGGCTTTGGCACTTTAGATGAGCTGTTTGAAACCCTGACACTTATTCAAACTCGTAAAGCCAAACGCGTACCAGTAATTTTATACGATAAAGCGTTTTGGCAGCGTTTAATCAATTTTGACATGCTGGCAGAAGAAGGCTTAATTAGCCCAGAAGATCTCGAGTTAATACAGTTTGTAGATACACCCGAGCAGGCGTGGGAAATTATCTATCATTTTTATGGTCTAGCTAACACAGAAACATAAACCCAGCGCTAACTCGCTGGGTTCATTGGCAATTTACTGCTGTTACCTTTAGCTGCGACCATCCGCGGCTTTTTGTAACAGCTGCTTGCTTTCGTGCAAAAACTGCCCGGCTAAATCACCAAAAAACTGTTGCCCTTTGGCAAATTCGGCCATCAAACCGGCTTTATCATTGGCTTGCAACAAGGCTAATAACTGACCAAAACGCTGCTGATAGCGTGATAATAGGCTAGCAACATCACTAGATGACAGCATAATATCGGCATATAACTCGGCATTTTGTGCAAACAAACGGCCAATCATTGCCAACTCTAACCGATAAATCGGCGAGCTCATGGCCAGCAGCTGCTGCAAATCCGCTTTTTCTTCGGCTAGATGTACGCCATAAACCAAAGATGAGAAGTGACGCATCGCTTGGATCAGTTGCATAGCACTGTCATGCGCAGCGGCCTGTTCCTCGGCGAGTTCTGCACCCCATACCGTTAATTGTTGTAGTAACCATTGATATTGCTGTTCGGCACGGCCGTGACAGACCACCACCACTTGCTTCACTAAATTCGTAATATCCGGGCCGAACATCGGATGTAAACCCACGACAGGCCCGGCATGCTGCGTCAACATCGCTTGCAAGGGCTTGTCTTTAATACTGGTTAAGTCTGCTAGCACACAATCACTTGGCAAAGCCGGTAATTTTGCAATCAACTGCGCCGTTAAGGTGATGGGCACCGCCATTAACACCAAGGCTGCATCAGCACATAAGCTGGCGGCTTCTGGCCAATCCTGTTGCTCTAACACCACCACTTGATAGCCAGAACGCGCAAATAAACTGACAAAACGCGCACCGAGCGCCCCTGCACCACCGACCACTACAACTTTACCACCGCCTTGGCGACAACAAACAAAGCTGATGTCTTGTGTGGCATAAGATTCGCGCATGATGCGCCGCAGCACATCTTCAACCAGTTCGGGCGAGACCTGCTCGGCAATAGCTTGCTGGCGACGCGCCGTTAACAGTTCATGCTCGCGCTCAGGTACGTATACCGGTAAGGCGAAATGCTGCTTCACCTGCCCGACCTGCGCAGTCACTTTAGCGCGTGCCGCTAATAGCCTGACCAGTTCAGCATCAATAGTATCGATTTGCTCGCGCAACGGTTGCAGTGCTTGTTGTGCATGATTAACGGCCGTCATCTGATCTACGCCACCGCTTGCAACGGCAACATTTGCTGATGCAAACTTGCTAACAAGGTTTCGGTTGTCGCCCAATCAATACAGGCATCGGTGACTGACACACCGTAATGCTCAGCTTTACCGGCGATCAGATCTTGCCGCCCTGCTGATAAATGACTTTCTAGCATTAAACCAATAATGGCATCATTGCCGGCTAAACGCTGCGCCACGACATCAGCGGCCACGAGCGGTTGTCGATTATGGTCTTTGTGCGAATTGCCATGACTGCAGTCGACCACAATACCGCGTGGTAATTTTAATTTATCAATTTTTTGTAAGACATCTTGAATGCTGGCTGCATCGTAATTTGGCGCACTGCCACCCCGTAAAATGATATGCCCATCCGGATTACCGGCGGTTTGCACCAAGCTCACTTCACCTTTTTGGTTAATACCAAAGAATGTGTGGCCGCTAGCGGCAGATTGCAGCGCATTGAGCGCTACATTTAAACTGCCATCGGTACCATTTTTAAAACCCACAGGCATCGACAAGCCACTGGCCATTTCACGGTGCGTTTGCGATTCCACGGTGCGGGCCCCAATCGCCGCCCAGCTAATTAAATCAGACATATATTGTGGGCTGATCGGATCGAGCGCTTCGGTTGCAACCGGCAATTCTAAATCGGCCATTTTCAGTAGCAATTCACGGCCCCAAGTTAAGCCGGTTTCTAAATCAAAGGAGTCATCAAGATGCGGATCGTTAATAAAGCCTTTCCAGCCCACTGTGGTACGTGGTTTTTCAAAGTACACGCGCATCACAATATATAAACTATCTTGGTAAGCTAGCTGCAGTGCTTTAAGTTTATGTGCATATTCCATCGCTGCAACGGGATCATGGATAGAACATGGCCCGGTCACCACCAGTAAACGTTTATCATGGCCATGAATAATGTTAGCAATATCAGTGCGTGCTTTCGCAATAAAATCTAAACCTTGAGCTGATAGTGGCAACACTTTCTTTAACACAGCAGGTGAGATCAGGGGTTTCTGGGCGACGATACGCAAATCATCAACAATCATACTCATTTAACGGTGCTCCTGTAGCGGTATGAGTCTCGGGCAGTAAATTAGCATAGATAATAATATCGTTGCCCGCTGACCTAAAATTAAGCGTAAATATTAATTTACACATCGTATTTTTTAAATTACATATCTCGCAGTTTACGGATAGACGGCTACAGCGTCAAGCTTGCAAACCAATAAAATTGCCACTTAGACTGAAATGCAACATAAAAACACACTGTAAACTTTTAAATACAAAGCAATAGATCGCAGCATAAAATCAGGCTTTAGCATAGCAACACTGCAGCAAACCAACACTTGCCGCGGTGTTGCAACCTCTTTTAAAAGAGCAATTTAGCGTTAGAAGCGGGTCAACAGCTTTTTATAAGCAAGCGTAATGCGGACGAAGGCTTGTTGATCACCTCCGCGATCGGGATGATGTTTTAAGGATTGTTTGCGAAAGGCTTTTTTTAACTCTACTTGAGAGCAAGGCCATTGTAGGGCTAATAAACGCAAGGCTTCATCATCGGACAGTTTTACGTCTGGTGGGCTAAGATAACGCTGTTGATAAAACTGCCAAAACTGATTTAAGCGCTCCGTCAGCCCCATTGGTGTCATCCGCCAATAATTTTGCCACTCGGCATAATAGGCCGCTTTCGTGTCAGGCGTTGCCGGTAAGGCGTCTTGCCATGGCAAAATTTTAATCCGCGCTAAACCAATTTCAATATGTGCTGTTTCATTGGCAGCCCAACGCGCAGCGATACGATAAAGTAAATGGTATAACACAAAATGCACTTGAAATAACGCAAGTTGGCTATCTTCAACTTGGTTAAAAGATTTAAGCTTGAGCAGACTTAAGAGTTGTTGCTCGGTAATTTCACCATAACGACGAGACAACAGGGTTTCCAGTTCTTGTTCTAACTGTTGTAGGGCTTGCTGACTAATCGGCGGTTGCGCAGTGTGAGTAATAGACATAAAAAAGCCGGCATAATGCCGGCCTCAAATTGCTTAGTTAAGCTTTTCGCGGATACGCGCTGATTTACCTGAACGATCGCGTAAGTAGTAAAGCTTAGCACGGCGAACTGCACCACGACGTTTCACGGTGATGCTATCGATCATTGGGCTGTGCGTTTGGAATACACGCTCAACACCTTCGCCGTTAGAAATTTTACGGACGGTGAAGGCTGAATGCAGACCACGGTTACGCTTGGCGATAACTACGCCTTCGTAAGCCTGCAGACGGCTTTTGTCGCCTTCTTTAACTTTAACTTGAACCACTACAGTGTCACCTGGAGCGAATGCTGGAACGTCTTGTTTCAACTGTTCCTGTTCAAGTTGTTTGATGATGTTTTGGCTAATTTTGCTCATAACAATCTCACTTTACCTGGAATTAACTATCTTGTAGCTGCAACGCCTGGTGTTCCTGTTGGAATTCAGCCAGTAACTTGCGTTGCTCCTTAGTCAGAGCCAGGGAATTTAACATATCCGGCCGTCTTAACCAGGTTCTACCTAGAGCCTGCTTTAGACGCCAGCGTCTAATTTCATTGTGGTGTCCGCTCAGTAAAACTGCCGGCACCTGTTTGTCTGCTAACACCTCAGGGCGCGTATAATGAGGACAATCTAACAGACCAGTTGCAAACGAATCCTGCTCTGCCGATAAATCATGCCCTAGTACACCAGGTACTAAACGCGATACGGCGTCAATTAACACCATCGCAGGCAACTCGCCCCCACTTAATACGTAATCTCCAATTGACCATTCAGCATCAATTTCGGTTTCTATTACGCGCTCGTCAATTCCTTCGTAGCGGCCAGCTACTAATAGTAACTTCGAGTGTTTTGCTAATTCAGCCACACCTTGTTGGTCTAACTTGCGACCTTGCGGTGACAAATATACCGTGTACACCTCACCACCAGCAGCCAGTTTAGCGGCGCGAATAGCTTCGGTTAAAGGCTGAACCATCATTAGCATACCTGGACCACCGCCATAAGGCCGGTCATCCACTGTTCGATGCTTGTCCGTAGTAAAATCCCGCGGATTCCAGCAATCTAAAGTGATTAACCCTTGCTTTACCGCACGGCCGGTTACCCCATATTGCGTAATTGCCTGAAACATTTCTGGAAAAAGTGAGACAACGCCCACCCACCTTTGTTGTTCTTGCATTAAAACGCGGGGTTCCAGTCTACTAACATTTGCTTTGCAGTTAAGTCTACCTGTTTTACAACAGTATCGTTAAGATAAGGAATTAACCGTTCACTCTTGCCAAATGCATCGGTCCGATTGGCTTTCACCACTAACACATCGTTAGATCCGGTTTCCATTAAGTCAGTCACTTCGCCCAAGTTATAGCCTTGCACATTCATTACGGTCAGCCCCATTAGGTCTTTCCAGTAATAATCGCCGTCTGCCAGTGCCGGTAAGGCATTAACAGGAACCGCGATATCGGCATTAACGTATAACTGCGCTTGATCTCGATCATTAACATCAGTCAGTTTGGTAATTAAACCGTTACTGTGCCGTTTCCAGCTACTGATCTGCACAGGCTGCCAGCTACCCTGAAATTTAACTTGCCAGGGTGTGTAATCAAAAATCCCTTCCGGGATATCCGTGTAAGAGTTAATTTTCAGCCAGCCATTGATACCGTAAACGGCACCAAATTTGCCAAGCACAACAAAATCTTTTTCACTCAACAGTGACAACTCCACACGCTTTGCTAATTAAGCTACTGCTTTCTTAGCTGTTTTTACCAGATTGGTTACGCGATCACTTAATGAAGCACCTTGTGCTACCCAGTGGTCAACGCGATCCAGGTCCAGACGCAGTTTCTCTTCAGTACCGCTTGCGATTGGGTTAAAGAAACCCACGCGCTCAATAAAGCGGCCGTCACGAGCAAAACGGCTGTCCGCTACCACAACTTGGTAAAATGGACGCTTTTTCGCGCCACCACGTTGTAAACGAATAGTTACCATACCGTCCTCTAATTTTAATCGTTCAGGTTTTAAAAAATAACAAAACCCCCAGACAGGCTGGAGGGCTGCTGCATTGTACGGATTTCTGGCTTGAATGCAAGGCATTTCATGGCCAAGCGCTCCGTAACGCCAGAGTTAGCGTGGCGGTAACATACCCGGAGGTAATTTGCCCCCCATACCACGCATCATCTTCATTAAACCGCCTTTACCCGACATTTGCTTCATCATCTTCTGCATTTGGGTAAATTGTTTCAGTAGCTTATTAATGTCCTGTACTTCAGTGCCCGAGCCGGCGGCAATGCGCTTTTTACGCGAGCCTTTTAATAAATCCGGAAACTCGCGCTCTTTTGGCGTCATGGAATTAATAATAGCTTCCATTCGCACAAATTGTTTTTCATCTAGCTGCCCTGCGGCACCCGCCGGTAAGTTTTTCATACCCGGGAGTTTATCCATTAACGACATCATGCCACCCATGCTGCGCATTTGGACTAACTGTTCACGGAAATCTTCTAATGAAAAGCCTTTGCCTTTCATCATTTTTTGAGCCATTTTTGCCGATTTTTCTTTATCGACTTTTTGCTCTAGCTCTTCGATGAGGCCGAGCATATCGCCCATACCCAAAATGCGCGAGGCGATACGATCAGGATGGAAAGGCTCTAAGGCATCGGTTTTTTCACCCATACCGATAAACTTAATGGGCTTACCGGTAATATGACGGATCGATAAAGCCGCACCACCGCGCGCATCACCATCCGCTTTGGTTAGGATCACACCGGTGAGTGGCAAGGCTTCGTTAAAGGCTTTTGCAGTATTTGCGGCATCTTGGCCGGTCATCGCATCTACCACAAACAAGGTTTCGATCGGTTTGACCGCAGCGTGTAACGCTTTGATCTCATCCATCATCTCGCTATCGACGTGCAAACGACCGGCGGTATCCACTAACAACACATCAAACATGCGCGTTTTTGCATGGGTGATGGCCGCATTCACAATGCTGACCGGTGCTTGTGAAATGTCACTGGGGAAAAACTCAACGTTAATCTCTTTAGCCAGTGTTTCTAACTGTTTGATTGCCGCAGGACGATACACGTCAGCCGACACCACCAGAACTTTTTTCTTTTTACGCTCGGTTAAAAACTTGGCTAATTTGGCGACGGAGGTGGTTTTACCGGCACCTTGTAAGCCCGCCATTAAAATCACCGCTGGCGGTTGGGTATTTAAGGCTAACTCTTGATTCGCCTCACCCATCGCTTCTTCAAGCGCCTTGCGCACAATCTTCAGGAACTCTTGACCCGGTGTCAGGCTTTTGCTGACTTCTAAACCAACCGAACGCTCTTTAATTTGATTAATAAAATCGCGTACTACGGGCAAAGCCACATCGGCCTCTAACAGCGCCATCCGCACTTCGCGCAAGGTTTCTTTAATATTGTCTTCAGTAAGACGGCCGCGGCCACTGATATTTTTAAGCGTGCGACTTAAACGATCTGACAGGTTTTCGAACATAACAGTTACCCGTATTCATGAATTGGGCCGATTATAGCGCACAGCAACCGCTACGTCAGCATTGAGATCTTTTGTTCGCATAGCAAAGGGAGATGCTGGGCATTCGCAAAAACTTCCCATACAATAGCCAATATAATGCTTTAAAGGAGTTAATTGAATGGCCATGATGTTTCCTGGACTGGCGCTGCTGGCATATCTGATTGCTACCGTTGCAATACTGGCGCGTTTGTTCCACCCAACAGGCCCGAACTTTAAGCTCGTGTTTAGCACTGCAACACTGGCCATCGTGTTGCATATGCTCACTCTAGCCGGTGCCATTTTTACTGGCGCGGGGCAAAACTTCAGTTTGCAAAACGTGAGCTCGTTAATGTGCTGGTTGATATCGCTGTCCGTTACGCTAACCTCACTTCGCACACCCGCCATTTTATTGCTGCCGTTAGTTTATGGCTTAACGGCCGTTACGTTACTAGTCACCATGCTGTTACCGGCCAGCGTGCAGTTGCAGCATTATGAGTTAAATCCAGGTTTAATTAGTCATATCGCATTGGCGTTTATCGCCTATGTTACTTTATTGATGGCTTCGTTGTATTCTATTCAGGTGTCTTATATTAGCCATAAGTTAAAACACAAAGATTTTTCCGGTGTAACGCGCTACCTTCCACCTCTAATGCAAGCAGAAAAATTACAATTTCGACTGCTCGCTGCCGGTACAGTGTTGTTGGCTGCAGCATTAATAAGCGGAATTCCGTTTACAACACATTGGCTTGAACACAAAACTCTGTTAAGTTCGCTAGCCTTGGGTGTTTTTATGGTATTGTGCTGGGGGCACGCACGCTTAGGCTGGCGCGGCAAAACGGCGATATCTCTTACACTCACAGGCATTATTTTACTGACGTTGGCTTACTTTGGCAGCCGATTCGTAAAAGAGGTCTTGTTAGGTTAACGGTTAAACCCTGATTATGTTTGGCAACAAAGGTAACTGATTCTTGGACGCTATCTCGACTAGCACACTCTTTATTATTTTGGGTGTATTGCTTGTTCTCTCTGCTTTCTTCTCTGGTTCTGAAACCGGAATGATGTCAGTAAACCCCTATCGCCTTAAACACCTCGAAAATGAAAATAACAGTGGCGCCAAACGCGTCAGCAAACTGCTAAAACGCCCTGATCGGTTAATCGGCTTGATCCTGATTGGCAATAACCTGGTCAACATTGCCGCAGCCACCGTTACCACACTCATAGGACAACGACTCTATGGTGATTTGGGCCTAGCGATTGCCCCTGTCGCGTTAACACTCGTGGTGTTGATTTTTGCTGAAGTCACACCGAAAACGCTGGCAGCCTTATATCCTGAGCGAGTAGCTTTTCCTGCCTCGATTATTTTAAACGTACTGTTGAAGATTTTTTATCCGTTTGTTTTCTTGCTCAATAAAGTCACCAACGGTTTATTGAGCTTAATGGGCGTTAGCCCAGAAAAGCATCGTGGTAATAGCTTAAGCGCAGAAGAGTTACGAACTGTAGTGCATGAAGCGGGGGCGTTAATTCCTGAGCAGCACCAAAGCATGTTAGTGGGTGTGTTAGATCTAGAAAATGTCACCGTTGAAGATATTATGGTGCCGCGTAATGAGATCCTGGGTATCGACTTTAATGACGACTGGAAAGACATCATGCGCCAGCTCGGAAATGCGCAACACAGTCGCCTTCTGCTGTACCGTGATAGCATTGATGATGCGCTAGGTTTTATTCACCCACGCGATTTGGTGCGTTTACTACTCAAAGAACAATTAAACAAAGCGTCCTTACTGCGCTCAGTACATGAAATTTACTATATACCAGAAGGTACAGCACTGAATACTCAGCTATTAAAATTTCAAAGTACCAAAGAGCGTATCGGATTAGTGGTTGATGAATATGGCGACATCCAAGGATTAGTGACACTTGAAGATATATTGGAAGAAGTCGTTGGTGAATTTACTACCGATGTGGTTGAAGATAGCCACGAAGAAATAGTGAAACAACCTGACGGTTCTTATTTAATTGACGGCACTATAAACTTACGCGATCTTAACAGACAGATGCAGTTAGAATTCCCCACTGACGGTCCTAAAACCTTAAACGGCTTGTTATTAGAGTACCTTGAGGAAATTCCGCAAGGCAGTTTAAGTGTTAAACTGGCGGGTTATCCGATAGAGATTATTGATGTGCATGACAATATGATAAAAACAGTCAGATTGCTGCTTCAGCGTTAAACCAAGCCATATTGCAATTATGGCTTAACCAAATAGCCAACGGCTAAGCCAGCCTCGCTTTAAATCCTTTTCACAGCCTTGAAGCTGCAAATGATAGATATTAGCTCTCTGCTCGACTTGGCGGGCTGTATTTTGCAACCAGGCTTTACTGCGATAGGTACCGCGACGAAACCCACCCCAGCCTTCATGGTAATTTAAATACAAGGCATAGGCGTCTTGCTTCGCTACTTTGTTAACCCGATGCGTTTTATCAATATACCAACCAATAAAATCCACAGCGTCATCAAAATCACTACGACTGGCAAAATACCGGCCGGTGTCCTTTAAATAGTCGTCCCAAGTATCGCTTTTGGCTTGTGAGTAACCATAAGCTGAACTGCCTCGCCCATAAGGGATAAAGCCGAGGAAATAACGCATTGGCGGCTTGGCATTGTGTTTAAAGCGGCTTTCTTGATACATAAAACTGATGGGCACTGCGATAGGCATACCCCACTTATCGCTGGCTTTGGCGGTTGCCTGATACCAGTCACGATGTTCGCCAAAAATTTCACAGATATTAGATTGATCGCGCGGTGGCGGCGTAGCGCACCCCGAAATTATCATCGCTAAACTGAGTAACATCAGCAGCTTATTTTTTTTGAATATTTTTGAACTATCGGCATCGGTTTGATTCTAACAGTATGAATGGATTCAACCAAGTTTTTGTTTTCCCTGGATTCTCCTTCACGGCTACTTTTGGTAGCCGTTTTTTTTGCCCTGCAATTAAACTCAGCGTGACAACGAAACTGTTAATGGTCTTGCTCACAAGCCGGTACTTCTGCAAAATATTGCTGAATATACTCAGCAAAACTGATGTCATCTGCGGCTTCAATATCAGCTTGACGTTGCAATGAATCACTGCTGGCGGCGGTAAACTGCGCCTCACTGTATTGTTGATATGGCTCGCTGATGAGTTGCTGGCGATATTGCTCGGCTAATTCCAACATATAGCGGCCATTATCTTTGCGCTGACTAATTAAATGATTCAGCACTTTGCCAGAAAAGGTTTGTGCGGGATCCAATAACGACAGGTAGTAATGACGCAAAGCTCCTTGATAACGATCGGTCTGATAGGCTTCATCTAACCAGGCGGCAATCGGCATCATATCTGCAAAAAGCTGCTCGGCCCAATCTTGCATTAAGCGAGGTTGACCCTCTTGTAATAATTCTAAGTTGAAACGACGACCGTCCGTGACCACTTTTTTCAAGTTTTGCTCTGTAACCGTTTGCTCTGCTGCCGATAGCGCTGGGCTATCTTCTAACAAGCAATACACCAAGAACACATCGAGAAAATGCATTTGCTCTGCGGAAATACCCACCGCACTGAAGGGGTTAACATCTAACGCACGCACTTCAATATATTCAACACCGCGTTTAGCGAGTGCACAGGTAGGTCGCTCACCCGACTCCGTGGTTCGTTTTGGCCGGATTGTCGAGTAAAACTCGTTTTCGATTTGCAGCACATTGGCATTTAATTGCTGATATTCGCCTGCCACTTTCACGCCAATATTTTGATATTCCGTTGAAGGTTGGCTTACCGCGGCATGCAAACCGCTAATGTATTCAGGCAAATTGTTATAAGTAATATTTAAGCTCGATTGTGCACTATTGGTATACCCCAGATCACTCATGCGCAACGAAGTCGCATAAGGTAAGTACAAACTGCCTTTACCTAAAGGCTGAAACGCATAACGCGATTGCCGATCTTCTAAAAACGATTTGCACAGTGCCGGAGACGCGCCAAATAAATACACTATGAGCCAAGCATAACGCTTGTAGTTGCGTATTAACGCGAGATATTGTTCAGAGATAAAATCCTGACTAGGCGTGTTATCACCTTCTAAGGCTTGATACGCTTGCCAAAAGCTCTGTGGTAAAGAGAAGTTGAAATGCACACCGCTGATCGCTTGCATCATGCTGCCATAGCGATTTTTTAAACCTTGTCGATATAAGGTTTTCATACGACCGACATTAGATTCGCCATAATAGGCCAAAGGAATTTGATCTTGTTCAGCGATATAGCAAGGCATACTGGCTGGCCAAATCCGCTCGGAGCCTAATTGACGCATGGTAAAACGATGAATATCCGCTAATTGTTGCAAGGTAACATCGATATCGGCTTGTGCTGGGGTAATAAACTCTAGCAACGACTCAGAGAAGTCGGTAGTGATCCAAGGATGCGTTAAGGCTGAACCTAAGGCTGCAGGATGTGGGCTTTGTGATAGAGAGCCATCTTCATTAACACGTAAACACTCACGTTCAATACCACGCTTGATACCGACAATAGAGGCCAAATGGCCGTTTTCTTTAAGTGCGTTTAAGCGTTGTGTAATACTAGAAGCCAAAGTAAATCCTTATTAAACTAAATATCCCCCAGATTTTGGGGGATATGGATTAAAACTCAACCATGCCTTGCTAAATAAAGAACAACGAAACTCATCATTGCCCTAAAATGTTTCGACATACTTATTCTGGCTTTTTCTGCTCAGTGCTGGTTGGTTCGCTGTTGGTTTTTTGTTCATCTAAAAAGTCAGCGTCATCAGAGTCACCTACTACGTGCTCTAATTTTAATTTGCGCACACTTCTAAAGGTGGTTATAGGGCCTGAACAGGCATAGACCAAGAAAATCAAAAACAACATTTGTGCTGGTTTAGCCGCAATCACGACAAAGATGACAACCACTAACAATATGGTTAAAAACGAAACGCGATCACGCCAATTTAGGTTTTTAAACGAATTAAAGCGGAAATTACTCACCATAAGAAAACCGCAAGCGATGGTAATGAGGCCGACAACATAGCCAAATTTATCACCATCAATTTCATAGGTTGCACCATTCCATACCATGCCGGCGACTAACGCAGCAGCAGCGGGGCTGGCTAAACCTTGGAAGAAACGACCATCGGTCACGCCTAAGTTGGCATTAAATCGCGCCAAACGTAATGCAGCACAAGCTACGTAAATAAAGGCCGCAAGCCAACCAAACTTACCTAAATCAGCTAACGCCCAGTTGTAGGCTACTAAAGCTGGAGCGACACCAAACGCCAGTAAATCAGACATACTATCGTACTGCGCACCGAACTCACTTTGAGTATTGGTTAGGCGTGCAACTCGTCCATCTAAGCCATCAAAAACCATAGCGATGAAAATAGCGACCGCTGCCGCTTCAAATCTGCCATTCATTGATGATACGATGGCAAAGAAACCAGAGAACAATCCTGCAGTTGTAAGCAGGTTAGGTAATAAATAGATCCCTTTGCGCGGGCCATGTTCATTGTTTTTTAGATCTGTCATAGGGCAACTTCTGAAAAAGAGAATATACTGATTATAAGGGACATAACATAACATGGATAGAACCATGGCAAAAGCGAGTCTTATTTTTATGTTTCTGGTCAGTTTGACTAGTAATACAGCAATGGCACAAACGGTTTATAGCTGGCAAGACGCTCGAGGTGTAACACATTTTGGTCAGCAACCACCACGTGAAGGCAATTACCAGTTGGTCACCGTTCGTACTAATGCCGCCTCACGTACGTCGGTGCGAGACTCACAGGGTAACCCAGTGAGTTCAGAACTTGATCCTATGCTTTGTCAAAAGGCACAAGAACAATTACTGTTATTGCGCAGTGGCCAAGAGTTGTTCACTCAGGATGCAAACAAAAACGAACTTCGTTTACTAACAGAAATGGAACGCGAGCAACAAACAATGCTCGTCAATTTTGAAATAAAAAGGCGTTGTGCCCCAACGCCTTAATCATACTAACCCTTGTTCGATATGATACAGGGGTTATGCTGCATTCTAGCGATGGCTATGCATGGTAAAAGTTTCCCCGTTATGGTCAATAACCACGGTGCAACCCGGTAAAAAATCACCTTGCAGTAACGCTTGAGCTAGACGATTCTCCAAATGTTGCTGAATAGCACGTTTCAATGGCCGTGCACCAAACAGAGGATCAAAACCCACTTCAGCCAATTTTTGTAACGCAGCTTCGCTAACCTCTAGCAGATAGTCGCGTTGCTGCAAACGTTCAGCCAAACGATCCAACTGAATTTTAGCAATTTGTTGAATTTGTTTATTATCTAGAGGGTGAAACACCACAGCTTCATCCAGTCGATTTAAAAACTCTGGCCGAAATTGTTTTGCCAACACGCCCATCAACATTTCTTTCATCTGTTCATAACTGTATTCTTTATGGTGTTCTTGAATAAGATCAGAACCCAAGTTTGAAGTCATGATAATGACCGTATTTTTAAAGTCGACAGTGCGGCCCTGCCCATCGGTTAAACGGCCGTCATCTAACACCTGCAATAGAATATTAAACACATCGGGATGGGCTTTCTCAACTTCATCAAGCAAAATAACCGAATAGGGTTTACGCCTTACCGCCTCGGTTAAATAGCCGCCCTCTTCATAACCGACATACCCTGGCGGTGCACCCACTAAACGTGATACCGCATGTTTTTCCATAAATTCAGACATGTCGATACGTACCATCGCATCGGGACTGTCGAATAAAAAACGTGCAAGAGATTTTGTTAATTCCGTTTTACCGACCCCTGTCGGGCCTAAAAATAAGAAAGAGCCAATCGGTTTATTCGGATCCGACAAACCGGCTCGTGAACGGCGAATAGCATTGGCGACAGCCGCTATCGCTTCATGCTGCCCCACAACACTTTGATGTAAGGCGCTTTCCATTTGCAGCAGTTTGTCGCGCTCGCCTTCCAGCATTTTACTTACCGGGATCCCCGTTGCTTTTGATAATACATCGGCAATTTCATGCTCGGTTACCCGATTTCGCAACAAGGTCATTTCTTGCATTTCGGCTTGCGATGCGAGATCCAGTTTTTTCTCAAGTTCAGGGATGCGACCATATTGCAGCTCTGACATCCGCTGCAAATCACTGGCACGACGAGCAACTTCTAGGTCTAAGCGCGCCTGCTCCAACTCTGATTTGATATGCTGTGTACCTTGCAATGCGGCTTTTTCAGACACCCAGATCTCATCTAACTCCTTGTAGCTGATGTCTAATTCTCGAATTTGCTCTTGAATAGATTCCCGACGTTTTTTACTGGCCTCATCGGTTTCTTTGGCTAAAGCATTATCTTCGAGTTTTAATTGAATAATACGCCGCTCTAACCGATCTAACTCTTCTGGCTTTGAGTCCATCTGCATACGGATGCTTGATGCGGCTTCGTCGATCAAGTCGATAGCTTTATCGGGAAGTTGCCGATCACTCACATAACGATGTGATAAGGTCGCCGCGGCGACAATCGCTGGATCGGTAATCTCTACCGCATGGTGCAATTCATAACGCTCTTTTAAACCACGTAAGATAGCGATGGTATCTTCCACTGACGGCTCATCCACCAGAACCTTTTGGAAACGACGCTCTAAAGCGGCATCTTTCTCAATATATTTACGGTATTCATCTAAGGTGGTTGCGCCAAGACAATGTAATTCACCACGCGCTAACGCAGGCTTTAACATATTACCCGCATCCATTGCACCATCGGCTTTACCGGCGCCAACCATGGTATGAATTTCATCAATAAATAATATGATCTGGCCTTCTTCTTTCGACACATCAGCCAATACGGCTTTTAAACGCTCTTCAAATTCGCCACGGTATTTCGCACCCGCTAATAAAGAGCCCATATCCAAAGACAATACGCGCTTATCTTTAAGCCCTTCCGGTACTTCTTTATTGATAATACGCTGCGCCAGCCCTTCAACAATGGCGGTTTTACCCACGCCCGGCTCACCAATTAACACAGGGTTATTCTTGGTGCGACGCTGTAATACTTGAATACACCGACGGATTTCTTCATCACGGCCAATTACCGGATCTAATTTGCCGGCTTCGGCTCGCGCTGTTAAATCTACCGTATATTTAGTTAACGCTTGACGAGTATCTTCAGCGTTAGCATCTTCAACTTTTTGGCCACCGCGGATTTGTTCAATAGCCGATACCACGTTGTCTTTGGTGACACCGAGTAATTTTAAAATACGCCCCAACTCAGACTTATCTTCGGTGGCGGCTAACACAAATAACTCACTGGAAATAAACTGATCTTTGCGTTGCTGCGCCAATTTATCGCATTGTTGTAATAACTGCGCGGTGGTACTGGCCAACTGCAAATTACTGGCATCACCTTCCACGCGAGGTAATCGCTCAATACTTTGACTTACTTTTGAGCGGAGTTCATTAAAGTTAATCGCCAGTTTATTCAACAACTCTCGCACCGTGCCGCCTTCTTGGTTGAGAAGAGCAAACATAATGTGCACGGGTTCAATAAATTGTTGATCGCGCCCGACCGCTAACGATTGGGCATCAGCGATAGCTTCTTGGAATTTACTGGTAAATTTATCTAAGCGCATGGTCTAGCTCCTGCAGGCATAAGTATGGGTTGCTGCAAATTAAGATTGGGCTAGATTGTGGAATTTTCAAGCAATAAACGTCAAAAAATTGACTTCGATCAGTTTTATGATGAATGACTGAGCCAAATGGCACTGGCCATTCGACCCGTTTGGCCATCACGACGGTATGAATAGAACTGCGCAGTGTCGTGATAAGTGCAATAGTTGCCACCAAAAATAGCAGAGACACCATAAGCCTGCAGCCGCAGTCGTGCCAGCAAATATAAGTCAGCCAGATATTTTTCTTTGCCTAAGGGTTTAAAAGCGCTAGCGGCCAGCACATTTTGCTGTACAAAGGCTTGGCGCACCTCAGCACCCACTTCAAAGTGCTTGGGGCCAATGGCAGGGCCTAACCACACCAGTAGCTCACTAGGCTTTGCCTGAAACTGTTGTAAGGTATGCTCAATCACGCCCGACGCTAAACCGCGCCAGCCCGCATGAATGGCGGCCACCTCAGAACCTGCGTTATTGCATACTAATAACGGCAAGCAATCTGCTGTCATGACGACACAAACTTGCCCAGCTTGCTGGCTAAACGCTGCATCGGCTTGAGGCAATGCCGCATTTAGCACGGCAGTGCTCTCGGTCAAGTGCCATACTTTATTGCTATGAACCTGATCAAGCCAACAAGGCTCTACGGGCATAGCCGCTTGCTGTTGAAACAACGAGCGGTTTCGAGCAACCGTAGCCGCATCGTCCCCAACATGTAAGCCTAAATTTAACCCCTGAAACACACCCTGCGAATAACCACCGAAGCGAGTTGAGCTAACCGCCTGCACATTAGAAGGTGCAGGCCATGTTGGTTTAAGTAACAAAGGCGTCATTGACATTTAATGCTTACATTGCGCATTACACAAAATCCAAGCCATGCTGAGCGGTATCAGCACGTAAAGCGGCATTCAGTTGCACCATGTCATCCGGTAAAGGCGCATGCCATTCCAAAATTTGACCGGTGATGGGATGTGCCAGTTTAAGCATGATCGCATGCAACGCCTGGCGGCGGAAATTACGCATAAACACCAATAAGCTTTCAGCTGCCTGACGCGGGGGACGTGGCCGCCCCCCATACACCGGATCGCCCACTAAAGGATGACTGATAAACGTCATATGCACACGAATTTGATGCGTTCTGCCGGTTTCTAAGCGCAGACGTAACCTGGTATGAGCACGATACTTCTCCATTACCCGGTAATGTGTGACAGCAGGCTTACCGCTTTCAAGCACCGCCATCAAAGTTCTTTTGGTTGGATGCCGGCCAATAGGACGATTAACCGAGCCACCTCCGGTCATGGCACCGTAACAAACCGCTTCATATTCACGGGTAATTTCACGTGCTTGCATGGCTTCAACTAAATGCGTTTGTGCCGGAATGGTCTTGGCAACCACCATTAAACCAGTGGTGTCTTTATCAAGGCGATGCACAATGCCTGCGCGCGGCACTTCACCAATACCTGGGCAATGATGCAATAAAGCATTTAATAAAGTGCCATCCGCATTACCAGCACCAGGGTGAACCACTAAACCCGCAGGTTTATTGATTACTAAAATATGTTCATCTTCAAAAACCACATCTAAAGCAATGGGCTCGGCCAAAAAGCGTTCGTCTTCAGGCAAATCGGCTGTAATATCAATCTGCTCACCTCCGAACATCTTCTGTCTTGGCGTATTGCAAAGTTGCTGTTCAACTTGCACAGCATCAGCCAAAATCCACTCTTTTATACGTGAACGTGAATAATCAGGGAACATTTCGGCTAAAACCTGATCTAAGCGTTTACCAAAAAGATGGTCAGGAACGATTTGTGAAAGTTTTATCTGTTTTGTCATGACGGAAGCAGTTATCCTGTGTGCAACCCCTCGATATCTGGGGTAGAATCGCATTAGCGCCTATTTTAACGATTTTACGCTGGACTAGACAGCCATTTAGCTTAAGTAGTAACGGATTTTTACATGAAATTGAAATTTATACTGATAGTTTTGATGTCAATCGCCCTAACGGCCTGTGCTGGCAAACCCAAACCACAGCAAATGACTGCCACACAAACGGCTCAAGGCATGTATCAACAAGCCAAAGAAGTCTTGGATGCAGGCCTTTATAACCGAGCCATTGAATTACTCAAAGGGGTAGAGAGTCGCTATCCGTTCGGCCCATTAGCTAAACAAGTACAACTCGACTTAATTTATGCCCATCATCAAGCTGGCGATATTCCACAAGCGTTAGCCAGCATTGACCGCTTTATTCGGTTAAACCCCAACCAGCCTGATTTAGATTATGTCTATTACATGCGGGGCCTGACCAACTTAAAAGCCGATGAAAATGCGTTTCAAGAGTTTTTTGATATAGAGCGCGCCGACCGTGATTTAAGCAGCACCCGTCAAGCGTTTGATGATTTTAAAATTTTATTAAATAGCTTTCCAAACAGCAAATATGCCGATGAAGCGCGTAACCGCATGTTGGTGATTAAAAACAAATTGGCCCAGCATGAATTAATCGTTGCCGATTACTACATGCGCCGTGGTGCTTATCTCGCTGCAGCGAACCGTGGTAAATATGTGCTAGAGTTTTACCGTGATGTACCACAAGTAGAACAAGCTCTCGAAATTATGGTAGAAAGCTATGGCCGCTTGGGTTTAGATAAGTTAAAGCAAGATGCAGAACAAG
Source organism: Alishewanella sp. HL-SH05 (assembly GCF_052655985.1). The sequence goes on from NZ_CP199753.1 coordinate 3,034,550, forward strand.
TATTACGCCTTAACTTCCCGCAAAATAGCAGCATCAAATAACTGAAATCTCAAGACATTAACACCTCCGCTACGACGGAGGTGTTTTTTATGCCCCTACCGATGGGCTAAATCGCTTCTAACGCTTCTGCTAACTTACTCACACCGATGACCTGCATACCCTCAATCGGCTCTTTGGGCGCATTCGCTATCGGCACAATAGCGCGACGAAAACCATGTTTTGCCGCTTCACGTAAACGTTCTTGCCCACTCGGTACCGGCCTAATTTCACCCGCCAAGCCGACTTCACCGAATACGACCAAATCATTGGGCAAGGGTTTATCACGAAAACTCGATACCAAGGCCAGCAAGGTCGCTAAATCAGCACTCGTTTCGTTGACCTTAACGCCGCCGACGACATTGACAAACACATCTTGATCGGCCATTTGCAAACCACCGTGGCGATGCATAACGGCCAATAACATAGAAATACGGTTTTGCTCCATACCCAAAGTCACGCGTCTTGGATTATTCAGCGGTGAATAATCGACTAACCCTTGGATCTCGACTAATAATGGCCGCGTTCCTTCCCAAAGCACCATCACAATACTGCCAGATTGATCTTCTTTACCACGCGTTAAAAAAATAGCCGAAGGATTTTTCACTTCTTTCATGCCCTGACCGGTCATAGCAAAGACGCCGAGCTCATTTACCGGGCCAAAACGATTTTTATGGCCACGCATAGTGCGATAGCGGCTATCGGTATCGCCATCAAGCATCACCGAGCAGTCAATACAATGCTCAAGTACCTTAGGGCCAGCCAGCGAGCCATCTTTTGTGACATGGCCCACCATAATAATGGCGATGTGATACTGCTTGGCAAAGCGTGTTAAAAAGGCCGCACTTTCTCGAACCTGCGACACACTTCCTGGGGCCGATTGCACATCAGCTAAATGCATCACTTGGATGGAGTCGATAACCATAATGCGGGGCTTTTCTTGCTGCGCTAATTGGCAAATCGTTTCGACATTGGTCTCTGCCAGCATTTTTAACGTGCCCATTGGTAAACCTAAGCGCTGAGCGCGCATCGCCACTTGCTGTAAAGATTCTTCCCCCGTGACGTACAAGGCTCCCCCCTGTTCAGCTAAGCCACACATCATTTGAAGTAATAAGGTACTTTTACCAGCACCTGGATGCCCACCGATTAAAATAGCAGAGCCCGGCACAATACCGCCGCCTAACACGCGGTCAAACTCAACAAAGCCAGTACTAAAGCGTGGTACTTCTTGCAGATCGACTTCATCAAGCCGCATCACTTTAGCGACTGTGGTACCGGCATAACCATCCAGCCGAGTATTTTTCGTTTTTACGGCTCCTAGTCTTACTTCAGTAATACAGTTCCAAGCCGAGCATTCAGAACACTGACCTTGCCAGCGCATAAAATCGGCACCACATTCATTACATACGTAGGCGGTTTTTGTTTTTGCCATGATCTTTCCTAATTTGAATAAAAGGCACAGATATTGCTTTTCGAAATAGAACAACGTAGCTTAATCTCATTATAACCCTAAGCTGCCAAAATTTTGGCAACTGAATCAGCTGACTATGACTGCAACCGACTTTAAAGAGCAATCTGGCATTATTGAAAGGATGAAAGGACTGATCAACTCACCCGAGTTTGAGCAGACTTTCGCTAGTCTGTCTGCTAGCCTGCCTAAGTCAAAACAGTTTTTATTAAAAATGGAACTGAAGCGTCTTGCTCAGCCTTGCAACTATTACATTGATTTACGCGGCCATGTTGATGGTGATGTTAAACCTTTTGTCTATTTAGGCAAAACCCATCACCTAGATGATACCGCACGGCAGATCTTTGAAAACGGCGTTAACGATTACGGCCAATACACTATTGGCGTCTACGAAGAAGTCATGAACGCTGACAATAACTTTCGGGTTCGTCATCGTAAAGAAACCGAAGAGCGTGTTCGTAATGCATTAGCACAACGCCGTAATGGTTTGCAGCTGCCCGACCCCACAAACACGCAAGAAAATACCGAGCCAGAAGAAGAAACCAACAACCCGAATAAATTAGTGCAGTTTGGCTATTATATCAGCCGCTGTGAAGAGCGCATGAATTATGGCATTGAAGTAGAAGTCCGCCATGCGGATCAGCGTTTTAGTGCCATGACCACGGATCTGTCTGTTGGTGGTTGTAAATTAAAAATACCAGCGGGGCGGCAAATTGTTGTGGGGGACACCCTCAATTTGGCTTTGCGTGGTTTAGAAAAAGAATTCACCTTGAATTTGCCTAAGGGTTTAACTTATCAAGTTTTAGAAGTGGATGAGCAGGATAAATATAACTATTTGCGATTAAAGCGCTTGAATCCAGAACAAGAAGGCTCGTTTAATCAATTTTTACATAGTTTTATTCACGGTAATAAACGCCGCTACAAGGTGAATTTAGATAACACCACCGACGCCGTCATTACCAAGGGCTATGAACAATACTATTTGCCGCGAATTAATACTTTACCGGTTTATTTATCTGTTGTTGATGGCCAAGTCAGTAGCCGTTTTTGCCTCACCAGTGATTACAACAAAAGTGTTTGGCATTATTTTTTGGATGAACAGCAACTCTCAGTATTAAGCCATGTACTATCTGCAAAGCGGCTAAAACTGCTGCTGAGCCAGACCTCAACCGAACGCTCCAGTATCTTGTATTGCTTTACTCACGCAGCAAAAGGCAAATTGTATTTTTATGCTGCGACGGATCTTGAACTTGCCGAATCAACCGCTTTGCGTGAGATGTTTTTTGGGTTTGGCGCTGGCAAGCCCAGTTGGCGTGTATTCCATCTTAATTTATTAAAAACTCACGTAAGCCAAAGTATTAATGAATTTGCCATACCCGGCGCGGTAAACACGCAAAAACCGTTCCCCTTGATCGCGGGTATGCTCAAAGACATGCATTATATTGCCGCACTCACTGAAATCAGTTCGGCTGAACATCGGCGTTATTACTCGGCCTATACTTACCAAACTAATAAATTAGCGGCCTTAAATAAATTTGGATTAAGTAAAGCCCTGCAAGCCAAACCCTGTGAAGCGATAGCTATTCATTATATTAATTTACGTGCCGAGTCGCGTTATTTGTATAAAACCACGGTGCTGGTAAGAAACAAACCAGAGCAAGCCCCCATCAGCAGTTTTAGCCGAGACTTTTCCACTGGCGGCCTACAAATTGAATTTAGCCAACCTGTCGATTTTCAAAAAGGCGATATACTGCTCTTTGAATTACCCGATCTACAAAAAATCACGAACAAACATCAATTATCGGACTTACCTTACGAAGTAATGGCAGTAAGTAAAAGCCGCACCATTATGAATTTGAAAATTGCTCAAACCGATTATCATGTTGGTAAGGCGTTTTTTCAGCAGTTAATTCAAAGTAACCGCAGCAAATTAACTGTGGCCGAAGAAACACCGAAGTACCCTGGCTTATCAGATGCACTGCGCAATATGTATGTTAAAACGCTGAATAACTTTGCGGTTTTTATTCATCGCAAAGGCCTACGCCATGACGTAAATGTGTTAGGCCGTGGCGCCCAGCCCAATGCAATTCATAAGTTGCTGCAACTGTCGCAACAGAGCAGCAAAAGCTTAGACTTTAGTTTATTGACGAAAGAGCACGTGCTAACGCAAGAAGTCGCACATTTTTTAAAGCAAATGAAGCGACATGATCCGTCAAAACAATTTGAGTTGTATATTCGGGTTACCCCGTTAGACAATGGTCAACTGGAGTTCAGTAGCCATTATGATTTTGAGTTTAAGCAAGCGGAAGATCTGCAAATCTTTATTTTAGATGCTATTGAACATCATGTACTGTTTAGTTTTAAACTCTATGTTTCTCGTACCGGTAAGCTTGACTCAGAATATATCGCGAAGGAGATTGGCTATATCAGTGTTTATGCTATACACAAAGCAAAAACGTTAGAGGAAGAGTTGTGGCATGTCGAAGGGGTAGCTGATGGTGTAGAAACCTCTGCAGAGATCGTTGCTCGTTATAATGCGGCTGCCTGCACCGCTCAACAGCAAGCACGCATGGCTATCTTAGCGCGCGATAAATAGCCATTATAAGCTCTTTAGCCATAGCGTGAGCTCTTGAAAATGCTCCGTTGCTGCAGCGGGATGCGTCAACATAGAAATATGATCATAGTTTTGCGAATAACCCTGCGTTTTCCCCAATAAACTGAATTTCGCTTCACGCTGAGCGCATTCTGCAATAAAAGCCTGTACATCCTTCGGGTGACCGAGCACACGATCATGCTCGGCGGCAAAATGCCAAATGGCTGGCCACATCGCTTGCTGACAAGCTTGCTGATAATCAAAACCATCCGTGCAATCTCTAAACGGAGCACCTTTGATCCAACGAATGGTATCCAACAAAAATTGTCGCGGCTCATCATCTGCCCCTAAACGCCAGCGTTTAGCAGGTAAATAACCAGGCTGCCGACTTAACCAAGGGGCAAGACTATTCCATACCATATCGATTTTCAGCCATTTTGCTAACGATCGCACACTGATCACGCGTTTAGTGCCAAAACAAACCTTGGCTTTAACTTTCTGCAGTAAATGCGGATGACGGGCTAAACTTGCCGCCGCCAACACGCCGCCCCACGAATGACACATCAAGATTAAGGGCTGTTGATGTAAGTCGTAAAAATGCTCGATTAAGCGCGGAATATCATGACAAATTAATTGTTGCTGATTTTGCTGCAAACCATCAGCCAGCGAGGGTTGCGATAAACCACGACCAGCAAAATCGACGGCATAACCAATAAACCCCTGATCGGCTAAGAAGCTGGCAAGGCCTTTACCTGAATGGCTGTAAAAAATCCGCCCATTCTCAATTGCACCGTGCAAATACAACACCGGCGCAAGTGAACCATGCAGCGGTGTTAATTGCCTAACATGCAGATGATAGTCTTTTAAATCAACAAACAACGAATGTTGTTGATGCTTCACGCGGGTTCAACCAAATACAATAGCTGCAATAAACTGCCGGAAGTTATCGCCGCTTTGGCCGCCGCCTGCACCTTGGGTTTCGCATGAAACGCTACACCTAAGCCAGCTTGCTGCAACATGAATAAGTCATTAGCGCCATCTCCTATGGCGATGGTTTGAGCCAGTGGAATGCGATACTGCGCAGCTAACTCGCCGACAACAGCCGCTTTACGCTCTGCATCAACAATGGGGCCTAACACCTTACCCGTTAACTTACCCTCAACAATCTCTAATTGATTAGCAAAGGTTGCCGTTAAGCCCAGTTGCTGCTTTAGGGCATCAGTAAAATAGGTAAAACCGCCGGAGGCAATAGCCACCTGCCAATGATGACGCTGTAACGTTGCCACCAACTCGGTTAACCCTGGCATTAACGGCAACTTATCTAATACTTGCTGCAGCACTGATTCAGGCGCACCGGCTAATGCCGCCACCCGTTGTTGCAAGCTTTGAGCAAAATCCAGCTCACCGTTCATTGCTCTGGCAGTAACGGCGGCCACCTGTTCACCTACACCGGCTAACTTAGCAATCTCGTCGATACATTCAATTTCAATGGCCGTCGAGTCCATATCCATCAGTAATAAACCGGGCTGCGATAACGCTGGACGCGTTGCTAAAAATACCAGCTGGCAATCTAGCGCTGCTGCGATCTGGTTTAATCGCGCTTGTTCAGGTTGCGCCAGTTCGGGGCTTTGCAACAACAGGCCGGCCGGTAAGCTAGCAAGCGGTTGATTGACACTGACGGTTAGTAACATAGAAGGTAATGCCAGCGCAGCTAAAATCTGCTCAAGTTGGCTCAAACTCTGCTCGCCACCAAAGTAAATTAATACTGGGCCACTGGCAGCGCTATCAGCCGTTGCCACACTCTGAATTTGCCCTGCTCGCCATTCTAAACACAACGGCTGCTGCGCTTCAGTTAACATCGACTTTAGCTCACGATTAAACGGAGCTAATACTTTAGAAAAATTCGACACGCTCTGCCCTATACTTAACTGAATGACCATGGCATGCTACAACACTTTAGGCAGCGACCTGCCGACGTCATTTAGCGATTAAAAATATGCAGCACCATAGCCTATCAGGTCATCGATATTCAAGCTTTATTACCTTATTACAACTGGCATTAGCCGTATTAGGTATTTGGTTTATTTTGCATAGCTGGGGCGCAGCACGCACTGAAGGTCAGCAACTGTTGATGCAACAAAATAAACTGCTGATGCGTGAAACCTTAATTGCCATGTCTTACACCGCCGGTTATTTATTAGAAAATGACGAATTGGAAGGCTTGTCGCAATTAACTCAACATATTGCTGAAAATCCGTTCTTACATGATGTCGTGGTTTATGATGCGAATGGCGTCAGGATCAGTTGGTCAGAAGCGAATTCTGCCGCACGCTTACTGTATCGCCCCGACCAGCCTTTAGCGTTAATCCCGATGGTAGAAGAAATTCGAGTGAACAACGAATTGCTTGGCTATATCAAATTAAGTTTATTGCAGGATGAAAAGTTGTTTCCGGGCTATCATTCTTGGCAGCAGTTAATGCAACAAATCTTAGGTCTGTTGCTACTTACTGGCGCGGTGGGCATGTTACTGAAACGCAACGTTAGTCAGTTAAGTCAGCGCTATCGCAAACCACCTACTCCCCAAGCCTAATACTCTTTACCTAAACCTTTTCGCCGGTTAACTCAGTCGCAAGACCTGACGACTGTTTTGCCACAACGCCGCAGCGAGCTGCGGTGGGGATTCATCCCTTAATTGACATAAAGCGTCAAACACCTGTGCTAACTGCGCTGGCGTATTGACCTGCCCTTGAAAACCGCTTAGCGGCATAGCGGGTGCATCGGTCTCTAACACTAAAGCCGACAGCGGTAATTTACTGACCGCATTCCGTGTTTTTTCCGCTCGGCTATAGGTAATAGTGCCACCGATACCTAATTTGAATCCCACATCGATAAAAGCGTGCGCTTGTTGCTGACTTCCTGAAAACGCATGCAAAATGCCGCCTTCACTAAACTGCTGACGTTTAATTTCCGCTAATAACGCTGGCTGACTTTTACGATGGTGCAAGATCACCGGTAATTTATGCCGTTTGGCTAACGCTAATTGTGCTGCAAACAATTGCTGTTGTATGACAAAACTGTCCGCATTTAACGCGAAATCAAGGCCAATTTCGCCGATGGCCTGCACCGATACCTCTGGCTGTTGCAACTGCAACGCCAGCAAATCAATATCCGCTAAGTGATGTTTAATGGCCCACCAAGGATGGATACCCAAAGCAAGATAAAATTGCGGGTTGGTTTGACACAGCTTCAGTAAACGCGGCCAATTTTCTTTAGCCACTGCTGGAATTAACAAGGCTTGCACCCCAGCTTGCTGTGCTAGGCGCCAATGCTCTGGCCATGCATGCCAGAGCTCGGGTAAGTCAAGATGACAATGGGTGTCGAATAGCGGGTAATGCATCGAGCGAGTTGTTATTTGGGGGTTATTCACTCGCGCGAGTCCTTTTTTACTGCCGCGTTAAGGGCACAGCCGCTCAATTTGCCAGCCAAGATCCGTTTGCCGATACATAAAGCGATCATGTAAGCGATGCTCACCGCCTTGCCAAAATTCAATTTGATAAGGACGGACTAAAAAGCCGCCCCAAAAATCGGGTAACGACACATCACCATGCGAAAATTTCTCTTTGATTTCCGCAAATTTCTGCATCAGTGCCAAACGCGTTGACACCGGCCGACTTTGCTCAGATGCCCAAGCGGCCAACTGACTTTCTTTGGGTCGTGATAAGAAATACTTCATTACCTGACTGGTAGGCACGCGTTCTGCCGTGCCATAAACGATCACTTGGCGCTCGAGAGGATGCCACGGAAAATGTAAGCAAACTTTCGGATTAGCTGCTAACTCGGTAGCCTTACGGCTGCCAAGGTTAGTGTAAAAGGTAAAGCCGCTCGGGTTCAGATCTTTTAACAATACCAGCCGCTGTGACGGCTGCCCCTCAGCGTCGACGCTCGCTACACACATTGCGGTCGGATCGGGCAATTCTGCCGCCACCGCATCTTTTAACCATTGTTCAAATTGCACAATGGGATCGGCATCGAGCTGGTCGAGATCCAATTTATCTTTGGTGTAGCTGCGGCGAATCGCGTCGATTTTCATGTTACATCCGTTCCATTACTTCAATACCCAGAAGGTCCAAGCCTTTGTGTAATAACTTGGCGCTAAAAATACTCAGCATTAAACGGCTGTCACGCGTTGCTGGTTCAACACCTTCTTTTAGAATAGGACAGGCTTCATAGAACGTCATGTATAAACTGGCCAGTTCATACAAGTAATTACACAGTAAATTCGGCTGAGCTTCCTTCATCACTTGTTGTAAGGTTTCTTCAAAACGCAATAATTTAACAGCTAACAATTTTTCCTGCTCGGCGCCAATCACGATTTCAGCATGAAAATCAGCCGCAACCTCAGCTTTGCGTAAAATACTGCGTACCCGAGTATAGGCATATTGTAAGTAAGGTGCGGTAGCGCCTTCAAAGCTGAGCATTGCATCCCAGCTAAAAATATAGTCACTGGTACGGTTTTTCGATAAATCCGCATATTTTACCGCCCCAATGCCAACCTTACGGGCGATCTCAGCCATCTCAGTTGCTGATAAATCGGTCACTTTATCTTGCAATACCGCATTGGCGCGAACTACCGCTTCTTCCAGGAGTTCAGCCAGCTTTACTGTGCCGCCAGTACGCGTTTTAAAGGGTTTACCATCTTCACCCATCATGGTGCCGAACGGGCAGTGATCGTAGGCTGTGCGCTCGGCTAAATAACCGGCCTTGCGTGCCACTAATTCGACTTGTTTAAAGTGCAGAGCTTGCCGTGCATCCGTGAAGATAATAATGCGATCAGCGGCTAATTCGTGGCTGCGATACTGACACGCGGCTAAATCGGTGGTCGAATATAAGAAACCCCCACCGGTTTTTTGAATGATAAAAGGTGAAGGGGTACCCTCTTTATCGGCTAATTCTTGCAAAAACACCACCAAAGCACCTTGGCTTTCAACCGCGATATCTTTTGCGACTAACTCAGCAACAATCGGTTGTAACATGGCGTTATAGGCGCTTTCAGGTTTGATATCGGCATTCGTCAGGGTGACATTCAGTTTCTGATAAACGTCGTTGCTGTGTTTAATCGAGGTATCAATAAACATCTGCCACAGTTTTTGGCAATGCGCATCACCGCTTTGTAGTTTTACCACGTAATCACGTGATTTATCCGCAAAACCGCTTTCATCATCAAAACGCTTTTTCGCTTCCCGATAGAAATCTTCAAGATCGGCTAAGGCGACCGTTTCTAAATCGACACCGGCGGCGATTTTGTCTTCTAAATGCGCTATCAGCATACCAAATTGCGTGCCCCAATCGCCCATATGGTTCTGTCGGATCACGGTATCCCCCCAGAACTCAAGGGTTCGTACAACCGCATCACCAATAATGGTTGAACGTAAATGGCCAACGTGCATTTCTTTGGCTAAGTTAGGCGCAGAATAATCCACCACCACCGTTTGCGGTGTAGGATTCACCGCAACGCCCAAACGGCTGTCGGTTGCTGCCGTCGTTAATTGCGATGCAAGCCAGTTTTTATCTAACTTCACATTGATAAAACCAGGCCCCGCTATTTCAACGCTTTCGGCCATGTCGGCAATATCGAGCAGCTCTAGTAACTGTTGCGCAAGCTGCCGCGGATTGGTTTTTAATAACTTGGCTGCCGCCATAGCGCCATTGATCTGATAATCACCAAATTCTGGCCGCGTGCTTTGCGTAACAGCCGCATTAACGTTTTCGGTTAAGCCAAGCTGTTGAAAGGCGGCAAGGGTTTTCACAGTTAAAAGGTGTTTAATATTCATACGGCAACCTGTTAATGCTCGCGGGTTTTAAGGAATTTAATTTTCGGATAACGTTCAATAGCGAGGTTTAAGTTAACCATCGTGGGTGCGATATAAGTCAGGTTATCGCCGCCATCTAAGGCCAAGTTATTACTGGCTTTATTCTGGAACTCTTGCAGTGTTTTAGCATCATCACAGTAAACCCAGCGCGCGGTACTCACATTCACACTCTCGTACAGCGCGTCAACGTTGTACTCTGATTTTAAGCGATGCACGACCACATCAAACTGCAGCACCCCGACAGCACCCACAATCAGGTCATTGTTATCCAGCGGACGAAACACTTGCACAGCGCCCTCTTCCGCTAACTGAACTAAGCCTTTCAACAACTGCTTTTGTTTCAGTGGGTCACGTAAGCGAATACGACGGAATAACTCCGGTGCAAAATTCGGAATACCACTAAATTGCATATTTTCACCGGTGGTGAAGGTGTCACCAATTTTGATGGTGCCATGGTTATGCAAACCGATAATATCGCCTGGGTAAGCTTCTTCTAAATGCTCGCGATCACCGGCTAAAAAGGTTAACGCTTGCGGGATCAAAACGTCTTTACCAATGCGTACATGACGCACTTTCATGCCTTTTTCATACTTACCTGACACGATACGCATAAACGCAACACGGTCTCGATGCTTCGGATCCATGTTAGCTTGAATTTTAAAGACGAAGCCGCTAAAGCCGGTTTCCGTAGCTTGCACTGTACGCGTGTCTGTCGCTCGGGGTTGCGGCGTAGGCGCCCACTCGGTCAAGCCATCCAGCATATGATCCACACCGAAGTTACCTAGAGCCGTACCAAAGAACACCGGCGTCAGTTCGCCTTTCAAAAACAAGTCTTGATCAAACTCGTTACTCGCGCCTTGCACCAACTCCATTTCATCGCGCAATTGCTGTGCATAATAGCCAAGCCGTTTATCCAGTTCAGGATTGTTGAGGCCTTTGATCACGTCAACATCTTGAATAGTGTGCCCGAGGCCCGATTTATAGAAAATGACCTCGTCACGTAAGATGTGATACACGCCTTTAAATTCTTTACCTGAGGCAATCGGCCAAGTGATAGGTGCACAAGCAATCTTTAAAACGCTTTCAACTTCATCCAATAAATCAATCGGATCGCGAATATCCCGATCCATTTTGTTCATAAAAGTGACGATCGGCGTATCACGCAGGCGTGTCACTTCCATCAGTTTGATGGTGCGATCTTCAACCCCTTTAGCACCATCAATGACCATTAAACAGGAATCGACGGCGGTTAAGGTACGATAGGTATCTTCAGAGAAATCTTCGTGCCCCGGCGTGTCTAGTAGGTTGACCAAACAATCATGATAAGGAAACTGCATGACGGAAGTTGTCACGGAAATACCGCGCTCTTTTTCCATCTCCATCCAGTCTGAAGTAGCAAACTGGCCCGATTTTTTACCCTTAACAGTACCGGCTTTTTGGATCAAGTGTCCGAACAACAACACTTTTTCAGTGATCGTCGTTTTACCGGCATCGGGGTGAGATATGATTGCAAAAGTTCTTCTAGAATTGATTTCGTTAAGAAAGTTTTGGTCTGCCATTAATAAAGTCTTTTCATTTTTGCATGGATTTCGACAAATAATTGCAGAGCCCGCAGTAGAGCCCTTCGTTTGCTAGATCCATTATGTTTAACATCATTGGTGGCTATTTTCGCTGATCCTGACGCTTTAAACAATCAATGCTTTTCATCAAGGGGTCTGGTAAGGCTAAACAGGCGCTGCAACCTGCAAAAAAACGAAAACGTTGCCCATGAAAAAAAACAAGCACTCGGCTTTATTGCCACAGCGTTAAACAAACAATATCAGGCATAATCAGGCTTGCAGCTTTGTGAATGGGTGGCTAACTGTTAAGATAAACCATCTGTTATTTTGCGGGTAATAAAGCATTCAGTTATATGCTTCCGTTTTAGCAAAATAGCAACAAAAACCTCTGCTAAAAAGCAGCCGTAGCAATTAACTAAACGCTAAGGGTAAGCACATCAGCAATGCATCTTCGCGGCCCTGCGCGCTAACGTAGTAATTATTGCGGCGGCCTGTTTCGATAAAACCCGCTTGCTGATAAAGATGCAATGCCTGTTGGTTAGTTGCACGAACCTCTAACCAGGCATCTAAAGCATTACGTTCGGTACTCTGTGCTACAAAGTGTGCAAGTAATAATTTACCGAAACCCTGACCTTGCGCCTGCGGCGCAACGGCAATATTAAATAATTGGCTTTCTACCCCCAGAAATTGGCCAATATAAAACCCTTGCAACTGTTCATGTTGAAAAACACCATAATTAAAATATTGCTGATTAAAACAAGAACGAAATACCCCTTCAGTCCAAGGGTATAAATTAGCTGCCAACTCGATGTTGACTAAGGTAGGCAAATCCTCAAGGCTTAGTAGCCGGATCTCAGGCATCGACATACTCAGATAACAATAACCATAGCTGACGCTTTAACATGGGTTGTTTAAGTGCCACGAGTGATGGGGTAATTAATTGCTGCTCTTGGAAATGAATGTCTACAGCGTTGGGGTTTATTTGCCAGTCTGTGATGCCAAACGATGCCAACAGACATTCAATATCTGCTACCAGCACATCCAGCTTGCTAGCCTCAACATTGGTTATAGATTCACTCTGGCGCGCATAAGTAGCTTCAGCTGAGCGCGATTGCGAACAATCTGGATAAAACTCAGATTTAGGTTGCAACGGCACCACAGCAAGCTGCTTTAATAAAGTGAGATGTGCTTGAGAATACATTGTCATAAGAAGAAGTGGCAGGGGCAGAGGGATTCGAACCCCCAACCATCGGTTTTGGAGACCGCTGTTCTACCAATTGGAACTATGCCCCTAGCGTTGGAGTCGCCATTATACAAAGAACCGACTAAAGGTAAAGTAAAAAACATGATGCTCCCACCTGAATGAATAGAAAACATACACTTTTTAGTAAATAAAATAAAGCCCAGAATAAACTGGGCTTTTTACGCACTATTTAGCGGTTTTTTGTCGATGTTTTTCAAACCAGTAAATAATGTAGGCGGGTTTCGCCATCATGTTACTTGGCCGTGTATGTATGGCATGCGATGCCCCAGGGATCCGCACCATCGCAGTTTCTACGCCACGTAACTGTAATGCCTGATAATATTGCTCAGTTTCAGAAATAGGGGTACGGAAATCAGATTCACCGGTTAAGAGCATGGTGGGTGTTTCGACTTTGCCAACATGCTGAATAGGTGAGTATTTAAGATAGTGTTCAGGATCTTCCCAAGGTAAAGCAGGAAACCAATACTGGCTAACGTAACTGTACATATCGGCATTTAACACAAAAGAATACCAGTTAATTACCGGATTCACCGCAACCGCGGCAGCAAAGCGCTTAGTATGAGCAATACTCCATGTGGTTAGTACGCCACCACCACTGCCGCCAGTAACGAATAATTCGCGCTCATCGATAAAACCACGAGCAACCACTTGATCAATACCATCCATGAGATCATTAAAGTCATGGCTTGGATAATTATGATGTATCAAGTTAGCGAAGTCTTCACCATAGCTCGTACTTCCGCGAGGGTTGGTGTAAAGCACGACATAACCCTGCGATGCCAATAATTGCAACTCCATCGTAAAGTAAGGACCATAAGCAGTATGTGGGCCTCCATGGATCTCAAGGATCAAAGGATATTTTTTACTGGTATCAAAAGCCGGCGGATAAATTATCCAGCCTTGCAGCTTACGTTTATCAACAGATGATTCGTACCAGAACTCTTCAACCTTACCTATTTCGCGTTTAAATAATAAATCACGATTAAATGAAGTTAGCTGCTGTTTTTTATTGCGTTGTAATGTCGCCAACTCAGCAGGATGGGCGGTACTGGCTTGCGTATAAGCCACTAAACCATTGTTGGCAACCGCAAATTGACCACCTGAATAAGGCCGACTATAAGAAGATCCACCTAAATCATCAGCTAATACTTTTACTCGGCCATTTCCAGACAACTCAGCTAATAAACCTTTGCCCTCACTATCGTAAGTAATATACAGATCTTTACTGTTCGCTTGCCATTGGAAGCTTTCAATACCCCGATCTAAGTCTTCTGTTAAATTCTTACTATTGCTGCCATCAATATCCATTACATATAAGCGCATAGCTTGATGAGCTAATTTACGATCATCGTAACCTAAATAAGCAATCTTCTTACCATCAGGAGAAACTTGCGGTTGCGTATCTGGCCCAAAGCGATCGGTTAACGCCGTTAATTGTTTCGTCTTAATATCTAAACGAAATAGTTCGGAATTAGAGACCGCAGTTTGCCAATCTGCATGCCGATTAGCCGATAAATACAAAGCAGAACCATCAGGATGCCAACTTAAACTGCTGCCATGGTTAAACTCTTCGTCAGTCAATTGAATAGCACTACCGCCGTCCGCAGCAATTAAATACACCTGCGTAAAACCCGCTGGTAAATAACCGGCACCATCAGCACGATATTGTTTATTATCGATATAAATAGGCGCTTTAGCCCACTCAGCATTAGCTGGCTTACCAGGTAAGGTTACTGGAGGTGCTTTAGTCACGGGGGTGAACATGGTAAAAGCTAACCATTGTCCATCTGGCGACCAACTTAGATTAGCAGGAGAATGGTTAAGATGGCTTAGTTGAACATTGCGGCCGCTATCTAACCAATACAAATGGATTTGCTGATCAGCTAAATAGGCAAGCTTACTGTTATCAGGTGACCAACGTGGTGAAGAAGCACTCTGAGCAGAATGGGTAAGCGCTTGTAATTGCCCCTTTGCATCCGCTAACCACAACACAGAACGCCGGCGGTCTGTTTGACGATCCATCCAATTACGCACAAAAACAATTTTTTCGCCTTTACTATCGGGTTGAGGATCAGACACAAACTCAATTTCAAATACATCATCGTACTCAAGTGGAGTGGTAGCTTGCCCTCCCCAACTTACTGAGCAAACAAGTAAAAAACTACAGAACGGTTTAACAAAACGCATATGCGATTCTCATATTTAAGGAAGTACACTATCCATACTAGAACTCCCTGACCTTGCTGTATTAGCTTTTGCGGTTAATCAACATGGAATAACGACAGAACAAAGCCAAAACAATCTCACTAAATTATCAGGAAATTTATCGGCAAAAATTATTAAGATTCACTGCTTGGAAGCGTTTTGTCAGTGATACTGCACGCGTTGATTAGAGCGAACCCGGAGATTGGGCAGTACTGAACACACGTTAAGATGGAAGGTGTATAAACGGTGAGTTTTGAGTTTTGAGTTTTGAGTTTTGAGTTTTGAGTTTTGAGTTTTGAGTTTTGAGTTTTGAGTTTTGAGTTTTGAGTTTTGAGTTTTGAGTTTTGAGTTTTGAGTTTTGAGCATGATGGTGACGTCCCGTTAAAAATTTGTCTAACGGCGTACTTCGTTACTCGGAACAATTCGAGCTAACTGCTTTAATTGCCTTTTACTATTCTTAAGTACCAAATCGCATGGCGACAAATTCGTCGGGCACGAATTTGGACTGCCGCAGGCAGGTCGCGAAGCGATGCAGGCCAAGGATGGCTTTGCTCAATGCCACCAGCGCCGCGAGGCGCTTCAACACAAAAAGGCTTACCCGTTAGGATAAGCCTTTTGCTTGAATGAGGTGCCTTCATGCCCTTCGCAGAGCGAAGGGCGTTCAGCCGGCGTCAAACCAAACTGTTGGCTTGTCGTATTTCCGGCCTCACTGTACTACTTTGCTCACCCCTTGCCTGGGGTTCGCCGCTGCGCGGCCAGCTAAAGCTGTCCAAAAACGTTCCAGACGTTTTTGTCGCATGGTGTCGCCCGGCTCGAGCAGTGCACCGGCTAGGGTATTTCAACCAATAAAAAAGCCCCACTCTTGCGAGTAGGGCTTTCTATTGAATGAGGTGCCTGGCGGTGTACTACTCTCGCATGGCGAATGCCACACTACCATCGTCGCAGCTGCGTTTCACTTCTGAGTTCGGAATGGAGTCAGGTGGTTCCACAGCGCTATTGCCACCAGGCAAAAACTTGTAGGGAACACGTTTTAACGCACTTTAGTGCGGCCCGTTAGGGTCAAATCCATGGAAGGATTTGATAAAAACGTGTTCCAATATTCGGCAATCTGATAAGTAAATTCACACTGTATTCTTTTCTTAAAACATCTTGGGCGTTGTATGGTTAAGCCTCTCGGGCAATTAGTATGAGTTAGCTTAACGTGTCACCACGCTTCCACACCTCACCTATCAACGTTGTGGTCTTCAACGACCCTTTAGTAGACTCGAAGTCTAAGGGATGACTCATCTTGTGGCCGGCTTCCCGCTTAGATGCTTTCAGCGGTTATCCGTTCCGAACGTAGCTACCGGGCAATGCCATTGGCATGACAACCCGAACACCAGCGGTTCGTTCACTCCGGTCCTCTCGTACTAGGAGCAACTCCACTCAATCATCCAACGCCCACGGCAGATAGGGACCGAACTGTCTCACGACGTTCTAAACCCAGCTCGCGTACCACTTTAAATGGCGAACAGCCATACCCTTGGGACCGACTTCAGCCCCAGGATGTGATGAGCCGACATCGAGGTGCCAAACACCGCCGTCGATATGAACTCTTGGGCGGTATCAGCCTGTTATCCCCGGAGTACCTTTTATCCGTTGAGCGATGGCCCTTCCATACAGAACCACCGGATCACTATGACCTACTTTCGTACCTGCTCGACGTGTCTGTCTCGCAGTTAAGCTGGCTTCTACCATTACACTAACCGTACGATGTCCGACCGTACTTAGCCAACCTTCGTGCTCCTCCGTTACTCTTTAGGAGGAGACCGCCCCAGTCAAACTACCCACCAGACACTGTCCGCAATCCCGATTCAGGGACCTACGTTAGAACATCAAACATACAAGGGTGGTATTTCAAGGACGGCTCCATCAGAACTAGCGTTCCAACTTCAAAGCCTCCCACCTATCCTACACATGTAGGGTCAATGTTCAGTGCCAAGCTATAGTAAAGGTTCACGGGGTCTTTCCGTCTAGCCGCGGGTATACGGCATCTTCACCGCAATTTCAATTTCACTGAGTCTCGGCTGGAGACAGCCTGGCCATCATTACACCATTCGTGCAGGTCGGAACTTACCCGACAAGGAATTTCGCTACCTTAGGACCGTTATAGTTACGGCCGCCGTTTACCGGGGCTTCGATCAAGAGCTTCGCTTGCGCTAACCCCATCAATTAACCTTCCGGCACCGGGCAGGTGTCACACCCTATACGTCCACTTACGTGTTTGCAGAGTGCTGTGTTTTTAATAAACAGTTGCAGCCAGCTGGTCACTGCGACTCTCCAATGCTTACACCGCAAGGGCTTCACATCAAAGAGCGTACCTTCTCCCGAAGTTACGGTACTATTTTGCCTAGTTCCTTCAGCCGAGTTCTCTCAAGCGCCTTGGTATGCTCTACCTGACCACCTGTGTCGGTTTAGGGTACGGTCACCAATACCTGAAGCTTAGAGGCTTTTCCTGGAAGCATAGCGTTAGCAACTTCATCACCTTAGTGACTCGTCTCGTGTCTCAGTCTTAAGAAACCGGATTTTCCTAGTCTCTCAACCTACACACTTTCACGCGGACTACCAACGCCGCGCTTGCCTAGCTTTCTCCGTCCCCCCATCGCAGTATTGGCCGGTACAGGAATATTAACCTGTTTCCCATCGACTACGCCTTTCAGCCTCGCCTTAGGAGCCGACTCACCCTACCCTGATTAGCATGGGATAGGAACCCTTGGTCTTTCGGCGGGGAAGTTTTTCACTCCCCTTATCGTTACTCATGTCAGCATTCGCACTTCTGATACCTCCAGCATCCTTCTCAAGACACCTTCGCAGGCTTACAGAACGCTCCTCTACCACTTGCACATAATGCAAGTCCGCAGCTTCGGTGAATGATTTTAGCCCCGTTACATCTTCCGCGCAGGCCGACTCGACTAGT